>NC_007517.1:2599166-2920833 GCF_000012925.1 Geobacter metallireducens GS-15 | reverse complement strand
CTGCCCCAGTTCGAAGGTGAGCCTCCCCACGGCGCAGCCGGCATCGAGGGAGGTTTCGGCGTTTCCGGCAAGGGCTGACGCCCAGGAGGCGTAGGCGTCACCCGCCTCCGGGTCCCCGGCCAGGTCCGCGAAGTGGCTCCAGAGATAGGTGGCCAGCGTCCCCTGCTCCTCGTACTTCCACTGTCCCCCCGACGGCCCCGTGTCCGGATCGGGAAGGAGCACGGCAATACCGTCCCGGATCGGGAACCGGCGCCGGCATCCCTTGCAGGAGAGGTGGCCCGCCGTGATGTCGCCGTCCGCTTCGGCGGTGGCCGTGAGCTCCAGGGGGCGCTCCTTGGGGAGGCAGGCGGGACAGACGAGGAGGGGGGCAATGCTCCGCTTCATGGGAGTCGGCGCCTCACGCGGCCTGTCTGGCCAGGAGGTACTTGCCGACCCAGTGCTTGGAGAACTGGTAGGCGGTGCGGCCGCAGCGCTTTTTCTTGTCGTGGGACCACTGGATGGCGTCGAGCCTTAGTTGCTCCGACCAGGGGATATCCACCTCCCGGGTGCGGGCCTCGCGCTCCACGCAGAGGCGCACCGCTTCCAGGTAGCGGTCCTGGGTGAAGACGTGGAACGGCACCCAGAGGCCGAACCGGTCCGAGAGGGCGATTTTTTCCTCCGTGGCCTCGCTCTCCTGCAGTTCGCCGTTGACCAGCTTCCAGCCGATGTTGTCTGATTCGTACTCGGGAAGGAGGTGACGGCGGTTGGACGTGACGTAAATCAGGACATTCTCGGGAGGGGAGTAGACCGACCCGTCCAGGGCGCTCTTGAGGATTTTGTAGGTCAGCTCCCCCGGCTCGAAGGTGAGGTCGTCGCAGAGGAGGATGAAGCGGTAGGGCTCGCCCTCCACGGCGGAGAAGATGTCCGAGAGATAGATGAGGTCTTCCTTCTCCACCTGGATGACCCGGAGCCCCTCGCAGGCGTACTCGTTGAGGAGCGCCTTCACCAGTGACGACTTCCCTGTCCCCCGGGATCCCCAGAGGAGGGCGTTGTTGGCTGGGAGCCCCTTCAGGAACTGGCGCGTGTTGCTGATCATGATCTCCTTCTGCTTCTCCACTCCCAGCAGTTCATGGAGGGAGGTGGTATCGGTCACCCTGACCGCCTGGAGAAAGCCGGAAAAGGAATGGCGGCGCCAGTTGGCGGCGTAGCAGGTGGACCAGTTGACCGGCTTTACGGCCCGGGGGAGGAGCATCTCCACGGAGCTGAGGACGCGTTCCAGCTGGGCAACGAATTCGGGTTTCATGGTAAGCATGGTTTTTCTCTTTTCGTGATGTTGATTATGCAAGTTTGTGAGACTGTAGCGACGTGTTCGCGGTAAAGCGGCTAACGGTTCGAAAAAACAAGATAAAACAGTGGTTGTTTTTGGTATACGTCATCCCAGCGCCCTCTGTCAAGTCCAAACCCCGGGCCTGTGGCCGTAAACGCGCTCCCCGCGCGGGTAGGGAGAATTCCCTTCCGCACACGGAAAAGCCCCCGGCCGCGAGATACGACCGGGGGCTTTTGCCACTTTCATGGGGGATACTACAGACCCAACTGCTTGAAGAAGTCATTCCCCTTGTCATCCACCAGGATGAAGGCCGGGAAGTTCTCGACCTCGATCTTCCAGACCGCTTCCATCCCCAGTTCGGGGAAGTCGATGCACTCGACCTTCTTGATGTTCTCCTCGGCCAGGACCGCGGCAGGGCCGCCGATGGAGCCCAGGTAGAAGCCGCCGTGCTTCTTGCAGGCATCGGTCACCTGCTGGCTCCGGTTCCCCTTGGCGATCATGATCATGGAGCCGCCGTTCGCCTGGAGAAGATCCACGTAGGAGTCCATGCGGCCGGCAGTGGTGGGGCCGAAGGAGCCGGAAGGCTTGCCAGCCGGGGTCTTGGCCGGTCCGGCGTAGTAGATCGGATGATTCTTGAGATAGTCGGGGAGCGGTTTGCCGCTGTCGAGAATCTCTTTGAACTTGGCGTGGGCGATGTCGCGCCCCACCACGATGGTGCCATTCAGCAGCAGCGGCGTGGAAACCGGGTGCTTGCTCAGTTCGGCCAGGATCTCCTTCATGGGGCGGTTCAGGTCGATCTTGACCCCGTGCTCATGCTTGCCGCGGTACTGCTCGGGAATGAGTCGGCTCGGATTGCGGTCCAGTTCCTCGACGAAGAGGCCGTTTTGGGTGATCTTGGCCTTGATGTTGCGGTCGGCGGAACAGGAGACCGCCATCCCCACGGGGCAGGAGGCGCCGTGGCGGGGAAGCCGGATGACCCGTACGTCATGGGCGAAGTACTTGCCGCCGAACTGGGCGCCGATGCCGAGCTTGTAGGCCTCTTGGAGAAGCTTCTCCTCCAGTTCCACGTCGCGGAAGGCCCGGCCGTGCTCGTTCCCCGTGGTGGGGAGGGCGTCAAGGTACTTGGCGGAGGCGAGCTTGACCGCCTTCATGCAGGCGTCGGCCGAGGTACCGCCGACCACGACGGCGATGTGGTACGGCGGGCAGGCGGCGGTTCCCAGGTACTTCATCTTGCCCACCAGGAACTTGAGCAGGCTGTCCGGGGTAAGGAGTGCCTTGGTCTCCTGGTAGAGCATGGTCTTGTTGGCGGAGCCCCCCCCTTTGGCCATGAAGAGGAACTTGTAGTAATCGCCGTCCACAGCCTGGATGTCGATCTGGGCCGGCAGGTTGGTGCCGGTGTTGACTTCCTTGTACATGTCCAGGGCCACGGTCTGGGAGTAGCGGAGATTTTCCTCGGTGTAGGTCTTGTAGACCCCCTTGGAGAGAAACTCCTCGTCCTTTCCGCCGGTCCAAACCTGCTGCCCTTTCTTGGCCACGACGGTGGCGGTGCCGGTGTCCTGGCAGAGGGGGAGCTCGAAGTTGGCGGCGATCTCGGCGTTCCGCAGGAATGCCAGGGCAACCCCCTTGTCGTTCTGGGAGGCTTCCGGATCCCGGAGGATCTTGGCCACCGACTCGTTGTGCTCGGGGCGGAGCAGGAAGGAGACGTCCCTCATGGCCGTGTTGGCCAGGACGGTGAGTGCCTCGGGATCGACCTTGAGGACCTCTTTCCCTTCGAAAGTTGCGACGCTGACATACTTCTCCGAGTCGGGAATCTTGTAGTACGACGTCTCATCTTTCTCGAGGGGGAAGGGTTCCTGGTAAACGAACGGCTTGGTGGACATACATGCTCTCCTTTCGCGTGGGTTTATGAGGAGTTTTCTGTATACAGTATGCAGGTCGCAATCTTATGTAATATTTTTCATTTTGTCGAGAGGGAAGTTGAACATAACCGGGAGATTGCAGTTGCGAACAGCCGATCTTCTGGTACATGTTGTAAGAACGTCATAACGCGGTAACATGACGATGATAATCGGAACAACAGAGGCCTCAGCAGAAAAGCTCATTCGGGAGGAAAGCACCATGAAGATGCAGGAGATCAAGGAAATTGCCAAGCAGCGGGGGGTCAAGGCCGGCACCCTGAAAAAGGCCGAGCTGATCAAGGCCATCCAGCGCATGGAAGGGAATTCCGACTGCTATGCCGAGGGAAAGGCCGCAAACTGTGGTCAGGACCAGTGCCTGTGGCGGGAGGACTGTGACTGAAACCCGGTGCTGCGCGGAGGAATGAAGGGCGGGGCGGGCTGTTTGGTCGCCCCGCCTTTGCTTTTGTGCCGATGGGGAGGCGGGTCAAAATCGTTGACCGGGTAGGCGGCGCGAGTTATAGTACCCCCTTCCCCCACTTGCTTCCGGCATTCGTTTTAAACATTCCCAAGGCAGGCCATGTCCGCAGTAGACCTGAGAAAAGTTCCTCCCCAGAGCATTGAGGCCGAGATGTCGATCCTCGGCGGGATTCTCCTCGAAAACGAGGCGATCAACCGCGCCCTGGAGATCATCGAGGCCGACGACCTCTACCGGGAGACCCACCGGAAGATTTTTCGGGCCATGGTGGACCTCTCCACCCGCAACGAACCCTGCGACCTCATTACACTCACCGACGTGCTCAAACGCTTCGGGGAGCTGGAGGAAGTGGGAGGGGCCGCGTACCTGGCCACCCTGGTCGATTACGTCCCCACTGCCGCCAACATCGCCTACTACTGCCGGATGGTGAAGGAGAAGTCCATCACCCGCCGTCTCATCACCGCGGCCACCGACATCGTCACCAAGGGGTACGACGTGGAGACCGGGGTGGAGGAGCTTCTCGACACGGCCCAGAAGAACATCTTCGAAATTGCCGACAACAAGCTTCGCCCCGCGTTCACGCTGGTCGGCACCATCCTCAAGGATACCTTCAAGCACATAGAGACCCTCTACGAGAAGAAGGAGCATGTCACCGGCGTCCCCACCGGTTTCTACGACCTGGACGAGATGACTGCAGGCTTCCAGCGGGGGGACCTCATCATCATCGCCGGTCGCCCCTCCATGGGGAAGACCGCCTTTGCCCTCAACATCGCTCAGCATGCCGCGGCCCACGCCAGCACGCCGGCGCCGGCGGCCATCTTCTCCCTGGAGATGAGCAAGGAGCAGCTGGTGATGCGGCTTCTCTGCTCCGAGTCCCGAGTCGACGCGAGCCGCCTGCGGACCGGCCATCTGGTGGATACCGACTGGCACAAGCTGACCAGCGGGGCCGACAAGCTGGCCAAGGCGAAGATGTTCATCGATGATACTCCGGCCATCCCGGTGCTGGAGATGCGGGCCAAGTGCCGGCGTCTCAAGGCGGAGCACGGTCTGGGGCTCATCGTGGTCGACTATCTGCAGCTCATGCGGGGGTCGAGCACCGAGTCGCGCCAGCAGGAGATCTCGGAGATATCCCGCTCCCTCAAGGCCCTGGCCAAGGAACTGGACGTGCCGGTGGTGGCCCTGTCGCAGCTGAACCGCTCCCTGGAGAGCCGCACCGACAAGCGCCCCATCATGAGCGACCTGCGGGAATCGGGCGCCATCGAGCAGGACGCCGACGTGATCATGTTCGTCTACCGGGACGCCGTCTACTGCGACGACTGCAAGAAGCGGGACGGCTCCTGCACCAAGGAGCACGACAAGGACGCCGAGATCATCATCGGCAAGCAGCGTAACGGCCCCATCGGAACGGTAAAGCTCCTGTTCAACGGCCAGTACACCAAGTTCGAAAACCTGGAGAAACGTCATGACTACTAGCATCCATCCTTCAGCACAGATAAGCCCCTCCGCCACCATCGCCGACGGCGTTGAGATCGGCGCCAACGTCATCGTGGGGGACCATTCCTCCATCGGCGCCGGCACGAAGGTGATGGCCAACGCCGTCATCGGCCCCTGGACGAAGATCGGCGAGAACAACACGATCCATTACGGAGCCATCGTTGGCCATGACCCCCAGGACTTCGGCTACAAAGGGGAGGAGAGCTGGACCATCATCGGCAACGGCAACATCATCCGCGAGGGTGCCACCATCCACCGGGGGAACCGGCCCGGGACGAACACGGTGGTCGGCGACAACAACTTCTTCATGGTCAACTCCCACGTGGGGCACAACTGCGTGCTGGGGAACAATATCATCCTGGTGAACGGGGTGCTCCTGGCCGGCCACGTGGTGGTGGAGGACCGGGCCATCGTCTCCGGCAACTGCGTGGTGCATCAGTTCTGCCGGATCGGAAAATTTGCCATGATGCGGGGGCTTTCCCGCACCTCCCGCGACGTGCCCCCCTTCTGCATCATGGACGACACCCACACGGTTAAGGCTCTGAACCTCGTGGGACTGCGCCGCAACGGCTTTGACCAGGCCCGCATCCGCGCCATCAAGAATGCCTTCAAACTCCTCTTCCTTTCGGGGCTCAATATGCAAAACGCCCTGGCCGAGGCGGAGCGCACTCTCACCATTACCGACGATGTCCGCTACCTTCTGGACTTCATCAAGAGCGCCAAGCGGGGGGTCTGCTTCGGACACGGCGTGATCGTGGACGTGGAAGAGAAAGACTAAAAAGAGGAGTTTCCCCAATGACCCAATACAATCCTTTGAAACAGATTCCTGCGACCGCCGGTTATGGTAAGGGCGACGTCTTCGTCCTATTCGGCGAACTCTTCGGCCGGGGGTACGCCAACGGCATCGTCGACGAGGCAAAAAAAGCCGGCATGACCATCATCGGTGCCACCGTGGGGCGCCGCGACAACAACGGACCGCTCCGTCCCCTCACTCCCGAGGAGCTTGCCGAGGCCGAGGCGAACCTTGGTGGGAAGATCATCAACGTGCCGCTGGAAGCCGGGTTCGACCTGGAGCCGGCCGCCGACGGCCTCACCCCCGCTGACCGCCTCAAGGGGGTAAAGCCCGACACGGTGGTGGAGACGCGGCTCGACATGGCCGCCATCGAGGAGTCGCGGCAGAAGGGGCTCGCCCGCTTCCGGGAGAATCTTGCTCTCTTCGCCAAAGATCTGGACGGACTCATCCCGGCCGGGGCCAACGTTCTCATTGCGCACACCATGGCTGGTGGCATCCCCCGGGCCAGGACCCTCATGCCAATCCTGAACCGGGTCTTCAAGGGGCAGGGAGACCGCTACCTGGCGTCAGGACCCTTCTGGAAATCCGATGTGGGGCAGCTCTGCTCCCTCTCCTTCGACGAGGTGACCGCCGACACCTTCGGCGCCCTCATCGCCGCCACCGCTGGGCTCCGGAGTCGGGTGGAGGGGGCCGGTTCCCGCATTTCCTATTCGGCCTTCGGCTACCACGGCTGCGCGGTGCTCATCGGCGGAGAATACCGGTGGCAGTCCTACACCCCCTACCTCCAGGGATGGGCCAAGATTCGCCTGGAGGAGGTCGCCACGAAGGCCTGGCAGGAGGGGGTGAAGGCCACGGTTTACAATTCCCCCGAGATCCAGACCAACTCCAGCGCCCTCTTTCTGGGGGTGGAAATATCCCTCTACCCGCTGCTGGCGGCCCTGCGGAAGGAAGGGGACGGACCCGCGGCCACGGCCATATGGGATGCCTGCCAGGGGCTCCTGAAGGAAGGGGAGACCCTTGACGCTCTCCTAGCCAAGGCCGATGCCTACCTCTCGTCGCCGGTCCTGAACCCCTTCGGGACCTATGAGCAGTGGCCCCACCACAATACCGCGGAGCAGGCGAGCCTCATGCTCACCGTCTCCGACGAGCTTATGACCATGAGCGCCGACCCCAAGAACGTGGTCTGCGCTGAACTCTCGAAATCGGTCTTCCAGGCGGTGGGACGCCTCATGTTCGATCATTCCTGGAGCCCCCAGGCGCCGGTAGTCTGGCTGAACCACGATACCATCGCCCGCCGGCTTATTAACTGACCGGCACCCGGATAGAAAACGCAAAAAAAGAGCCGTCCCCTCGGGGCGGCTCTTTCTTATGTGGCCATCTGTCAAATGATTTCAAAGATCGAAGGTGATGCAACCTTCTCAGGGGGCATTTTCCGTTATGGAAGATGCCTTTTCCTTATGTGGCCATCTGTCAAGATATTTTCAAAGAGCGTTCTTTCCAACCTTCTCTCCGGGCATTCTTTTTTATGAGAATGCCTTTTCTTATTCGCGCCTTAGGTGCGCCGAGTACCGATCCGGTACCTAGAGAAGGTTTCGCCATTTTTATTCCGCCACCACAGTGGCAAAAGAGCCGTCGCGACACCAATTAAGAAATGACTATTCGATACGGCCGCTGCTCAACGTATAGACGCCATAGAATGATTGCAAGTCGGCGGGCTACGACAGCTATTGCTTTTTGAGCGATACCCGTCTTGCCGAGCAGGCGGCGATACAAGTTTTCGGCGTATGAATCTCTGCTCCTCCACATCCAAGCCGCCTCAATCAATAGGCTGCGCAATCTGGTTTGTCCGGCCGGAACCAGTCTGCCTGATGATGACTTGTTGCCGCTTTGCCGAACTACCGGAGCCAAGCCGAGATAACTGGCGACCTCTTCCGGTCTTTTGAATCGTTCTGGGCGAAACAGCTCCATAGCGAAAGTTGTGGCAACTACCGGTCCGACGCCGGGGATCGACTGCAGGCATGTCATGGTGTTGGCTAGTTCCTCTGTTTTTGTCAGCGACTTTAACTGGTGTTCGATCCTGCGCAGCTCTTCCTGGTTAAACGTCAGCTCGCGCAGGTAGCTTTGCAGAGTCATGTGTGCAGCTGAGTCTATCGGCAGAGCAAGCAGCACTGCATCAACACCAATTTGCCAGTGTTCCAGCTCTTTAGGTTCATCGACGCCCAGGAACAGCAGAAGCCCCTTGATCCGCTGTTTGCAGCGTCTGACGTCATCGACAAGCATATGGCGGCGGCGCAGCAGGGTTCGGCGTGCTTCTTCCTGTTGTGTTGGGATGGCGATAGATTTGAGCATCCCCTTGGCGGCATAGTTGGCCAGCTTCAGGCAGTCAAGCCGGTCACATTTGGCGCCAGGAGTTACGGAGCGGGGGATTTTACTTGGAGCCGCAACAATAACCGGGAACCCGGCAGCAAAGAGCATTCTGGCGAGGGAGAACCCGGTTGGGCCGGATTCATAGGCTACAGCACCAACCCGGATGTTCAACCCGGTAAGTAGTTCGATTATGGCTTGAGGTGATGCCGGACTGACCAAGCTCAATGCTCGACCGTCGCAACGGTGCAAGGCAATGTGATAACTGCGTTTATGCACGTCGATGCCGACGTGGAAAGTCTCATCTTCAAACCCAACAACAAACTGCTGCAGACCTGCTAAACTGATCTTTGCCATGTTGGCCTCCTTCTCACTGATGGTATGAAGCGGTCACTTCAAGACTACCAGTAGATGGCCAGCATGGTATTTTTTGTGACAGCTGTGGACCGTTCGCCTATCGTACCAGCTTCGACAGCTTCTTGAACTCCTCGGTCCCTGCCACCCGCAGGAGCTGGAACAGGGCCGCCTCGGTGGAGGTGATGGCCGCGCCGGCCGCTGCTGCGGCGTTGACCCCCACCTTCCAGTTCCCTTTTTTGCGACTCATGACCGCATCCTTCACCAGGTGGACGTGATATCCCCGCTCCCGGAGCTCCAGGATCGTCTGGAGGACGCAGACGTGGGTCTCCATGCCGGTGACGATCACCTGCTTCCGCCCCAGCTCCGCCAACCGGTTCAGGAAGGCCTCATCGCCGCAGCAGCTGAAGGCCATCTTCTCGAAGGCTGCTCCCTCGAACTGTTGCCGCAGCTCCGGCACGGTGCAGCCGAGACCCTTCACGTACTGCTCCGTGGCCACCACCGGGATGCCGAGCTCCTTCGCGGCCTCCAGGAGGATGCCGGTGTTCTTCGTGAGTTGTGCCAGGACCTCCTGGTTCATGGCCGCGCAGAGCTTCTCCTGCACGTCCACGACGACGAGTACCGCCTGGTTCCGGTCGAGAAAAAACGTGTCCATGATGCCCATTGGTAATTCCTCCTTTCAGTCGGAATTCGGGACCGGGGACCGGGGACCAGGGACCGGGAAAACCCGGTAATGCTCCGTAGATGGCCATGGTACCGATTCGCTTGTTGCTGTTTTTGATTTTTCCTGATCCCCGGTCCCTGATCCCCGGTCCCGGCTTTCAGTCTCTCCTGATTTCGATGCCCAGTTCCTGGATCTTCTTCCGGAGTGTGTTCCGGTTGATGCCGAGGATTTCGGCGCCCTTCACTTGGTTCCCCCGGGTCTTTTCCAGGACGAAGCGGATGAGGGGGCGTTCGATCTGTTTGAGGACCAGGTTGTAGATGTCGCCGGTCTCCATCTTGTCGAGATTGGTGAGGCTCGCCCGCAGCTTCATGTCCACCAGGGCCTCAAGCGACAGCTCGTCGGTGGCGACGGCCTCGCCGGTGCGCTGGATGCGGAGCCCCGGAAAGTCTGCCGGCGTGAGGAGCGGGTCGGAGGAGAGGATCACGGCCCTTTTGATGGTGTTCTCCAGCTCCCGCACGTTGCCGGGCCAGGAGTAGGCGGTGAGGAGCGCCATGGTCTCGGGGGAGCAGGTCCTGCCGGGGACCTCCAGTTCGGCACAGGTCTTGTGGAGGAAGTACTCCACCAGGGCCGGGATGTCCTCCTTGCGCTCCCGCAGCGGCACCAGCTGGATGGGCACCACGTTCAGGCGGTAGTAGAGGTCTTCCCGGAACTGTTTGTTCCGGGCCAGTTCCTCCAGGTTCTGGTTGGTGGCCGCCACGATCCGCACGTCCACGGCGATGTTCTGGCTCCCACCGGTGCGGGTCACCTCCTTCTCCTGGAGGACCCGCAGGATCTTCGCCTGGAGGTCCAGGGGCATGTCGCCGATCTCGTCCAGGAAGATAGTGCCGCCGTTGGCCTGCTCGAACTTGCCGAGTTTGCGCTCCGCGGCGCCGGTGAAGGCCCCCTTCTCGAAGCCGAAGAGCTCGCTCTCCAGGAGTTCCTTGGGGATCGCTGCGCAGTTGAGGGCAATGAACGGCTTGCCGATCCGTTTGGAGTTGAAATGGATGGCCCGGGCGATGAGCTCCTTGCCGGTCCCCGACTCCCCCTGCACCAGCACCGTTACGTCGCTGGGAGCCACCTTGCCGATGGTCTTGTAGACCTCCCGCATGGCCGGGGAGTTACCGACGATGTTCTTCTCCAGGAGATAGCGGTCCTTCAGTTCCTCCCGGAGGATCGACATCTGGGAGGTGATCTCCCTGGCCCGGTTCACCTTCTCGATGATGGCGTCGATCACGTCCAGGTCGAAGGGCTTGGTGATGTAGTCGTAGGCGCCGCGCTTCATGGCCTCCACGGCGTTCTTCATGCTTGCCTCGGCGGTCATGATCACCATGAGGAGGTCGCTCTTCAGCTCCTTCACCCGGTCCAGGAGGTCGAGCCCCGAAATGCCGGGCATCTTGATGTCAAGGATCGCCAGATCATAGTCGCCGGACTGGATGAGGCGCAGGGCCTCTTCGCCGTCCCGGGCGAGATCCACGGAAAATCCCTTTTTCCGCAGGGCCTTGGAGAGGACCCAGCGCATGCTTTCTTCGTCGTCGGCTACGAGTATGCGGTGCAATAACATGATAAAACCTCGGAAATCCGGGACCGGGGACCGGGGACCGGTAAAACCGAAAGTCGCTTGACTTTGATTCCACTGGTCCCCGGTTCCTGGTCCCTGGTTACTGAATTAACGGCAGCATCACCGTGAACGTCGTCCCCGTGCCCGGGTCCGATTCCACCTTGAGCATGCCCCGGTGCTCTGTGACGATCTTCTGGCAGATGGCGAGGCCGAGTCCGGTCCCCTTGGCCTTGGTGGTGAAGAAGGGGGTGAAGAGCTGCTCCAGTTGCTCCCTGGGGATACCGGGGCCGTCGTCGCGGACATCGACGGCCACCATGCGGGAGCGGCGCTCCCCCTTCGGGGTCATGCTGTAGTCGGAGAGGACCCGGCTCGCGACCCGGATGGTGCCCCGCTCGTCCACCGCCTCCACGGCGTTCTTGATCAGGTTCAGGAAGAGCTGGGTCAGGAGCCCCTCGTCGGCCAGGATCGGCGGGATGCTCGGGTCGAACTGCTGCTGGAACGTGACGGACTTCCCTTCCGTGGCCCGTTTCCTGAGAGTGACAATGTCGCCGAGGATCTTGTGGAGGTTCACCTTGGTGAGTTGGAGCTTGCGGGGCGATGAGAGTGCCAGGAGCTCCTCCACGATCCGGTTGACCCGGTCCACCTCCCTGACCACGACCCGGACGTTGTCCCGCAGTTCGCTCTCGGGGGGGAGCTCCATTTCCAGAAGCTGGGCCGCCCCCTTGATCCCCCCCAGAGGGTTCTTGATCTCGTGGGCCAGGCCCGCCGCCAGGGTGCCGAGGGTGGAGAGCCGGTCGGCGTGGCGGACCGCATCTTCCAGTTCCCGGATGTTCGTCAGGTCCCGCAGCATGAGGATGGTGCCGATGGGCTCGCCGTCCTGCCGCAGGAGCGGAAACGTGGTGACCGCGACCGGGGTAAGCTGCTTCGCCTTCCTGATGACGATGTTCTCGTTGTCGGAGATGGTCATGCCGGTGGCGGCGGTCTTGGCGACCATATCCACCAGAATCTCCTGACTGCCGAGGAGGGCCGCGAAGGGGTGCCCCATGGCCTGGCGCCGGGAGATGGCGATGATCTCCTCGGCCGCAGGGTTCATGAGGGTGATCCGCCCCCCCAGGTCGATGACGATGACCCCGTCGCCGACGCTGTCGATGATGGTGGCAAGGAACGCTTCGTTGGGGCTTTCCGGGCTCATGGCGCCTCCGGCGCGAAGAAGCGGTGCAGCGCTTCGAGAAGGGCTTCCTTTCCCTCGATGATGTTGACGGCCTTGCGGAACTGGGCCGCGCCGGAGAGACCGTGGGAATACCAGCTGAAGTGCTTGCGCATCTCCCGCAGGGCCACCCGCTCGCCGGCGAGCTCCGTGAAGAGCTCCAGGTGTCGGAGCGCGGCGCGGAGCCGCTCCCCGGTGGAGGGTGCGTCCGGTTCCCTGCCGTCCAGGAGGGCCAGGGCCTGGCGGAAGATCCACGGGTTACCCAGGGCGCCCCGGGCCACCATGACTCCGTCGCAGCCGGTTTCGGCCAGCATGGCGGTGACGTCGGCGGCGGTGAAGAGATCGCCGCTGCCGATGACGGGGATTTTCACGCTCTGCTTCATCTCGGCGATCTGCTGCCAGTCGGCGTGCCCCTCGAACATCTGGGACCGGCTCCGGGGGTGGAGGGTGATGGCGTCGCACCCCTCCTCCTCGGCAATCTGGGCGATATCAAGGAAGTTGGCCTCGCCGCAGGCCCAGCCGCTGCGGATCTTGACGGTCAGGGGAAGGCGTGTGGCGCGGCGGGTCTCACGGATGATGGCCCGGACCTTTGCCGGCTCCCGCAACAGGGCGCTGCCGGCCCCGGTGCCGACCACCTTCTTGACCGGGCATCCCATGTTGATGTCGATGAGGTCGCCGTGCCCCTCCACCATCCGTGCCCCTTCGGCCAGAAGCTGCGGGTCGTCGCCGAAGAGCTGGATCCCCAGGGGACGGTCCTCCGGCACGCTTCGCAGAAGCTCGAAGGTCTTGCGCCCCTCCCGCACGAGGCCGTTCACGCTCACCATCTCGGTAAAGCAGAGGCTCGCCCCCTCCTCCCGGGCCAGAAGCCGGAAGGGGAGGTTCGTAATTCCCGCCATGGGGGCGAGGATCAGATTGTTTGCCAGGGTCAGGGGGCCGATGGCCAGGGGGTTGAGCATTGGTTATTTCTATTCGTGTGGCGATGATGTGCTTAAAATTTAAGCATGGTAGCACGGGGGGCAAAAAAGGCAAGGAATATTTCCCGGCTATGACAGGGGGCAGCCCCCTGCGATTGACATTCGGCGGAGCGGGAATTACCCTTCAAGAGCGGATGTCGGGCGATAAAAGGGGGGGAGCATGGAAATCGTTGGCGGTTTCATGGTGATGATGTGGATTCTCGGCCTGATCCTGACGGTGGTCTGGCTTGTCATGCCGTTCGTGGTTCTTGCCATAAAGGGGAAGGTGGAACAGAACCATGTGCTCCTGGAATCCATCGACCGGCGCCTTGCCGCCATCGAGGATCGGCTTCGGGAGGAGGTCCGGCAATGAAGGGCGAGGGCTACCCTCCCGCAACCTTCTTGAACGCCTCCGGAAAGTCTCCGGAGAGTTCCCTCCCCATGGTCCGTTCAAGGTAACGGCAGAAGCACTCCACCACCTTCGGGTCGAACTGTCTCCCCGCCTCCCTGCGCAACTCGGCAATGGCCTCGCCGATGGTATACCCTTTCTTGTAGGGGCGCTCCGACACCATGGCGTCAAAGGAGTCGGCAACCGAAACGATCCGTGCCGAGAGGGGGATTTCCTCACCCTTGAGCCCCTTGGGATAGCCTTTGCCATCATAGCGCTCGTGGTGGTGGAGGATGGCGGGGAGAACGTCATTCAACTGGGCGATGGGAGAGAGAATCGCAACCCCCTTCTCCGGGTGGGCCCGAAGCGGGGGGAACTCGTCGTCGGAGAGGACCGCCGGTTTTTCCAGGACCGCCTCGATTACCCCGATCTTGCCGATGTCGTGGAGGAGGCCGCCGAGCCGCACCTTCTCCACCTCCTGTTCGGAAAACCCCATTTCCTTCGCGATGCGGGCCGCGATGTGCATGACCCGCTCCGAGTGCCCCTTGGTCCAGGGGCTCTTGGCATCGATGGCGTTGGCGAGGCTCGCCACGGTGTTGATGAAGAGGCTCCGCATGTCTTCGTAGAGCCGGGCGTTTTCCAGAGCCACCGCCATCTGGGATGCGATCTTCTCGATGGTGAAGGTCTCGCCCCGGGCGAATTTCCCCGCCTCGGTGTCCCCCAGAAGGAGTACCCCCTTTACCTCATTCCGGACCACCAGCGGAATGGCCAGAACCGACCGGATGCCAAGGGAGTAGAGTGCCTGATCCACGGGGGGCATCCCCTCGGTTTTCTCCATGAAGACGACGCTCGTGCTGCGTCCGTTGCGACGGGCATTCCACGCGGCGCATCGCCCCCGGGGGAGTCGTGAACCGGCGCGGAGAATGTCGGGGACCGGAAGCTCTCCGGCGTGGGATGCCATGATCGCCATTTTACTCCCCTCCACCTGGAGGATCGCCACGAATTCGCACCCCGTTATCCGCTCCACATGCTCCATGGCGGTTCCCAGGACCTTGTCGCTGGAAAGGGACGACGAGATCGCCTTGTTGATTTCGTCGAGGGTAAGGATCACGTCGATTCGCCCCGCCAGATCCAGGGCCATGTCGAGGGATTCGTCGAAGAGTTGGATGTGGGAGACGATAAGGGCCGCGTGGGAGATCATGTCGCGGATCACCGCCACTTCATCGGGGGAAAAGGGGGGGAGTTCCCTGGCCCGGGCCACGAATACCGCCCCGATTACCTGGTTGCGGGCCACCATCGGCACGGCCAGCAGCGTCAGGTTGCGCAGGAGCTTTCTCAACTTCTGGGGAATGAGGTGCGACACGCTCGGGTCGGACAGGAGCAGATGCTGTTTCTTCTGGAGCAGCCCCTTGAGAAGGGGGATCTTGTCGGGGACAAGGGGCATATCCCGGAAGATGGGGACGAAGCGGGCAGGAAGGCCGTAGCTTCTGGCCGGTGCGAAATCGCGTCGCTCCCGGTCGAAGAAATAAACGGCAATCCATCTGCTCTTGACCAGCCTCTTGAGCAGCCGGGACAGGTCCTTCACTACCTCGTCCACGTCGGCGAGACCGCTCAGACGCTCACTTCCCTCGATAACCGCGTTGAACGTGTCGATCATGGTGATTACCCCTCCGAGTAGTTTGCCACCAAATACCCCATATGTCTTGCCAAAAATAGGTTTTTTTATTACTATCCCCCTCTGTTGTTGTGGCGCCCGAGTAGCCTGCGGGGCTCCCTTGACGGCTCTCGGACCGGGCGTCGAACTCCCTTGTCGCCGAGAAGATTATCAACATTGTCAGGAACGAAATGGATGGCGCCGGAAAGCGCCGTCTCTGTTTCAGGAGGAATCTGAATGGGGCTTTTGGATGGCAAGAAGGCGGTCATTTTCGGTATCGCCAACGAGAAGAGCATCGCATGGGCCATTGCCCAGGCGTTCCGTCGCGAAGGGGCCGAACTGGCCGTAACCTATGCCAACGAGACGGTGGCGAAGCGGGTGATCCCCCTGGCGGAGAGCGTCGGGGCGTCACTCGTGCTCCCCTGTGACGTGCGCAACGACGCGGAGATACAGAGTGTCTTTGAAGAGATAGGAAAGGCGTGGGGGGGGATCGATATCCTCGTCCATTCCATCGCCTTCGCCGGCAAGGAGGAGCTCAAGGGATCGTTCCTCAATACGACCCGCGAGGGGTTTGCCCTTGCCCTCGATATCAGTGCCTACTCCCTCATTGCCCTCATGAAGGCGGCCCACCCCTTCATGGCGGGAAGGGAGGGGAGTGTTCTCGCGCTTACCTACTATGGCGGCCAGAAGGTTTTCCCGAACTACAACGTGATGGGGGTTGCCAAGGCCGCTTTGGAGATGAGCGTCAAATACCTGGCCGAGGCCGTGGGTTCCGACGGGATCCGGGTGAACGCCATTTCTGCCGGCCCCCTGAAGACCCTGGCTTCATCCGGGGTGGGGGGATTCAATCAGATCGCCGGCCACGTGGCGGAAAAGGCGCCCCTTCGCCGCAATATCAGCCAGGACGAGGTGGCAGGGGCGGCCGTCTACCTGGCCAGCTCCCTTGCGAGCGGCGTTTCCGGCGAGATTCACTTCGTGGACAGCGGCTATAACATCATCGGGCTGTAATACCGGGAACCGGTAAAGGCGGAGAACGAATATCAAACAGCTGCACGGCAACCTCATCGGCCTGAAGCCGAATCAGATCGCATCCCTGGAGCGGCTCTACCGGCGCCGCGTCCCCCCCGACGAGCTCATCACCGCCGAGTTGGCAGGGCGGATGGTGGAGATCTCGCGGGAGATCCGGCGGCAGATCGGTGTTCTCATCGACCGTCACGGGGCCGTGGAGTATGTCATTATCGGCGACGAGAAAGGGATATTCATCCCCGAACTCTCCGATTACCCTTTGGGGCGCCGCCTGTTGCGGGGGCTCCGCTACATCCACACCCACCTCAAGGGGGAGTCCTTCTCCGAGGACGACCTGACCGACCTGGCGCTCCTGCGCTTCGACCTCATGGCGATCCTCCAGATTCACCCGGACGACCGCCGGGTCGCTATCCAGACCGCCTCCCTCACCCCCACCGCCGGCGCCGCTCATCCCTACCGGGTGGAGGCGTCCGAACCCCTTGCCACCTTCCGCATGGATTTCGGTTCCTCGGTATCGCACCTGGAGCGGGAGCTGGAGAAGGCGGTGGCCACCGAGGCGCGCGAGGTTGCTGCTTCGGGAGAGCGGGCCATTCTCATCTCGGTCACGAAAGAGTCCCGCGAGGAGGCCGAGGACTCCCTGGAAGAGCTCAAGGAACTGGCCCGCACCGCCGGGGTTGCCGTCCTCGACGTGGTGATCCAACGCCCCCGGCAGTTCAACCCCCGCTACCTCATGGGGGAGGGGAAAATGCGGGAGGTGGTGATCCGGGCGCTCCAGTTGGGGGCGACGATCCTCATCTTCGACCAGGAGCTTTCCCCGGCCCAGGTTCGCTCCATCTCCGAGATGACCGAACTCAAGGTCATCGACCGGAGCCAGCTCATCCTCGACATCTTCGCCCGCCGGGCCACGAGCCTCGACGGAAAGGTGCAGGTGGAGCTGGCCCAGCTCAAATACATCCTCCCCCGCCTCACCGGGCGGGGAGTGCAGATGTCGCGCCTCATGGGGGGGATCGGCGGCAGGGGCCCCGGCGAAACGAAGCTGGAGACGGATCGGCGGCGAATCCGCGATCGGATCGCGAAGCTGGAGCGGGAGCTTGAAGAGTTGTCGCGGGGACGCCAGCAGCGCCGCCAGAAACGGGTGCGGGCCGGGCTCCCCATCGTCTCCATCGTCGGCTACACCAACGCCGGGAAATCGACCCTTCTCAATGCCCTCACCCGGAGCCACGTCTTCACCGAAAACCTCCTCTTCGCCACCCTCGACACCTCGACCCGGCGGCTCCGCTTCCCCCGGGAACGGGAGGTGATCATCACTGATACGGTCGGCTTTATCCGCTCCCTTCCCAAGTCCCTCATGGGAGCTTTCAAGGCTACCCTTGAGGAGCTGCAGGACGCTGACCTCCTGCTCCATCTGGTGGACTGTACCAATCCCCGCGTGGAGGAGCAGATCCACCAGGTGGAGACGATCCTGGAGGAACTGGACCTGGGGGACAAGCAACGGCTCATGGTCTTCAACAAAGTAGATATTCTACCGGAGTTGAAGAAAAAGAGCCCCCTCGGCTTCATGAAGGTCCGCCAGCTATCCCGGCGCTTCAACGCCATCACCGTCAGCGCCACGAATCCGTCAAGCCTTGAGTCGCTTCTCCAGGAAATGGAGCGCCGTTTCTGGCCTTCATCCCCCCAATCTTGACACCAATGCCCCGATTCCCTATAATGCGGGTTCCGTCCGGCACTACTTCCCACATCCGGTCGTTATGGCCATGCGTGGAAGGTTTCTCATGAAAAAAGCTCTTCTCCTCCTCGTTCTATGTCTCTTTCCGGTTCTTCCCGCCCTGGCATCGGAACCCCGTAACTCACCCCTCAAGGAACTGGCCGCGCTGGGTAATTCCTCCTCGCTTCCCGACCTTTCGGGAGCCGTTCCCTCCGGGTTCGACTCTCGCCCCGGCCGCAGGTCCGGTTCCCTTGAGCCCTCCATGGGAGACCTGGTCGTCATCGAAGACCAGGGAGCCGCCGAAAACGACTTTGAACTGAAGATTCCCGAGGGTCCGCTCCCCGACTCGGATATTCCGCTTACCCTCAACGGCCAGGTGGAGTACTTCATCCGCTACTTCCAGTCATCCGGCCGCAAGTCTTTTACCCGCTGGCTTTCCCGCTCCGAACGCTATATTCCGATGATGAAGGAAGTCCTCAAGAAAAACGGCCTTCCCGAGGATCTGGTCTACCTCGCCATGATCGAGAGCGGCTTCACCCCCCACGCGGTGTCGGTGGCTAGCGCCGTGGGGCCGTGGCAGTTCATCTCCGGCACCGGGAAACGCTATGATCTGCGGATAGACCAGTGGATCGACGAGCGGCGGGATCCCCTCAAGTCGACGGTGGCGGCGGCCCTGTACCTGAAAGAGCTCTACGCCATGTTCAACAACGACTGGTACCTGGCGGCAGCAGGGTACAACGCGGGGGAGAACAAAATCCTGCGGGCCATTGATCGGTACAATACCCGCGACTTCTGGGAGATCTCCAAGGGTTCATATCTGAAGCGGGAAACCAAGGAGTACGTGCCGAAACTCCTGGCCGCCGCCATTATCGCCAAGGAACCGGCCCGTTATGGCTTTGCCGACGTTGCCTACCTTCCTCCCATCGAGTTCGACACGGTGACGATTCCCTCCCGCACCGATCTGGAGGTGGCGGCGAAGCTCTGCAATGTGGACTATCAGGTCGTCAAGGAGCTGAATCCTGAACTGCGCCGCTGGTGCACTCCCCCGGACTACCCCGGCTACGAGCTTAAGATTCCCGTTGGCAAGAAGAGGGCCTTTGAGCAGGCCTATGCGCAACTTCCCGAAGGTCAGCGCTACGCCGAGCGGGTTGTTTACACCCGCTACCGGGCCAAGAAAAGGGATACCCTCGCGTCAATCGCCAGCCGTTACGGCACCACCCCCCAGGCCCTGGCCGAGGTGAACAAGCTGAAGCTCTCCGCCAAGGTGCGGGGGCGGACCCTCCTTGTGCCGGTGGTTGCCGACAGGGAGCCGGCGGTCCAGACCGCGAAGGCCGATGTTTCGCGCAAGGAGAGCGCCAAGGGGTTCAACAAGTACTACACCGTGAAAAAGGGCGACACGATTGCGTCGCTTTCAAAGAAATTCAATATCTCGTCCCGCATTCTCACCGCCTGGAACAGCCTGAAGGGAAAACTTGCCCTTCGTCCCGGCAAGCGGATCATCGTTGCCAAGTACGTGGAGAAGAAGGGTTCCATGGTTCCGGTGTCCGGCGGCGACGACAACGGATAAACAGGCCAAGCTCTACGCAGCATGAAAGGACATGAATTTTTATGTATAACTTCCTGATCTCCGGCGGCATCGCCCTCATTGCAATCATCATCATCTTCATCGCTGCGGGATCGTCGGCCTGGTGGTGGGCCATTCTCGTGGGGCTCATCCTGTTCGGCGCCTCGTTCCTTCTCATCTCCCGCGTCATCATGAAGAAGATCCTGGAGATCATGGAGACCGCCAACCGCGACATCCAGGCCCAGCGGGTGGACAAGGCGATCCGCGAGCTTAAGGAGGCATTCAAGTACGGCAAGTGGCAGATGTACGTGGATGGTCAGATCAACTCCCAGATCGGCATGATCTATTTTCTGAAGCGGGACTTCTCAACCGCGTTTCCCTATCTGGAAAAGTCCTTCGCCAAGAACTGGGTCTCCATGGGGATGCTGGCCGTCACCTACATGAAGCGGAACAAGCGCGACAAGATGAAGGAAACCTTTGAGAAGGCGGTCCAGTGGAGCCCCAAGGAGTCCCTTCTCTGGGCGCTCTACGCCTACTGCTGGACCGAGTGCGACGACATCGGCCAGGCCAAGGCGGTTCTGGAACGGGGACTCAAGAAGCTCCCCGGCGACGAGAAGCTGAAGGCGAATCTGGAGTCCCTCGAAGAGACGAAGAAGATGAAGATGAAGGTCTACGGCGAGATGTGGCTGCAGTTCCACCTGGAGCGCCAGGGTGTCGTCATGAAGCAGCAGATGGCGGCCATGGGGGGGATGAAGAGGCGGGTGGTCAGGAGATAGCCGCTCTCGGAGGCATACAGTGTAATTACGGAAAAAGGGACGGTTTTGGCGTCCCTTTTTCCTTTTGATCGGTACGGTGCATGATTGATCTCCTGAAAACCCTCGCCGTCCTCGTCGCTGTGGTCGTGATGGTGCGCCGCAGGTGGCACCTGGGAGCGGTCATGGCCCTGGGGGCGGCGTTCCTGGCATTCTCCTACCTCACGCCGCCGCTCAAGTTTCTTGGCGGGGCATGGGTAGCCCTTGCGTCTCCGAAGTCTCTGGAGATGACGGCCACCCTTGTCTTTACCATGATCATGGAGCATATCCTCCGCACGACCGGTACCCTGAGGCGGATGGTGGCGAGCCTTTCGGAGGTTCTCCCCGATTCCCGCCTCATCATGGCCGCCATGCCTGCCATGATCGGGATGCTTCCTTCCCCGGGGGGAGCGGTCTTCTCGGCCCCCATGGTGCGGGAGGCCTCTGCCCACCTGACGCTCCCCGCTGACCAGAAGGCGTTCATCAACTACTGGTACCGTCACCCCTGGGAATACATCTCACCCCTCTATCCCGGCATTATCCTGGTGGCGGGGCTCTCGCGCATTCCCTACCAGAAGATCGTTCTGGCGAACAGCGCCTTTGCCGTTTCCGTGATCTTCTGGGGAGTCATCTTCTGCTTCCGGGGAGTCGGTTCCGCACCGGTGCCCGTGGGGGAAACGGTGGGCAAGCGACGGGCGCTCAGCACCTTTATCATTTCAGTGGCGCCCATTCTGGCGACGCTCATCTTTGTGGTGGTGCTGCAGGTCAATCCGGTGGTGGCCATGGGGGGAATGACAGCGCTTCTTTTTGCGGTTCACCGCTACGGACCGGCCAGAATTGTGACGACACTGAGGGAGAGTGTCTCCGTCAAGGCCCTTTCCCTTATTTTCGGGATCATGATCTTCCAGGAAACCCTGCGTCTCACCGGAGCCCTGGACGGGATATCGCATTTTTTCGTGGCGAGCGGCCTGCCAGTGCTCTTCATCATTACGGCCATTCCGTTCCTGGCGGGGGTCATGACGGGGCTTACCGTGGCCTTCGTTGGGATCACCTTTCCCATCCTGATGCCGCTCATGGGGGGAGACATTCCCTCCCTGGGGCTTCTTTCCCTCGCCTTTGGCAGCGGTTTCGCCGGGGTGATGCTCTCGCCGGTCCATCTCTGTCTCGTGCTGACGGGGGAATACTTCGGGGCTGACATGGCCCGGGTCTTCCGTCGTCTTTGGATTCCCCAGGCCCTAGTGCTTGCGGCGGCCGTGGTGCCGGTGTATATTTTCTCATGACCGTGCCGTGATGCGTTGCGCATTGCGGTTTTTTCCGTACCCGAGGAGGTTTTAATGGCAAAGCGGATTGTGATTCTAATGCTGCTGGCGTTCACCAGCCTTTCACTCTCAGGGTGCCTTGTGGCCGAGAGTACATACCTGAAGAAAGCGGAGGAGGCCGATACCCTCGGCCGGGAAGCCGCCACCCTTCAGGAAATGCATCAGAAACTCTCAGCCGAGAATGGCGCCTTGAAGGCTCAGCTTGCCAAGGTGAGGGAGGAGGCGGCCGGGCTGGCAAAGGAGAAGGAGAAGCTCGGCGCTGACAATAAAGAGCTTGAACAGGTGCTTCGCGCCAAGACCGATACCCTGTCACAGAGTGTCGCCGATCTGAGGCAGAAGGTGACGGACCTGGAGACCGAGAACACCCGGCTCAAGGCGGAGATCGCCGAAACCCGTAAAGCCAGGGAGGAGAAAGTCCGGGAGGTAAGCAAAACCTACGAAGATCTCCTTGACCGCATGAAGGGGGAGATCGCCCAGGGGCAGGTGACGATTTCCGAACTCAAGGGGAAACTGACGGTCAACATGGTGGATGCCATCCTCTTCGATTCAGGCAAGGCGGAGGTGAAACAGGGGGGGATGGAGGTTCTCGCGAAGGTGGTTGATATCCTGAAGGGGGTTCAGGACAAGATGATCCGTATCGAAGGACACACGGACAACGTCCAGATTGTCGGCAACCTGACAAAACGCTTCCCCACCAACTGGGAGCTTTCGGCGGCCCGGGCCATTAATGTGGCGCGCTATCTCCAGGGTCAGGGCATAGACCCGACGGTCCTCGTGGCGGTGGCCAACGGCGAATACCGTCCGGTGGCTTCCAATGACACCGAGGAGGGGAGGGCGAAGAACCGCCGGATCGAGATTGTCCTCGTTCCCCGGGATGCGCCTGACCGCCCATGAAAAAGAAGAGTTCGAAAACCGAACAGAAGCCCAGGGAGTTCGCGGCGCGTCCCTTCGCTGCCCTCAAGGGGCTCAAACCCGATGATGCCACAGCTCGGGATGCGGCACCGGCCAAGGCACCCGTCCCTCCACCACCAAAGCGAGCCGCCGAGCCCGACGATCTCTCCCTTTTCCTGCGCGAGATGGCCGACGTGCGGCGGATCCGTCCTGCAGCGGAACCCTCGCCGAAGAAGGGGGGAGAGAAGGCACCAGAGCCCCGCGAGCTGGCAGAGGCGGCAGAGATCCGCCGCCAGCAGGAGGCCGAAGAGCACCGTGTGTTTGCCAACGCCATTTCGAACCTGCGGCTCGATGTCACCTTCAGCGACCACCTGCCGGAAGAAAAGGGGGAGGCCCCCCGTCCGACGAGCCGACTCAAGCAGCTGAAAAGCGGCCAGATCCGCGTCGGCCTGGAGCTTGACCTTCACGGACTTACCAAGGAAGAAGCTTTGGAGAGTCTGGAGAGCTTCATCGCCGCTGCCCATCGCCGCGACCAGAAAGCGGTTCTCGTCATTACCGGCAAAGGGAATAACTCTCCGGGGGAGCCGGTCCTCCAGGGCGCGGTCCTTTCGTGGCTTCGGGAGCGCGGGAAGGGGAAGGTGGCCGAGTTCGCCCCCGCCCCTCGGGAACTGGGCGGTAGCGGCGCCATTGTCGTCTTTCTCAGGACGCCGGGCAAGAAGGGCGATTAAGGGGGAACCATGTTCGGGCTGTTCAGAAAGAAGGTCGGCGAGCCAATCGAGTTCGGGAGTACCGACGCGGCTTTTGACTATGCGTGCCGCAACCTTGAGAACCGGATTCTTCTGGAGGCGGTTATCCCTGCCCTGGTGGAGGAACGGCGGGGGATGAGCCCGGAAGGAGAGCAGCTTTTTTTCATACGGCTTGCCAACCGTGAGGGTGGCAAAGTGATCGAGGCCTGCACCCTCAAGGAATCGCTCCGACATCCTGCCGTGGGGGACCTGGTTGGCTACCGGGTGGTGAAGGTCGAACCCGAACTCCCCGAGCCCTTTGACCTCCTCGGCTTCATAGCCTGTCGGCTCCAACCGGTCTACGTGCCGGGAAGGGGGTGGCGGATCGCGGAAAGCTTCGTCCCCGACAACATCAAGCCGACCTTGCGGATGTGACCTCCCATGATCAAAATATTCATCGACAATCCGCTTCTTCTTCTCTTCGTCGTCGCCGCCATCGGGTATCCCCTCGGCCGGATCCGGATCAGGGGGTCGAGCCTCGGCGTGGCGGCGGTCCTCTTTGTCGGCCTTGGCATCGGCGCGCTCCATCCGGAGCTGAAACTCCCTGAAATTGTCTATGTCCTGGGGCTTGCCCTCTTTGTCTATACCATCGGGCTCGCCAGCGGGCCGGCCTTTGTGGCGTCGCTCAAGGAGGACGGGGTTCGGAACAACCTCCTCATTCTCGGCGTTCTTGTGCTCGCGGCGGCCCTCACCGTAGCTGCCCAGCGGTTTCTTGCCCTTCCGGCCACAATCACCGCCGGCCTTTTCGCCGGCAGTCTCACCAATACCCCGGCCCTTGCCGGCGCCCTTGAAACCATCAAGCACGTGGCGCCGCAAAATCTCATGGAACAGCTCCTGGCCGAGCCGGTCGTGGGCTACTCCATCGCCTATCCCATGGGGGTTATGGGGGTGGTGCTCGCCATCAGCCTCGTCCAGAAGCTCTGGCGGATCGACTACGCGGAAGAGGCGGCACGGACCAGGATCGCCGGCGCCGCCACCGAAAGCCTGAGGTCCAGAACAATCCGGGTCACTTGGCCCCAGGCCGGACGACAGACCGTTGCGGCACTCTCTCATCAGCAAAAGTGGGACGTGGTTTTCGGCAGAATCAAGCGCGGGGATGAATGTCTGCTGACCGGGCCGGAGGTCCGCTTCCGCCCGGGGGATCTGGTGCTGGCGGTCGGTACCGATGTGGAACTGCAGCATGTGGCGGAGGTTCTCGGCGAGGTGAGCGAAGAGGAGATTACCGTCGACCGGAGCGAGTTCGACTACCGGCGGATCTTCGTCTCCAATCCGCGGGTGGCCGGCCGGCGGCTGGGGAGCCTGAATCTCTTCGAACGGTTCGGCGCCACGGTAACCAGGGTCCGGAGGGGTGACGACGATTTCCTCCCCCACGACGACATGGTGCTGGAGTTGGGGGACCGGGTCCGGGTGGTCACCCACCGGGATCGGATGGGGGAGGTGACGGCCCTGTTCGGCGACTCCTACCGGGCGGTTTCCGAAGTGGACATCCTTACCTTCAGCCTGGGACTTGCTCTGGGGCTGTTGCTCGGCATCGTGCCGTTTCCCCTGCCGGGGGGGGTGACGCTCAAGCTCGGCTTTGCGGGCGGCCCCCTCATCGTGGCGCTCGTCCTCGGAACTCTCGGCCGCTCGGGAGGAATGATCTGGAGCCTCCCCTACAGCGCCAACATGACACTGCGCCAGATCGGTCTCGTCCTCTTCCTGGCCGGCATCGGCACCCGGGCCGGCTACGGCTTCGTCTCCACCCTTGCCAAGGGTGGCGGGTTCGCCATCTTCGCCGCAGGAGCGGTGGTCACCTGCTTTGCAGCCCTTACCACCCTATGGGTCGGTCACCGGATCCTCAAGATTCCCATGGGGATCCTCATCGGCATGGTGGCCGGCCTCCAGACCCAACCCGCGGTTCTCGGTTATGCCCTGGAGCAGACCGGCAACGATCTCCCCAACATCGGCTACGCCTCGGTCTACCCGGTCGCAACCATCGGGAAGATACTCATTGTCCAGGTGCTTTTGTCCTTACTGATGTGATTCCCTTCAGCAGACCGGATAGCGGCCAGCCGCCAGTTCCATGCAGAATCCGTTGATACCAGCCAGCCTCTGGCCGATGATCTCCTCGGCCTTTGCCGAAACATTGCCGAGCCGAATTCCCTTTTCCAGCAGCAGCTGGGCCGCCGCCATCCGGGGGCGGTCGATGGGGGTGCCGATCCGGCTCAACAAGAGAACGTGGGCCTCTCTGACCCCCTCCAGTTCCTCGCAAATCTCCTGGGCGAGCCGGTGGGCAAGGATGTTGTAGATTTTTCCCACATGGCTCACCGGGTTCTTGCCGGCGGCGGCCTCGGTGCCGAGGGGCCGCCCCAGGGCAATGATCCCGTTGACCCGGTTGCCGCGACCAACCTGGCCCGAATCGGCGTCTTCCGCCGAGGTGCCCAGGAGGCTCAGGTAGACGCCTCCAAGTCCCCGTCCCGGTTCGTCAAGGGCGTTGAGGCGAACCCCTTTTCGGCCGAAACCGGGGAGTCCCGTGAGAAACTCACCAATCTCTCTCTCAACCACGCCCTTTCTGGCGAAGTATTCCCCTTCTGATTCGATGAACCGCGCCAGGAACGGCATTGCCACGGTCAGCTCGAGATCTTTCCCCGAGCGTAGGCCCATGACCTTGATGTCTTCGCCGGTTTCGGGAAAGTGCTCCTTGAACTCCCGGGAATTCAGGTGCTGTTCCAGGGCGAGGACCGCCAGTTCCGTCGGCGAGAGGGGCCAGTAGCCCACGGCTGCCGAGGTGTCGTTGGCTGCCATGACTTCCCCCGGCCGGGCGAAGATGTCGGTGAGTTCTTCAGATCCCGGCGCCAGCACCACACGGAAATTTACGTGCAGCTCCGGGTCCACGAAACGGAGGTTCTTTCTGAACCACTCACGGGCGGCGCCCAGGGCGATCTCCGTCACCGGAATCTGCCGATCTCCCACGGAAAACGTGGCCCGGTCACCGATGATGAGCTCCATGGGACGGATTACCCGGCCGCCGCCGAAGCGCTTTTCCACGCTTCCCGCCGCAAGGAGGCTCTTGTCGATGTTGTGGTGGAGAATGCGGCCGAACTGCCGGATATACTCCTGGGACAGGGCCACGGAGACGGCGTCCATGGCCGCGTCACAGATGAAGTCGGGATGGCCTTTCCCCTTCCGCTCCACGATTTCCACCTGCTGCTCCTGAACAGAGTTCCCCTTGAATGCTTCGATGGTTATCATGGATTACACTGTATCATACCGGCGCGCAATTTCACGGAGGCGGACACTGGAAACAAGAAAGCCGTCCCCGCTGCCCGGGGACGGCTCTTGAAGCCGTGAATGGAAAAGCATCCGTCAGGTTTCTTGCCTCAATCTATTCCACTCCTTCGGCCGAAGGCCTTGTGTCGGGGCGGGGGAAGGAGTAGATGCTTCTGACCATCGAAACAAACAACAGCACTCCGGGCACCAGTTGGCAGGCGAAGGCAATGGTTCCCAGGCCGATGAAAAAGACCAGTAGGAACTCGTCGATGCCGAAGCAATTCAATATGAACGGGGAGGATATATCCTGAAGGAGGGGGAAACTGATTTCCACTAGCATAATGGTGGTCCTCTTTTGTTGTGAATCTGTAACCATTGCTAGACACCTGCTTAGTATTGCACCGTACATACCAATCCAGAGAGGGTGAGGGGTGTTTTGTGTAACTAGCCGACACTATTGTGTAAATGTCGCTTTGGACAGGATGGCTGGAAGAGTTGCGGACGCATAGCGTATGATTTTTTGATACACACACGCGGAGCGAATGGGACGACAGTCTGAAGGTGGAGTGTTGTAACGTGTTGCTATTGCGAAAGATTGGTCGAGGAGCCAGAGGGTGTATGCGAGAGATATACAGATATGCGGTAAAAAACGGGGCTTCGTGCGAAGCCCCGCGTCGAGGAATGAAATGATCTAACGGAAGGTGTATGCCAGGGAAATACCCACAATATCCGAGTCAGACGTGGGCTGGTGTATCTGGTATATGCCTCGTTGCTCAACGGGAGAGCGCCGGAAGCGGAATCCCTCGTAAAAGACGGCAGGGCGAAACGCCTTGTGGCGGACCCCCAGTTCGGCGAACGCCGACCAGTCGGAACGGGGTTCGAGGGTGACATCGCCGGCGGAGGTGTCCTCGGCCCTGTTGCGGGTGTAGAGGGGATACTTGGCGCCCGCCTCCAGGAAGATAGCCGTTTCGTTGCCGATAGGGAGTTCGCCCTTGAGCCCGTAGCGGGTGTAGATGGTATCCCAGTATTCGGTGGCACTTCCCACCGCAAAGCGTCTGCCTGTTTCGGTGGTGGCGGTGGAGCTGGCAATGTCCCTGAGCCACGTCCGGTAGCCGATCCCGAAGAAGGGCTCCAGCGATCCGCCACTGAAGGCGAATCGCCACCCCAGATCTCCTTCGATTTTGCCGCCGAAATAGCGGGTGTCGGAGTCGGCGGGCCGGTTATTTTCGGCAGGGTCGCTGGAGGCCTGCGTCTGCCCTGCGTAGTCGACCACCGTCCCGAACAGTTCGGCCTTGCCGTGCAGGATGAGGGATCTTTGGAGAAGGTCGACCCTCGCTGCGGCGCCGGCGCCGAAGATGGGACCGCTCTCCCTTACGATGCGGCTGCCGTCGTTAGTATACTCCTGCCAGGAAAAGTATCCGCCGTAGCCGTAGGCGCTGATCTCCTCAAGACCCGCTGCGAGGCAGGGGGAGACCATCAGAAGGGCGGCAAGCGCCGTTATCGCGATGTGGTTGATCATGATCGTTCCTCCTCACCGTCCGTTCGTCATGGAGTATCATTCTCAGGCGGAGCTTCAGGGGTTTCCTTCTTCTTGCGCGGTGCCCGCTTGCGTTTCGGTGCCTCGGCTTCCGGCGTCGGCTCCGGCGCGTGCGCCTCAGGGGCGATGGCTTCCTCCTCCGCGACGGCTTTCTTGCGGGGTGCCCGTTTGCGCACAGGCTTTGCCGGTGCCGCTTCAGTAGGTGCCGGTTCGGCGGATACCGCCTCGACGGTCTGTGGCTCCGCGGGTTCTGAAGCCGCAACAGCAGCCCTTTTGGTACGCGGTGCACGGGTCTTCTTCGGCTTCGGCTCTTCCGGTGCAGGCTCGACAGCCGATGCAGGCGCAGGCTCCGGCGCCACTGGGGCTGTTTCTTGCGGGGTGGCTGCCTCTTCGGCGGCCAGTCCCTCCTCCTCTCGCTTGCCGCTGCGGCGCTTGCGGCGGCGGCGCTTCTTTTTCGCCTCCTCTGCAGCCGGTTCTGCTGGTTCCTCTGCTTCCGCTGCGGATTCCGCATCAATCGGCGCGGAGGGTTCGACGGCCGGCTCGGGAGTCACAATCTCAGCGGTGACTTCAGCGGCCGGAACCTCGCCGGCTTCGCCGGCGCGCGGCTTCTTCCCGCGGCGCCGTCTCCTGCGCCGCTTTTTCTTGGCTTCTTCACCCGGCGCAGCCTCGACCCCCTCTTCGATCTCCTCCGGTTCCTCACCGGCTTCAGGCTCCCCGACGACTTCTTCCTCCTGCAAAGGCTCTTCGGCAAGGGAGACGGCCGGAGTTTCCTCTCCCTTTCCTTTCTTGCGGCTGCGGCGACGCTTGCGCTTTTTCCCTTCTCCGCCTTCCTGGAGAGCCGTCTCCTCGGGTTCCACGGCCTCGGCGGCTTCCATGACGGTTTCCGGCTTCTTTTCCGGCGCCTCCGCCGCTTCGGCCGGATGCTCGATGTGAGCCGGCTTTTCCCGCTTGACCGTCTCCAGTTCCAGCTCGTTCATGAGGAACGAAGTCCGCCCCTTGACCGTCACCACGATGTCGTAGTCGTCCTCGATCCGGGCCAGTTCTCGCTTCTTGCGGTTCAGGAGGTAGTAGGCCACCTCCAGGGGGAGGCCGCCATGAACCTCGGCCACGGTTCCCTTGGCTGCGGCGGCGTGGACCTTGCGGAGGAAGGAGAGGGCCATGCTCTCAACGCTCTTCACCTTCCCCCGGCCGCTGCAGTGGGGGCATTCGAGGGTGCTTCCCTGCTCAAGGGTCTGCTTGATCCGCTGGCGGGACATCTCCAGCATGCCGAACTGAGAGATGCGCCCCACCTCGACCCGGGCCTTGTCCTCCTTGAGGGCGGCCTTGAGAGTCTTCTCCACGGTGGCGTTGTGCTTGCGGTCCCGCATGTCGATGAAATCAAGGACGATGAGCCCCCCCAGGTCCCGCAGCCGCAGTTGCCGGGCCGCCTCTTCCGCCGCCTCCAAATTGGTCTTGTAGGCGGTATCCTCCACCCCCTTCTCCCCGGTGGTCTTGCCGGAGTTGACGTCGATGGAGACCAGGGCCTCGGTGGGCTCGATGATGAGGTAGCCGCCGGATTTTAGAGGGACCTTCTTCTCGTAGATGAGGTCGATCTGCTCCTCAATCTGGTAGCGGGAGAAGATGGGGCGCTTCTCCGTGTGGAGCTTCACCAGTTTCTCGTATTTGGGCATGGTCTGCTTGAAGAAGTCCCGGGCCTCCTTGTAGACCTCCTTGCTGTCCACGAGCACTTCGTCGATCTCGGCGGTGAAGTAGTCGCGGATGGTCCGGATGACCACGTTCATCTCCTGGTGGATGAGGGCCGGGGCCTTGAGGGCGGCCGCCTTTTCCTGGATCGACTTGTAAAGAGTGAGGAGGTTCTGGAGGTCCTTGTTCAGCTCGGTCTTGGTCTTGCCGAGGGCCTCGGTCCGGACGATATAGCCGATCCCCTCGGGGATCTCCATCTGGCTGAGCTTCTCCTTCAGTTTCTTGCGGTCGGCATCGCTCTCCACCTTGCGGGAGATGCCGGCGGAGTCGCTTCCCGGCATAAGGACCATGTAGCGCCCCGGGAACGACATGTACGTGGTGAGGGCCGCCCCCTTCATGTCCCGTTCACCCTTTTCCACTTGGACGATGAGTTCCTGGCCCCGGCGGATCACTTCCTGGATGCGGGGGCGGCGGTTGCGGTTCTCGGGGGGGACGTCGTCGCGCCACTGCCAGAAGGAGGGGTGAATCTCCCCCATCTGGAGGAAGCCGAGCCTTTTGGCCCCGATATCCACGAAGGCCGCCTGGAGCCCCGGCTCCACCCGGACCACGACCCCCTTGTAGACGTTGCCGCGGGTCTGTTCGCTCCCCGCGATCTCGATGTCCAGATTGTCCAGCTTGCCGTCTTCGACGATGGCAACGCGGGCCTCCTCCGGATGCATCACGTTGATGAGCATCTTTTTTGCCATAGGTTCCTGTCCTTTTGGGCGGCGGGGCGCACCCCGCGCCGCTGAAATGTCGGCCGCCCCAGGCACGGAGCCGGGCAGCCCGATTGATGTGTATTCAAAGGCCCGCTACGGAGTCGAAGGGCCTTGAAGTCGCGTAAAATCGATAAACTATACCAGAGTTTTTTGCTGTTAATAAGAAAAAACTGGCATTTGCGGTCATTGAGGGACGCGGAATGTTAGTGAGAACATTGACAAGGCCGATTTGCCCCCCCTACAATGGCGCCATCACTCCAACACGGAACGGAACTCCATGCTCCATCTCAAGAACCTCTCCAAGGACTTCGCGGGAAGGCCGCTCTTCACCGGCATCAACTGGCACCTGAAAAAGGGTGAGCGGGTAGGCCTCGTGGGGGAGAACGGCGCCGGCAAGTCGACCCTCATGAAAATCGTCGCCGGGCTCGTGGAGCATTCGGCCGGCGAGATGATCTTCGCCAAGGGTGCCACGGTCGGCTACCTCCCCCAGGACGGCATCGTCACCCGCGGAAGGCCGCTTCTGGCCGAGGTGATGACGGCCCTGGACGACCTCCAGCGGATGGAACGGGAACTGGCCGACCTTACCCGGCGCCTTGAGGAAATTCCCCACGATGACCCGGAGCACGGTGCGCTTCTTGATCGTTACGGGCACCTCCAGGAGGAGTTCCGGCTGCGGGGTGGCTACGCCATGGAGGCGGAGGCATGCCGGGTGCTGGACGGCCTCGGCTTTCTCCCCGCTGACCGGGGGCGCGACTGCGGCGAGTTCTCCGGCGGGTGGCAGATGCGGATCGCTCTGGCCAAGCTCCTCCTGAAAAAGCCCAACGTGCTCCTGCTGGACGAGCCCACCAACCACCTGGACATCGAGGCCCGCAACTGGCTGGAGGGGTACCTGTGCGAGTATCCCCACTCGGTGATTCTCGTCTCCCATGACCGCTTCTTCATGGACCAGGTCTGCCACCGGATCACCGAGGTCTGGAACAGCGTCCTCACCGACTACCACTGCTCCTACAGCCGCTATCTGGTCCAGCGGGAGGAGCGGGTGGCGGCCCTGCGGGAGGCGAAGCGGCGCCAGGACGAGGAGGTCCAGAAGATCGAGGACTTCATCAGCCGGTTCCGCTACAAGGCCGACAAGGCGTCCCTGGTCCAGTCCCGTATCAAGCAACTGGAGAAGATCGAGCGGATCGTCCTCCCTCCGGAGCGCAAGAAAATCCGCTTCCGGTTCCCCGATCCCCCGGCCAGCGGCCGGATCGCCATGGAGCTTGCCGGCGTGGTGAAGGCCTACGGCCCCAACGTGGTCCTGAACGGCGTTGATCTCACCGTGGAGAAGGGGGAGCGGATCGCCCTGGTGGGGCACAACGGCGCCGGCAAGTCAACCCTCATGGGAATTATGGCGGGAAAACCCTTCGAGGGAGGCGAGCGGATCGTGGGGCACAACGTGGCCCTCGACTACTTTGCCCAGGACCAGGCCCAGGTTCTCGACAGCGACAAGAGCGTCCACGACGAGCTCCTTGCCGACGCCCCCTTTGCCATGGTGCCGCAGCTGCGGGACATCCTCGGCGCCTTCCTCTTCTCCGGGGACGACATCCACAAGAAGGTGGCGGTCCTCTCGGGGGGTGAACGGAACCGCCTGGCCCTGGCCAAGATGCTCCTGCGCCCTTCGAACCTGCTCCTCATGGATGAGCCCACCAACCACCTGGACCTCTTCAGCAAGGACGTGCTCCTGGACGCCCTCAAGACCTTCCCCGGCACTGTGGTCTTCGTCTCCCACGACCGCTACTTCATCGACGGCCTCGCCACCCGGGTGGTGGAGGTGGCAGGGGGGCAGCTCACCAGCTACCACGGCGACTACGAGTACTATCTCCAGAAGAAGGCCGCGGTTGATGGTCAGATTTCCCCGGTCCCCGGTCCCCGGTCCCCGGTCCCGGATTCCGTGCCGGAATCAAAAGAAGAGCGGCTGCGCCAGCGGGAGGAGGAGAAGTCCCGTCAGCGGGACGAGAAGCGGCGCCAGAAGCGGCTGGAAGAGCTGGAGACGGCCATCGCCGCGGAGGAGGAGCGTCTTGCCGAGTTGGAGGCGCGGATGGCCGACCCCGCCTTCTTTCAGGATCTGGAAGCGGCCCGGCAGGGTGGGGAAGAGCACGCCGCCCTGACGGCACGGATTGCCGGATTGTATGAGGAGTGGGAAACCGTCGGTGCCGAGGGGTAGAGCCGCTCTCCGGCGCTATCCCCGCGACAGGGCTCGTTTCCCGCGTCGTTCCTTGACAGGAGCGGCCTCAGCGGCTAGTCTGATTATGTAGCCGCCAGCCACCCCGAGCCCCGTTCGACCCGAGGATCCGATAACTATGTCCGAAACCGTGTCGATAACGATACCTGCCGTCGTGCCGCTTTATCCCGTCCGGGAGATCGTGGCCTTTCCCTACATGATTTTTCCCCTGTTCCTGAAGGACGAGGAGCTTGCCCGTTTCGAGGAGATGCTGGAAGATGACCAGCTCGTGACCCTCGTCCGCCCCCGAGATGAGGCCGCTCCCGGCGGTATCCCCCCTTTTTTCGAGGTCGGGACCCTCTGCAAGGTCAACCAGATTCAGCATCTCTCCGAAGGGGGGGCGAAGATTGTCCTGGAGGGGGTTGCCCGGGTCCGGGTGACGGAGGTGGTAGAGTTCAACCATCACCTTCAGGGCCACTGCGAGCCGATCCACGAGTTCGTGGAGCGCTCCATGGTTTCCGAGGCCTTGGTCCAGAGCCTCAATGCCCTCCTCAAGATTGCCCTTTCCTACGGCCGCCCCCTCCCCGAGGATGTCATGAAGATGATCGATCTCATCGACAACCCTGCGCGGCTGGCGGATCTCGTGGCCCTCTACGTGAATCTTCCCCTGGATGAGCAGCAACAACTTCTGGAGACCATCGACCCCCTGGAGCGGCTCAAGAAGGTCTACATGCACCTGACGAGCGAGGTGCAGCGGCTCCAGGTGAAGGGGGAGGTCCAGGCCGAGGTGACCAAGCGGGTCGGCAAGAGCCAGAAGGAGTACCTGCTGCGGGAGCAGATGAAGCAGATCCAGGAGGAACTGGGGGAGGAGGATACCCGCGCCGCCGAGATGACCGACCTTCGGAAGAAGATCGATGCGGCCGGCATGCCCTCGGAGGTGCGCAAGGTCGCTGACAAGGAACTGAAGCGGGTCGAGCGGATCAATCCCGCTTCCCCCGAGTACACGGTCGCCCGCACTTACCTGGACTATCTGGCCGGCATGCCCTGGAAGAACGCCACCAGGGACAATAACGACATCAACAAGGCCGAGGCGGTGCTGGACGAGGACCACTACAACCTCAAGAAGGTGAAGGAGCGGATCCTTGAATACCTGGCGGTCCGGACCCTGCGGGAGAAAATGAAGGGGCCGATCCTCTGCTTCGTGGGGCCGCCGGGGGTGGGGAAGACAAGCCTCGGCAAGTCCATCGCCCGGGCACTGGGGCGGAAATTCATCCGGATGTCCCTGGGGGGGATGCGGGACGAGGCGGAGATCCGCGGCCACCGCCGCACCTACATCGGCGCCCTCCCGGGCCGGATCATCCAGGAGCTCTACCGCTGCGGCACCAACAATCCGGTCTTCATGCTGGACGAGGTGGACAAGATCGGCCTCGACTTTCGGGGGGATCCGGCCAGCGCACTCCTGGAGGTGCTGGACCCGGAGCAAAACAACACCTTTACCGACCACTACCTGGATGTCCCCTTCGATCTCTCCAACGTCATGTTCATCACCACGGCGAACCAGCTTGACCCGGTCCCCGCTGCCCTTAAGGACCGGATGGAGGTGATCCGGCTTTCGGGCTACACCGACGAGGAGAAGGAGAAGATCGCGGTCCGCTATCTGGTTCCCCGGGAGGTCGAGGAGAACGGTCTGGCGAAAAATCCGCCGGCCTTTGCCGACGAGGCGCTCTTCAAGATCATCCGGGACTACACCCGGGAGGCGGGGGTGCGGAACCTCCAGCGGAACATCGCCTCGGTCTGCCGCAAGGTGGCCAAGGAGATCACCCAGGGGAAGCCACTGCGGGAAACCATCACCCCGGCGGTGGTGGAGGAGTTTCTTGGCCCCCGGACCTTCTTCAACGAGGTGGCCTCGGAGAAGGACCGGGTGGGGGTCGTCACGGGGCTTGCCTGGACCGAGACCGGCGGCGACATCATCTTCGTGGAGGCAACCCGGATGAAGGGGAAGGGGGAGCTGATCCTCACCGGTTCCCTGGGGGATGTCATGAAGGAATCGGCCCGGGCGGCCCTCTCCTTCGTGCGGGCCAATGGCGCCGAGTGGGGGGTGGGCGAGACCGCCTTCGCCGACACCGATATCCACATCCACGTGCCGGCCGGCGCCATCCCCAAGGATGGGCCGTCGGCGGGGATCACCATGGTGATCGCCATCGTGTCGCTCCTGTCGGTGCGGCCGGCCCGCCGCGACGTGGCCATGACCGGCGAGATCAGCCTCACGGGGCGGGTCCTGGCCATCGGCGGGCTCAAGGAGAAGGTGCTGGCGGCCCGGCGCGCCGGGGTGAAGACTGTGGTGGCCCCTGCCCGTAACCGGGAGAACCTGGAGGACATCCCCGACGACGTGAAGGGGGAGATCGCCTTCGTCTTTGTGGATGACGTGCGCGAGGCGGTTCAGGTGGTGCTGCAACCGGTATGAACCCAGAGCGCACGGTCAAATGGTTTCTCCAGGAATTGCAGGCGTTCTTCGTCCTTTCGGCCAGGGCCGTCGTACGGATTTTCCGCAGGCCCTGGTACTATCGGGAGTTCATCACCCAACTGGACAAGATGGGGGTCGGCTCCCTTTTTATCGTCTGCCTCACGGGGCTCTTCACCGGCATGGTCATGGCGCTCCAGGCCCTCATCCAGCTGAAGCCCTTCGCCGCCACCAGCTACGTGGGGGGGATGGTGGCGGTCACCATGGTGAAGGAGTTGGGGCCGGTCCTCTCCTCCCTCATGGTGGCAGGGCGGGTCGGCTCGTCCATTACTGCCGAGCTGGGCACCATGGTCGTCACCGAGCAGGTGGACGCCATGCGGGTGGAGGGGACCGACATCATCACACGGCTCGTCACCTCGCGGCTCAAGGCAATGCTCGTGGCCATGCCGCTTCTGGCCGTCGTTACCGACGCCCTGGCGCTCCTGGGGGGATACGTCATCGCCTCCGGCTACGACATCAACCTGCTCATGTACTGGAAATCCCTCTCCCAGTTCATGGTCTTCCAGGATCTCGTCGAAGGGGTGGCGAAACCCTTTGTCTTCGGCTTTCTCATCGCCATGATCGGCTCGTACGCGGGGCTCACCACCAGCGGCGGGGCCGAGGGGGTGGGGGCCGCGGCCAAGCGGGCGGTGGTCGTCTCGTCCATCATGGTGCTCGTCTGCGATTTCTTTATGACGAAGATTTTCATAGTTTTCAGGTGATCGAGTGACTGTCGAACGTGGCATACGGATGGACCAGGTTTCCTACGCGGTGGGGGGACGCACGATCCTCGACCGCTTCGACCTCTTTCTGGAGCCGGGGGTGAACCGGACCATCCTCGGCATGAGCGGGGCCGGGAAGACCACCATCCTGAGGCTCATGCTGGGGCTATTGAAGCCCGATGGTGGAACCATCTCCATCGACGGCGTCTCCATCTGCGGGATGCGGGAGCGGCAACTGATCCAGGTCAGGAAGAAGATCGCTATCGTCTTCCAGGGGGGGGCCCTCTTCGACTCCATGACCGTGGGGGAAAACGTGGGGTACCGCCTCTTCGAGGAGGGGCGTCTTTCCGAGAAGGAAATCGAGCGGATCGTGCTCGAAAAGCTCTCCTTCGTGGGGCTCGAACAGACCATCGACCTCTATCCGGCCGAGCTCTCCGGCGGTATGAAGAAACGGGTCGCCATTGCCCGGGGGTTGGCGGCGGAGCCGGAGTACATCTTTTTCGACGAGCCCACCACCGGCCTCGACCCCGTCGGGGTCTACAACATCCGGCACCTGATGCTCCGACTCCAGGGGGAGGGGAAGACCACCCTCATGGTGACCCACGACCTGGAGACCGCCTTTGCCGTTTCCCGGAGGTTTTCGTTCCTCCACCATGCCCGGCTCGCCTTCGAGGGGACGGAAGAGGAGATGAGGCGGTGCGATACACCGGAAATACGCGAGTTTCTGACACCGACGGACCGTTCACTGTTCAGGTACACCACTAACAATCACACGGAAACAACAACGACATGAAACGAAGCGACAACGTATCGTGGTCCCAACTCAAGGGTGGAATCTTCATCCTGGTGGCCTTGGCCTTCTTCGCCGGCGGCGTTCTCCTCATGGGGGACAAAACCAAGTTCTTTGTCCCCAAGGGGAGGCTCTCGGTCATCATGGCCGATGTGGCAGGGCTCAAGGCGGGGGCGCCCGTCTGGCTCGCCGGGGTCGATGTGGGGGTCGTGACCCAGATCCATTTCGAACGCCCCGAGGCCACCAACGAGGTGGAGATCGTCCTAGAGGTGGACCGGGAGGCCCTGAAGAAGATCGGCGCCGACTCTGTCGTAACCGTCAAAACCCGGGGGCTCATGGGAGAGAAATACGTGGACATCACGCCGACCCGGGAAATCGTGGCGAAGCCGGTGACGAGGCTTCAGGGCACCCCCATGCCGAAGCTGGACGACGTGGTGCAGAAGGCGGGCAGGGCCTTCGACCGGGTGGACGCCATCGTGGCCAAGACCGAGCGGGGGGAAGGAACCCTGGGGCGCTTCGCCAGCGACCCGAAGCTTTATGACAGCTTGGTGCGCCTCACCACCGAGCTGAACGCCGTCGCCGTATCCGTCAACCGTGGCGAGGGGACTCTCGGCATGCTTAACAAGAGCCGGGAGCCCTACGAGAAGCTCATGAGCATCCTCAACCGGGCCGACAACACCCTCACCGACATCCAGTCGTCGGAGGGGACCATGAGCAAGCTCATCCACGACCGGGAACTCTACGACAAGCTTGTGGCCGTGGCCAGCAAGGCCGGCACCGCTGCCGACGAGGTCCGGGAACTGAACCGCAGGCTCCTCTCCAAGGATGGCACCCTGGGCAAGCTCGTGGCCGACCGGGAGTTCTACGACCGGGGACTCACCCTCATCAACCGGGCCGACACCTCCCTCAAGTCCCTGGAAGAGGTCACCGCCCGGCTCCAGAGGGGCGAGGGGACCGCCGGCAAGCTCCTGTCGGACCGGGAACTCTACGACCGACTCAACCGGACCGTGGACGACCTGGATCTCCTAGTGAAGGACATCAAGGAGAATCCCAAGCGGTATGTGAAGTTTTCGGTGTTCTGAGGTTGGTGGTGAGCCCTGTAAATTGAAAGGCTATCTATCAATATGCAGGGATGCTTGCTGCAAGAGGTTGAAAACTCAAGAGCGCATGGGGGAGTTAGCCGTTTTTCTGCTGAGCAGGGGCAGAAAAGGGGCCAGGCTGCTTTTTGAGAAGCATTGAAGGCCATATAATGTGGTGGAAAAGTAGCCTGTCCCTTTTTTCGTACCTGAAGAATTAAGTATGATGTCCCCAGAATTAGCTTAAGAATTAAGTATGATGTCCCCAGAATTAGCTTCCAGAATTAGCTTCCGGTCCAAAAAGCTGCCCGGTCAACTCTCGCCCGTTGGGCAAAGAGGAAATATTAAATGGATAATTCTGTAACGGTTCAGGTTCCCGCGCGTCTCGACATTGAAAATGCAATATCCTTCATTCATCAAATATACGAACTTCCACCTGCAAAAGAATACATATTCGATTTTATATTGTTATCGTGGGTAGAGCCTTTTGCTCTCTTGTATGTATCATACCATCTTGCAAATTTTCTAGGTGACACACCTGGCATCACGTTGAAGGTCGCTCGCTTTAATATATATAACGCTCATCTTTATGCTGCACATATGGGATTTTTTAAATCCTTTGGTTTAGATTTTGGGAACAACGCTGGTCAGGCCAAAGGCAGTGCTTACTATATACCAATCACTATTTTCAATGTGGATCAAATAAGATCTGAATCCCATACTGAAGGAGTACATATTGGTGATGTATTAGAAAGTAAAGCAAGAGACCTCGCTAAAATGCTGACCCGGAGAAATGATGGCGATTTAGTCGACACACTTGAATTTTCATTACGTGAGATGTTCCGAAATGTTGTTGAGCATAGTGGAGCAAAGAGAATAGGCATCTGTGGCCAGTACTGGCCTACTAAACATATGGTAGAGATTGCCATTCTGGACAACGGAATAGGAATAAAAGAAAGTTTGAAAAACAATCCTTTTTTACTTATTGAAACTGATAAAGATGCCCTGAATTGCGCTCTACTCCCTGGTGTATCAGGAAAGGCGTACAGGGGCGCTAAGACAAATAAAGGCAAGGGACACTGGAGCAATTCTGGGTTTGGGCTCTTTATGACCAGCGAATTATGTCGAAATGGAGGAAGTTTTTTTATATGCAGCAAATCGAGCGGAATAATGCTCAGAGAGCGAAGCAAGCGGAATGTTGTAACGCAACTTGATGGGACTGCATTGCGGCTAATAATAGACACTTCTTCTTTACGTCAAGTTACCGAATCATTGTCAGAATTTAGAGAAAAAGGCTATAGAATCGCGAAGGAATTAAACGGTGCTGTTATAGATCCTTCAGCAGCGTCATTAATGTTGTCAAGAGACTTTCAATGAGGGGCAAAAGTAGACCAGCCTTTGAAAATGAACATTTGAGACAAAGTTCCCAACCACGTCGTTAGGCGCCGCCCTAACAGGTTGTTGAAAAACTAACCCTTTTTGATTCAATAAGTTAGCGAATTGTGCTATATTTTGGCGCGTAACAATACGAATTTACAGGAGAAACGTTATGCGCGGCAGCGAGACAAAAACCGAAGCCCTGTTCTTCTATCTGTCCCTTGAATCGTACGTCCCGAAGGACCACCCCCTGCGTCCGATCAAGACGATGGTCGACAAGTCGCTTGCAGAGCTCAACCCTCAATTCGAGGCTATGTATTCCCACACCGGCAGGCCCTCGATTCCGCCGGAGCAGTTGCTCAAAGCCCTGCTGCTCCAAGCGCTGTACACCATCAGGAGTAACCGTCTGCTGGTGGAGCAGATCAGCTACAGCATCCTGTTCCGCTGGTTTGTGGGACTGGCCTTGGACGAGAAGGTCTGGGACCACTCATCGTTTTCCACCAACCTGGAGCGGTTGATCGATACCGACGTGGCACGGTTGCTCCTGGCCAGGGTGGTTGAGCAAGCCCGAGGGGCAAAGCTGTTGTCCGACGAGCACTTCAGTGTTGACGGCACCCTCATCGAGGCATGGGCTTCCATCAAGAGCTTCCTGCCCAAGGATGGGCCACAGCCTCCCGTAGGTCGGAACACGGAGCGTGACTTCCACGGCGAGAAACTCAAAAACGACACCCATGCCTCCACCACTGATCCCGATGCGCGGATTGCTGTTAGCGGCAATGTAAAAATGACCCACCTCGGAAATTGAAAATTGACCCACTCTTCCTGATAACCTAGCCGACCTGGAGGGTCGGCATGATCGGAAAGGAAGAGTGTATGGAAGTCAGAATTCTCAAGAAACAGGGCAAAAGCATCCGGGAGATCTCGCGGATCACCGGGCTATGCCGAAACACGGTCAGGAAGTTCCTCAGATCAACGGCCGATCCCAGATACAAAGAACGGGCGAAGCGGCCGGGGAAGCTAGATCCATTTAAAGCCTTTCTCGAAGAGCGGGTGAAGGCGGCGCTGCCACACCGGATTCCTGCTCCGGTGCTTGCTCGGGAAATTGCCAGCTTTGGCTACGATGGCTGCGAGCGCACCGTAAGAACGTTTTTGGCGACACTTTACTCCCGTGTCACTCCGGAGCCGGTTGTCCGGTTTGAAACGGAGCCCGGCAAGCAGATGCAAGCCGACTGGTGCGAATTGCGCAGGGGTAAACACCCATTGTACGCGTTCGTTGGAACCCTTGGTTTCAGCCGCGATTCGTTCGTCGTCTTCACCACCAGCCAGGCCTTTGATGTCCTTCGTGAGTGCCATGAGATGGCATTTTCCTTCTTCGGCGGCGTCCCGCGTGAAGTGCTCTATGACAACATGAAGACTGTGGTTCTGGAGCGAAACGCCTTCGGCGAGGGCAAGCACCGCTTCCACTCCGGCCTGTGGGACACAGCCAAGCATTTCGGGTTTATCCCCCGGCTGTGCAAGCCGTACCGCGCCAAGACCAAGGGAAAGGTCGAGCGGTTCAACCGCTACCTGCGGTACAGCTTCTACTATCCGCTGGTCTCGCGCCTTAAGCAGGCAGGATTAACTCTCGATGTCGCGACCGCCAACATCGAGGTCCGTAACTGGCTTAATGACGTAGCCAACTGCCGAATCCATGGCGAGACCAGCGAGCGCCCCTGCGATCGTCTCAAGATCGAGCGCGCGGCAATGTCGCCGCTGCCGCCAAGGGTTAAGGTTGAGCAGGGCAAGCCGGAAGTCATCACTCCCATGCCGTGGCCGGTGATCCCACTTCAGCGCCCCGCCTCCTTCTATGATCAGATCCTTCAGGAGGGGCGGCTATGAGCGACATCCAGCACCAGCGTATGGTCACCCTCTGCGACGACTTGAAGTTTCTGGCGGTGACCGATGTGTACGCCGACCTTGCCGATGCTGCGGCAAAGCAGGAGTCGTCATACATCGACTATCTCGAGCAGGTACTCAAGGCCGAGAACGACGTCCGGCAGGGGCGCTCGCGCCACACCATGGCAAAGCTCGCGGGCTTTCCCGCGATCAAGACCCTTGAGGATTATGACTTCGATTTTGCCACCGGCGCCCCGAAGCAGCGAATCCTGGACCTATCGGCAATGGCGTTTCTGGAGCGTCGGGAGAATGTAATCCTGCTCGGTCCCAGCGGTACCGGCAAGACTCACCTCGCCATTGCCCTCGGCTACCGGGCAACCCAGTGCGGCGTGAAGGTGCGCTTCATTTCCGCTGCGGACCTGATGCTGCAACTCGAAAGCGCCCAGCGCCAGGGGCGGTACAAGGAAGTAATGCGGCGCAGTGTCCTGGGGCCGAGACTACTCATCATCGACGAGATTGGATACCTTCCGTTCAGCGAAACACAGGCAAACCTGTTCTTTCAGGTGATCGCCAAAAGGTACGAAACAGGTTCCGTCATCCTCACCTCGAACCTGAGCTTTGGGGAATGGGAACAGGCTTTCGGCGGCAACACGGCACTCACATCAGCAATGCTCGACCGGTTGCTGCACCACGCCCATGTCATTCAGATCAGGGGTGACAGCTACCGATTGAAAGAGAAGCGCCGAGCTGGCATTCTCGGGCAGCAACTGCCGACACCCCAGATGGATGATTAACCCAGGAAGGTGGGTCATTTTTCAATTGCCGATCAACCGGTAAAGTGGGTCAATTTTCGATTGCCGTTGACAATTGCCAAGAGAAGCGCGGGCAAGGAGGCAAAGCTCAGCTACCACGGGCACGCCCTCATGGAGAACCGCCATGGGATCATTGTCGATGCCAGAATCACTCAGGCCACCGGCACCGCAGAGCGGGATACCGCAGTCGAGATGATCGCCGACGTCGCCGGCGGCAAGCGTATCACGGTAGGGGGCGACAAGGGCTACGACACCAAAGAATGCGTCGAAGAACTGCGGGCTCTCAACGTAACCCCTCACGTCGCCCAGAATACCACTAACCGCCGCTCAGCCATCGACGGCAGGACCACCCGCCACGAAGGCTACAAAACCAGCCTGAGAATTCGCAAACGGATTGAAGAAGCCTTCGGTTGGCTCAAGACTGTCGGCAATCTCCGCAAGACCCGGCACCGGGGAGTAGCGAAGGTCGACTGGTACTTCACCTTGACCATCGCGGCATACAATCTGGTCCGGCTCCGCAATCTCGGGATGAAAACGGCATAAACAGGGAAGTAGTGCGGCCCTGGGCCGCAGAATCCGCCTGAAAAGGCAAAATTAAGGCGAAAAAGCAAGGTTTCAAAGAACGAATAAGACGAAATCAATACAACAATCAGCCGGAAATGCTCTCCTTGAAGGAAAGTGCCCTTGGAGCAGAGGAGTTTTTCAACGGCCTGCTAAAGACGGGCGGGTCAACGCCGACCCCGTTATCCGAAGGATGAAATGGAATTACTTCAGAACATACTTCAGAACTCTTTGTTTCGACAGGTTCATGACCGTAGACGTTCTGAACTCAGAAATATCTTTGCGGACCTCGAAGGCTGCCCCCACAAGCATTTTCTCTCCCTCCATAAGTATACTAATGGTACACCTCAGCGATTTTATTGTAGATCAAGTTACACTAAATACCTCAAATGGCTGCAAAGTATCGATCTTGATCAACGCGACAAGCTTCAAGAGTACTTTAGAGATTTTATGGTTGAGTTAAATCATGCCTTTCTCCATCTTACAGAAATAAACCAATTCGATTGGCATGATCAACTTGATACGAGTGATAATTATGAATTGACAAGATTTATTGACCAAAATATACATCCGACATATCTGAGGCTCATAGAAGCTGTATATAGTCCAATGCTTCGCATACCTGCGTATTTTTCGCGTCTAAAACGCGGGAAGGGCACAGAAAAACTGGATGTATTTAATATAGTTGAGGAACTTAAGACGTCTGATTTAAATGAATTAACAGTGCATTATCGCCACGTGGTCAGGAATGGCATAGCGCACGGAGGCATCAAATTTTTTGACAACTCAATTTCCTATAAAGACAAGCAGAGAAACGAGGATGTGTTGTCAGACAGGACAATGGTAAATGTATGTGACAACATAATCGATACCTGCAATGCAATTGTTTTGGCATTTTCAGTGTTTGTAATTGCCAACCAGCATCATGGGTATGAAATTCCAAACCAGCTTCTCATCGACGAACTTAAAGAAGAAACAAAAACACCTTGGTGGGAAATCATCGGGTGCACACCCTCAGAGTACACAGATCTTAATCAGCTTATTGTGCATGTCCGGGCGAGGACGTACGACTTTTTTAAGGTACAGGTATCTGTTTTCCAATCGGGCTACCTTGCTGAGCTTTTTGCCCCAGGATATAGTCGATATTTTTTCTCTATTCGTTCCCCAAATGCATGGCCAGGTTTTACCGTTTTTGACGGCGAAAAGCTAAGACTACTTCGACAGTCTGGATGCCCCCGGCTTGAGGATTACCAAGGTGTTGTAATAGAAAATTTGATTTTCTTTGTTCCTCGTCTAAAACTGCCCCGCTTTATACACCGTATGGGAACCATGTATTCGTATTTTCGAGTAAACATGCCGATAATTGCAGCAGATTTCAGAAAAAGCATGCGGCTTCCCTCTCTCAAAGTGCGAGACGCGAAGATACACCGAAATTCTTGGGGACTGGTTCTCTCTGGAACTGTCCTTATTCAAGATCAATCCGACGATTTAATTAGTGATATAAGAAAAGTTTTACGCCGCATAATAAGCAAGTCCCTGTCGCATGCACGGCAACACACATCTCGGTTGGACCTCTTACGTTATTTGCCATTAGGCTATGCACGTATTTCTGTATATTGCGGAGACCATCGACGACGGCAATTCGGCGGGCTTGGAAAGGATCTAGTGTGTACTGTGCAAGTACAGAGAATTATACGTATTCAAGCACCTGATATATTCGGGTCCACGATTGAAAAACGAGGACGTTACAGAATTGCATGGAATCGTGCGTGGCTTGAGGATATGGACGGCCAACCAGCGGTTTGAGCAGCCTTCGCTGCCCACCCTCAGCCCCGTTGCCCGCGAAAAGATCATGAGAAACCACTTCCGGCCTGGACAACAGACTTCCCGCTTTAGAAGTGAAAAAGGGGACAGAAGTGAAAAAAGAGTGAAAAAGGGGACAGGCTACTTTTTGAGGTAGTGTGATGCCAAGAATCGCACAAGGACATGCTGGCGGAGAGATATACCACCTTATCAACCGTGGTAACGGTCGCCAGCAGGTGTTCCACAAAGATCAAGAATAAGACGTAAGGGGACGTAGTTGATTTGTTGAGCAACGAGAGCCTTAGAGGAAGAAGTCAACAGGCCAACTACGTCTCATTTTGGTCTCCCGAGGTGTGCCAGAAGTTGAGACCTGATCACAAAAGACTCTTCGCTCTACTACAAAAAACAAAAAACTAGTGAGCGGCCTCTGCGTGAAGTTTGAGTCCCAGTGCTGAAACGATTTTTAAAATAGTATCAAAACCAGGAACACGCTCACCTGAAAGTGCCTTATAAAGACTTTCGCGAGAAAGGCCAGCATCGCGCGCCACTTGAGACATACCTTTAGCGCGTGCTATGTCGCCAAGAGCCTTTGCAATGAAAGCGGCATCGCCATTGGCCTCTTCAAAGGAGGCTTCTAAATAGGCCGCCATTTCCTCAGGAGTACGGAGATGTTCTGCAACATCATAACGACTGGTAGCTGTTTTGGTCATTTTAAACTCCTATAGGTTCTGAGCAAGCCGGACAGCTGCCTTGATATCCCGAGACTGGCTGCTCTTGTCGCCACCAGCCAAAAGGATGATCAATTCGCTGCCACGTTGGATAAAATAAACTCGATAACCGGGACCGTAGTTGATCCGCATTTCCGAAACACCTTCACCCACAGGCTTAACGTCGCCTGCGTTTCCAGAAGCAAGACGCTCAATCCTTACAAGGACACGAGCCTTCGCTTGAATATCACGTAAGTTATCGAGCCAGTTGGCAAAATGTTCGGTTTTGCGGATTTCGATCATAAACAAACTGTATCCCACTGGCTACATTGTGTCAAATGGAAAGTCGAGAAGAATGCAGCTCAACCATCGTACAGCTTGCTGCGCCCTGCTCCGGCCGGTATGTGCTGTGTCAGCTAACAAGGGTTGATGTCCGGCAGCAAACCCGATATCTTCACCTTATTTACGAATAACCAGATTGAAAAGGACCAGGAGACCGTGACCCACAAGACTGATGCCATCTATGCGGCACCCCTTCAGAAAATGATCGATTTTCAATTCGATGAACGGGTTGTCGCGGTCTTTCCCGACATGATACAGCGCTCGGTCCCCGGCTACGGCATGATAATCTCCAATATCGGCATCGTTGCCGCGAAATATGCCCAGGCCGGGAGTCACTGCTATGATCTCGGCTGTTCCCTGGGGGCGGTCAGCCTTGCCATGCGCCAGCGGATCACTCAGCCGGACTGTGACATTATTGCGGTGGATAACTCCCCGGCGATGATCGCGCGGGGCCGTGAGCTGCTGGCCCTCGATACGGCACCGACGGTGCCGGTGACCATGATCTGTGCCGATCTGCAGGAGGTCGCCATTGAGAACGCCTCGGTCGTGGTCCTCAACTTCACCCTGCAGTTCATCCCCCCGGCAGAGCGCCTGGCGCTGCTTGAGCGGATCCATGCCGGGCTCAGGCCTGGCGGCGTGCTCATCCTCTCCGAGAAGATCGCTTTCGGCGAGCCGGGGCGGCAGCAGTTCCATGAAGAGCTGCATCACGATTTCAAACGGGCCAACGGCTACAGCGATCTGGAAATCAGCCAGAAACGGTCGGCGCTGGAAAAGGTGCTGATCCCCGAGACCCTTGCCTGCCATCATGAGCGCCTGCAGGCGGCGGGCTTTTCGTTCTCCGAGCTCTGGTTCCAGTGTTTCAACTTTGCCTCTCTGGTGGCGATGAAATGAGCTGGTACGACGCTCTCTTTCCGCACCTTGCCGCCATGGGGCAGGAGCGCTGGGCCGAGCAGTTGCAGGTGACCCTGTCCGAGAGCCAGCTCCTCCAACGGTACGGCGATATGCCGGGCTGGCTGAGCGCGCTGCAGGCGCTGCCGGAGCTGCACCCATCCCGGATTGCACTGCAGGACACTGTCACCATCGGTTCCGGCGCCGATCTCTGCTCAGTCACTCGCGAAGATCTCATCCTCGGGCTGCAGGCCTTTCACCCCTGGCGCAAGGGCCCCTACAGTGTCTTCGGCATCGAGATCGATACCGAGTGGCGCTCCGACTGGAAGTGGGAGCGCCTGCTGCCGCACATTCAGCCGCTCGCCGGGCGCAAAGTCCTGGATGTCGGCTGCGGCAACGGCTATCATGGCTGGCGTATGCGCGGCGCCGGCGCCGACTTCGTCCTCGGCATCGAGCCCTTTCTGGTTTCGGTGATGCAGTTCCAGGTGATGCAGCGCTACCTGCGGGATCCCCGGCATCATGTCATCCCCATCGGCATTGAGGATGTCCCGCCGAATCCGGCCTGCTTCGACAGTGTCTTCTCCATGGGGGTCCTCTACCATCGGCGTTCTCCCCTGGATCATCTTCTGGAGTTGAAGGGGTGCCTGCGCCCGGGAGGGGAGCTGATTCTGGAGACGCTGATTGTCGAGGGGGGGCAGGAGACGATCTTCATGCCGCCGGGACGCTACGCCAAGATGCGCAATGTCTGGTTCCTCCCGTCGATTGCGGCGCTGACCCTTTGGCTGCAGCGCTGCGGCTTCACGGAGATTGCCTGTGTCGACGCCACCCGCACCACCTGCGAGGAGCAGCGCGCGACGGAGTGGATGCGCTTCGAGTCGCTGGCGGATTTCCTTGATCCGGATGACGGCGGGAAGACGATGGAAGGGCACCCGGCGCCGCTGCGGGCAATCTTTACCGCGACGAAGCCCTAGGGGTGCGGGGGGGCCCCCTTCGCGATACAATGGAAACCATCGCCCGTCAGTACGGCTGCGAGGACTTGGTACGGGTATCCGGCAACGACGTGCCGGTGCGCCGTGCCGGCCAAGGGAATATCCGGGTTCAATAGAGGGAACGAAACGAGGTGCTGATGAAAACGGTACGATTTGTTGTCTGCTTCATGGTGATGCTCTTCTCCCTGCCCGCCTTCGGGGCCGGCCTGGAGGAGCGGGTGCGGGAGCATACCCTGAGAAACGGCATGAAGCTCCTCATGGTGGAGCGCCACACCTCCCCCACGGTGGCCGCCTGGATCCGCTTCCGGGTGGGGAGCGTGGATGAGCGGAGCGATGAGCGGGGGCTTGCCCACCTCCTGGAGCACATGCTCTTCAAGGGGACCAAGACCCTCGGTACGAAGGATTACGCTGCCGAGAAGCCGCTCCTGGACAAGATCGAGGCGACGGCCCTCCCCCTTGTGGCGGAGAAGGCCAAGGGGGACAAGGCCGATCCGGCCAGGGTGGCCGAACTGCAGAAGAAGCTCAACGAACTGGAGGCCGAGGCGGCCAAGTACGTCATCAAGGAGGAGTTCGCCGAGATCTACGCCCGAAACGGCGGCACCGGCTACAACGCCTTCACGAGCAAGGACGGCACCACCTACCTCATCAACATGCCGGCCAACAAGCTGGAGCTCTGGGCTGCCATCGAGAGTGACCGGATGCAGAATGCCGTGCTTCGTGAGTTCTATACGGAGCGGGACGTGGTGATGGAGGAGCGACGCCGCTCCTACGACACCGAGCCGGGGTCGAAGCTCTGGGAGAACTTCGTGGCCTCCTCCTACCACGCCCACCCCTTCGGCCAGCCGACCATCGGCTGGATGTCCGACATCGAGAACCTGACCCGGACCAAGGCGGAGGAGTTCCTCACCAGGTACTACAAGCCCAACAACGCCATCGTGGCGGTCGTGGGGGACATTGATCCCGAGAAGACCATCGCCCTGGTGGAGAAGTACTTCAGCACCATCCCCCTGGGGACCCCTGTGCCTCCCGTGGCGGTGGTAGAGCCCCGCCAGGAAGGGGAGCGGCGGGTGGAGATTATTGCCGATTCCGAGCCTGAGCTCCTCATGGGCTTCCACAAACCGAGCCTCCCGGCCGCGGATGACTATGTCTTCGACGTCATCGACATGGTCCTGGCCGACGGCCGCACTTCCCGTCTCTATAAGAAACTCATCGTCGAGAAGCAGCTGGCCACCGAGGTTTCCAGCTTCTCGGCGCCGGGGAACCGCTATCCGAACCTCTTTGTCATCGCCGCCACCACCCGCGCCCCCCACACCGTGGCCGAGGTGGAGGCCTCCGTCTACGAAGAGCTGGAGCGCTTGAAGAAGGAGCCCATCACCGAGCGGGAACTGCAGCAAATCCTCAATAAGCTGGAGTACGAGGAGAGCCGCCAGATGCTTTCCAACGGCGGACTCGCCCGCAATCTCACCGAGTACGAGGCGGTGGCGGGCACCTGGCGCTACCTGATCGAGCACCGGAGCAAGGTGGCCAAGGTGACCCCCGACGACGTGATCCGCGTGGCGCGGAAGTATTTCACGCGGGAGAACCGGATCGTGGGCTTCATCACCAAGAAGACAGAGAACTAAGGGTAACGGGGACAATCCATGATCATCGTGAAACGATTTGCACTCATCATTCTTGTAGCGCTGCTGCCCGTTGTCGCCTTCGGGGCCGAGGCGAAGAAGGCCGATCCCCGCACCATGACTTTCCCGCCGCTTGTTTTCGAGGTGCCGAAGACCGAGCGGGTCGTGCTGAATAACGGCATGGTCGTCCATATGCTTCCCGACCGGGAGCTTCCCCTGGTGAGCCTCACCGCCTACGTGAACGTGGGGAGTATCTACGAGCCGGCCGACAAGACGGGGCTCGCCGGCCTCACCGGCGCGGTCATGCGGAGCGGCGGCACCAGGGAACTTGCCCCCTCGGCCTTGGACGCGGAGCTTGAGTTCATGGCCTCGGGGGTGGAGTCGAGCATTGGCGCGGATTCGGGGGGCGTCTCCCTGACCTGTCTCAAGCGGAACCTTCCCCGGACCCTGGAGCTTTTTGCCCAGGTGATGATGGCCCCAGCCTTCAGCGAGGACCGGGTGGCCCTGGCCAAGAAGCGGACCATCGAGGCCCTGCGCCGCCAGAACGATGATTCCAAGGAGATCGCCGACCGGGAGTTCCAGAAGGCCGTCTATCCCAACCACCCCCTGGGGCGGGTCCCCACCGTCGAGACGGTCACCGCCATCACCCGCGATGACATGGTGGCCTTCCATAGGGAGTATTTCCATCCCAATAACGTGATCCTCGCCGTTGCCGGCGACTTCGACAAGAAGGAGATGATCGCCCTCCTGGAGAAGACCTTTGCCGGGTGGAAGCGTGAGGAGATCGCCTTCCCCTCCGTCCCAGAGCCGGCCAGGGAGGTGAAGCCCGTCGTGCTCCTGGCCAGAAAGGCCGTGCCCCAGTCGGCCATCCGCATGGGGCACCCGGGAATCGACAAGAACAACCCCGACCTCTATGCCATTCGGGTCATGGACTACATCCTGGGGGGCGGCTTCACCTCTCGTCTCATGACCGAGATCCGCTCCAACGAGGGGCTTGCCTACAACGTCCACGCCTCCTTCGACATCGGCAGACGCTTCATCGGCACCTTCGAGGCCGAGACCGAAACCAAGAGCGAAACCACCGCCAAGGCCATCGGCCTCATGCGCGCAATCATCGCCGGCATGACGAAGGAGCCGGTCACCGACGCCGAGCTGACCCTGGCCAAGGACTCCATCATCAATTCTTTCATCTTCGGCTTTGCCCGCACCGACGCCGTGGTGGCCCAACGGGCGCGGATTGAATTTTACGGTTACCCCGAGGGATATTTGGAGAACTACCGGGCCAACATCGCCAAGGTCACGAAGGACGACGTCCTCCGGGTGGCGCGGAAATACCTGAAGCCCGACCGGATGGTGACTGTCGTGGCCGGTGACGACAAGACCTTCGACAAGCCCCTCTCCACCTTTGGCACGGTGGAGGAGATCAAGCTGGAAAACGGAACCGAGAAAGGAGCGAAGTGATGGCAACCTGGAAATGCAGCACCTGCGGCTTTACCAAGGAGGGGCGGTGCAAGCCCCAGAAATGTCCCCAATGCCAGGAAAAGGGGAACTTTGAGAAGCAGGAATAGTCGAGAAGGGGCGGTCGATGTGGTCGTTCCGTTCGATTTTTTTGCAAATACCTCAAATAAGGTACGGTGTGGAGAATTTAAGGTTGCCTTTAAGTGTCATGCTGGTTGGGCAAGGTGAAAAATAGTAGTAAAATCAATTTGTTGTAAATGTTGATATGCTGGCATGATAGATGCTTTTACCACGATAGATTCACCAAATTCCGGAATAGGAGGATTCAACAAAATGAAAAAAGTTCTCTCCACCATCACCGCTGCTCTCGTCGCCATTTCTTTCGCCGGTATCGTCTGCGCTGCCGAGCCCGTCAAGACTGAGGCTCCTGTTGCTCCCGCCGCTGGCGAAGTGAAGAAAGAAGAGAAGAAGCCGGCTAAGGCCCACAAGAAGCACAAGAAGGCCAAGAAAGCCAAGAAAGCCGTGAAGAAGGAAGAAGCTCCGGCTGCTGCTCCTGCTGAAGCTCCTGCCGCGAAGTAATTCCGTTTTCAGCCGAACAAAAAAAGCCGCTTCTTCGGGAGCGGCTTTTTTTCTTTGATGATTTGTCCCCGATGTATGGATTCCATGCGTTACAGATTTATCAACCGCAGGCAGTTGCATCATTAATCCTGCACAGCGAGTAACTTATGCGTATTGTGACGATCATCCTGGCCCTTGCAGTTTTCACTGCCGCCTCTTCCCTCTCGTACGCATCACCCTCGAAGACCCTTGAGGGGACTGTTGCCAAGGTTCTGGACGGTGACACGCTCTTGCTGCTGTCCGGTGCAAGAACCGTAAAGGTCCGGCTGTTCGGTATCGATGCTCCCGAAGTTCGTCGAAAGTTGCGGCCGGGGCAACCCTTCGGTTCGGAAGCCAAGCAGGCTCTGGAGAAAAAGGTTGCCGGGAAAAAGGTCGTCGTTGATGTGGTCGATGTGGACAAGAACCTTTTGGTCATCGGCGTGCTCACAACTGAGGGGCGGGATATCGACCGCGAGATGATAGAAGAGGGGTGGGCCTGGGCCTACCGGCAACGCCTCAGGGAGCCCTTCACGTCACGGTATGTTTCCGCCGAGAATAAAGCGAGGAAAACGCGCCTGGGGCTGTGGAGGCAGGAAAACCCCCAGCCCCCCTGGTCCTTCAGGTTTGAGCAGAAGATTCACTGAGCATCTGTGGTTTCGCTGATGAGGGCGGTGAAAGCCGAGGAAGTATCCCACTGTCGATAGATGTGGTGACTCGAAAAGCAGAAATGCTCTTGGGGCGGCCCGTGAGGTCGCCCTTGACGTTTGTAGGCTCACGGATTCCCATGGGGTATCGCCGTGAGACTTTCTTTCAGATCGGCAATAGCCTGTTCAAGCGTGGCGATGTGCGCCTCAAGTTCCTGGAGCTCGCAGTTCACGTTCAGCATCTGGGCGGTCTCCTGAATGGTGCCGATGTGCAGTCCGATCACTTCATTAACACGTGTGGTTTCGATATGCGTCATACTGTCCTCCCGTTACCTGTCAGGGTTCTCGGATGCTTCCCTTTGCGAGGGTTTGACTGTAGATAACGGTAACAGTTACCACCTGAATGTCAATCACCATGCCCGCGACGGAATGGGTGTGCAGCGGGAATCAGGGTAGGCCGTGCAGCTCGTGGCTCTTGCGAAGATAATAGGAGTAATCCCCCTCGTAGACCCGCATCTCGCCGTGATCCACCTCGAAGACCCGGTCCACCAGGGAGCGGAGGAAGTGGCGGTCGTGGCTCACGATGACCACGGTGCCGGCGAAGTTCCGGAGGGCGTCCAGGAGGATCTCCCGGGAGCGGATGTCCAGGTGGTTGGTGGGCTCGTCCAGAACGAGGAAGTTGACGGGGCGGGCCAGGAGCGTTGCCAGCACCACCCGGCTCTTCTCCCCGCCGGAGAGGTTTTCGACCCGCTTGTCCACGGTATCCCCCTGAAAGAGGAAGGCCGCCAGGAGGTTGCGGATGACGCCGATGTTCGCCAGGGGCATGGCCTCCTGCACGGTCTCGAAGACGGTCTTCTTCGGGTCGAGAACCTCCATGGCGTGCTGGCTGAAGTAGCCCAGCTCCACGTTGGCCCCGATGGTCACGGTGCCGGTCGTGGGCTCGGTCTGCCCCGCCAGGACTTTGAGGAAGGTAGACTTCCCCGCGCCGTTCACCCCCACCACAGCGATCTTGTTGAGCCGCCGGATGATGCCCGAAACGCCGCCGAAGACCGGTTTCTCCCCCCCGTCCGGGGTCTGCCAGACCTTCCCCAGATTCTCCATCACTACCACGTCCTCGCCGCTTCTCGGCGGCTCGCTGAACTCGAAACGGACCATTCGCTCCTCGGCGGGGATCTCGATCCGTTCGATCTTCTCCAGCTTCTTCACCCGTGACTGCACCTGGGCCGCGTGGGAGGCACGGGCGGCGAACCGGGCGATGAATTCCTCCTCCTTGGCAAGCATCTCCTGCTGGCGCTTGTGGCTTGCCAGGAGCTGCTCCCGCCGGATGTCCCGCTCCCGCTCGTAGAAATCGTAGTTGCCGCCGTAGGTGGTGACCGTCCTGTTGGCCACCTCGATGATGCGGGTCACGATCCGGTTCATGAAGTCCCGATCGTGGCTCGTCATGAGGAGCGCCCCGTCGAAGTCGTTGGCCAGCCACTCCTCCAGCCAGATAATGGACTCCACGTCCAGGTGGTTGGTGGGCTCGTCCAGGAGAAGGACGTCGGGCTTGAGGGTAAGGATCTTCGCCAGGGCGATCCGCATCTTCCACCCGCCGCTGAAGGACTCCACCGGGTGATGGAAACGGTCCGGCCCGATGCCGAGGCCGGTGAGAACCGTCTGGGCGCGGGTGTCGAGGTCGTAGCCTCCCCGGTGCTCGAACTCCTCCTGGGCCGCGCCGTAGCGCTCCAGGAGCGCCGCCATTTCGTCGTCGGATTGGGGCTCGCACATGGCCGCCTCCATCTCCTTTAGCTCGGCGGCGAGCCTGACCGTCTCCGCCGAGCCGGCCATGACCTCCTCCAGGGCAGAACGGCCCGCCATCTCCCCCACGTCCTGGGAGAAGTAGCCGACGGTCGTCTTCTTCGCGCAGGTCATCTCGCCGGCGTCCACCTCTTCTTCGCCGGTGATGATCCGGAAGATGGTGGTCTTGCCGGCGCCGTTGGGGCCAACCAGGCCGGTGCGGGTGCCAGGGAGGATCTGGAAGCTGGCGTCCCGGAACAGGACTTGGGCGCCGTGCTGTTTGGTGATGTTCGAGAGGTGAATCATGGGGTGCTCCCGTGCGTGAAATGGAAAGGAGAAGCTGTTAGCACGGGAGCACCGGGGGAGCAACTTAAATTTCGTCAAGGAGGGGAAGCGGGTGACGGAAACCCGGATCATTCCTCGCGGTAGAGAAAGGAGAGTTCCTTGCGGACCTGGTCGGGATCGGCGGTGTTGAGCTCCACGATATTGCGCAGGTGGATCATGGAGTCAATGTCAATTTTCAGAAGTTTGACACCGAGGAACTGGTCACGGAGGTGGGCAACCTCTGCCTCGAAGTGGACGACGATATCCGAGTTGACGAGGACGAAGGAGACGGTACAGGCATCGCCACGCCTGCATTGCGGAGGCCCGGAAAGCTTGAGCAGCGCGCCTTTGAGGCAGATGTCGACCACCTCGGCCCCGTGCTGCTTCCCTCCAAATTCAATGGTGGATTCCGTGGTGAATGGTACCCTCTGGAAATGCCTCTGCTCAGTCACATCCATCCCTCACCCCCTACGAACATGTCATTTCATGAATGGTTGTAATGCACAGTTGATGCCTTTGCAACAGAAGAGATGAAAAAAGGCGATGCCTCCGGAGGAGCATCGCCTTGGGCTGAACTATGAAACCGTGCAGCTTACTTGATGTCAGAAGTGCAGAAAGCGCATTTGGTGGCCTTGATGGGAACGGCCGACAGGCAGTGGGGGCACTCCTTGGTGTTGGGTGGAGCGGGTGCCGGCTCTTTCTTGAAACGGTTGATCTGCTTGATGACCATGAAGATGACGAAGGCGATGATAATGAAGTCGATCAGTGTGTTGATGAAGACGCCGTAGCTGATGACCGGGGCTCCGGCATCCTTGGCGGCCTTGAGGCTGTCGAAGGGTTTGCCGGAAAGGTTTATGAACAGGTCGGTGAAGTTCACCTTCCCCATGATAAGCCCGAGGGGAGGCATGACGATGTCGCTGACGAATGACGTGACGATCTTGCCGAACGCACCACCAATAATCACACCGACCGCCAGGTCAACCACATTCCCCTTGACCGCGAACTCCTTGAACTCTTCCATCATTCCCATGGCTAACCTCCTTGTTGACGTATTGTTGCTGGTATTGCCGCAAAATTATTAATGAGATACTATCAGCCGTTTCCCTGCAAGTAAAGCAGGTTAACTAATTTTTTTGCATCTACTCACGCCAGACCGAATTGCTGGAGCACTGAAGCGGGGGCCTGGTCGAAGCGGGAGAACTCCATGGTGAACCCGCCGCGCCCCTTGGTGGCGCTCCGCAGCTCGGTCATGTAGCCGAACATCTCGGCCAGGGGGACGAGTGCCCGGATCGCCTCGGTGTTCCCCTGGGTGATGATTCCCTCTACCCGTCCCCGCTTCTGCTGGACCGATCCGAGAACCTTGCCGGCATACTCGGTGGGGGTGATGATCTCCAGATCCATGAGGGGTTCCAGGAGGGTTGGCGCACCGTCACGGGCTGCGCGCATGAGTCCCCGGCCTGCGGCAGCCCGCACCCCGCCCTCGGTGGTGACGCCCTGTTCCACCGGCACGGTAATCACCCGCACCTCCAGGTCGGTGAGGGGGTAGCCGGTGACGCAGCCGGTGGAGGCCCCCCGGGTGAGGCTTTCGGTGAGCGCTGTGTGCAATTCCCTGGTGATGCCGAGAACCTCTGCCGGCGGTACCACGATCCGTACCCCTTCTCCCCGGTGAAGGGGGGCCAGCCGCAGGTGCACTTCTCCCCCCTGGACCTTCCCCTCGAACTCGGTCCGGAAGACCTCTTGGCGTTCCGCCGGACGGGTGATGGTTTCCCGGTAAACCACCTGGGGACGGCCGGTCTTCACCTGAACGCCGAACTCACGTCCCAGGCGGTCGGTGACCACCTCCAGGTGCAGTTCCCCCATTCCCGTGAGGATCGTCTGGCCGGTCTCCTCGTCCTCGTGGACCCGGAAGGTGGGGTCTTCCCACTGGAGCTTTTCCAGGGCCGGAAGGAGCTTGTCCCGGTCGTCGACCCCTCTAGGCTCAACGGCCAGGGCCACCACGGGCTCCGGCACCGTGAGGCCGGAGAGGAGCACCTTGTGGGCCGGATCGCAGAGGGTGTCGCCGGTGAGCACTTCCTTGAGGCCGATGGCGGCCACGATGTCTCCGGCCAGGGCTTCGTCGATCGGCTCCCGCTTGTGGGCGTGCATCCTAAAGAGGCGCGCCGCCTTCTCGAAACAGCCGCGGTTGCTGTTCCAGAGGGCTCCTCCCGCCTTCACGGTCCCCGAATAGATGCGGAGATAGGTGAGTTTTCTCCCTTCGTCCGCCTGGACCTTGAAGGCGAGGGCGCACAGCGGGCCGGCCGGATCGCAGGGGAGGGAGTCAACGGCTTCGCCATCGGGGCGTTGCCCGGTTACCGGAGGGATGTCGCGGGGGGAGGGGAGGTAGGCGGCCACGGCATCGAGGAGGGGCTGGATCCCCCTGTTGCGCAGGGCCGTTCCCAGGAATACCGGAACGATCCGGCACGCTATGGTTCCTTTCCGGATCGCCGCGCGGATCCGTTCCGCCGCGATCGCCGTCCCTTCAAGGAAATCGGCGAGGATGGCGTCATCGAAGTCAGCGGCGGCCTCTATGAGTTCTTCCCGCACGGCCATGGCTTCACCGGCGATCTCTGCGGGAATGGGGTGGCGCTCCACGGTGCTTCCCTGGTCGGCCTCGCTGAAGGTGAGGAATTCTCCTGCGATGAGGTCCACAACGCCGGCGAAGGAGGCCTCAACTCCCACCGGCAGCTGCAGGAGTACCGGCCTAGCGCCCAGTTTCTCCTCCATCTGCCGGAGGGTTTCCCGGTAGTCGGCGCCGACCCGGTCCATCTTGTTGATGAAGCAGATGCGGGGAACCTGGTAGCGGTCGGCCTGACGCCAGACCGACTCGCTCTGGGGCTGTACCCCTTCCACGGCACTGAAGATGGCCACGGCGCCGTCGAGGGCGCGCAAGCTCCGTTCCACCTCGATGGTGAAGTCGATGTGGCCGGGGGTGTCGATGAGGTTGATCCACCATGCACCCCAACGGCAGACCGTGGCGGTGGAGGTGATGGTGATTCCCCGCTCCTGCTCCTGGGGCATCCAGTCCATGACTGCCTCACCGTCGTGAACCTCTCCTATTTTGTGGGTTTCTCCGGTGTAGAAGAGGATCCTCTCGGAGACCGTGGTTTTGCCGGCGTCGATGTGGGAGATTATGCCGATGTTGCGGATGGAGTCGAGGGGCGGGTGCTGCATTGGGCCTCCAATGGCGCGGATTTCCGGACAAGTATAGCGAAACGGCGCGGCGAGGCAAGGATTGTTATAACCATAATCCGAACGTGATTTGGTGTTCGGGCATATTTTGAGTTGCCATAATTTCATGGGCAATCTTTGGTTGTATTGTGGACGATAAAAGTGTAGATTATGTCCTGCGTGGTGTGACAATTTAAGACAAAAGAGGTAGACAATGATGTTCGACCCGCAAAGCGTGCGGATAGACGGGGTGTACGAGCAACGGCAACCGGGCAATTTCATGCTCCGGATCAAGGTTCCGGCAGGGATCATCTCCACGGAACAGGCCCTCAGGGTGGCTGAGATCGCCGACCGGTTCGCCGGCGGTTCGGTTCATCTGACTACCCGGGGAAGTATTGAGCTCCATTGGCTGAAACAGGAAAACCTGGCGGAAGCATGGCGGATGCTGGCATCGGTGGGACTGACCACGCGGGGAGCATGCGGCGGCGCGGTGCGCGGCGTGGTCTGCGCCATGCCCGGCGATGCCGGCTATGGCGCTGCCCAACTCCTGGCGCGCCGGCTTCTGGCGCATTTCACCCACAACCCCCGGTTCGAAGGGCTCCCCAAGAAGTTCAAGATCGGCGTATTCACCGGTTACGGTGACGGGCGGCACCTGATCCAGGACCTTTCCGTCATTCTTCGGGAAGGGGCCGATGGGAACAGCAGCTATGACGTTTGGATCGCGGGAGGGCTCGGACGGGAGCCCCACGCATCCTTTCTCCTGGAAGAGGGAGTTGCGGGAGAGCGCCTCATCCCCCTGGCCGAGGCGATCATTTCCCTGTACCGGGAATTGACCCCCAAGGGGAAGCGGCTCAAGCATCTCGTGCGGGAACGAGGTCGTGAGGAGTTCGTGAAGCTCGTTCGGGAGCGTGTCGCGGCGATTCCCCCTCTCTCCCTCGGCGCAGGGCTTGCCACCCCCCTGACGTCTGCCCCTCGCGAGGGAGCGGCCGAGCGGCTCACGGCGGGGATATTTGCCGGCGAACTGGGGACGAAGAGGTTTGTTGACCTTGCGGAGATCGCACGGCAGTATGCAGGGGGCTACATGGTCGTCACAGGGGAACAGAATGTCCTGTTTATCCTCGATGATGGGGCGCTACGCGATGATGCGGCCCGGGCCCTGGCGGCGGCCGGCTTTGGCTGCGATTCTCCGGCGGAGAGGGTTTGCTTCCGGATCTGCCCCGGCAACCACGAGTGCAAGATGGGTCTCTCGCCAACCCGCGATGTGGCCCGGGAGCTTGCCGGTACTCTGGGGGAGGCGGGGGAACGCCTCTCCTGGTCCATTTGCGGCTGCCCCAACTCCTGCTCCCATCCCCAACTGGCCGACGTGGGGATAGCCACCGTGAAAAGTGTCAAGGACGAACAGGGCGAGCGGCATCCCCTCTTCGATCTCTATCGCCGCTACGGCACCGACGGCTTCGGCGTTGTAGTCCGTCATGGTATCGGCATTGACGAGCTTCTGGAGGCGGTGCGAGAGATCGGGTGAGGTGGTGAAGGAATGGAATAGCCTGAATCTCTGATGGATTCAGAAATAGCACGGTAAGGGCTAAGGCCGGGGGATTCAATTCTCCCGGCCTTTTTGTGTTCATTGGGTACGGTCTTTCCTCTGTATTGGGATAATTTATTGACCGTAAGAGTGGCGGGACTATACATCCGGTGCGGTATCAGTGTATGCTTGCGTATTGATTAGGCTGCACTAACTGCTGATAGTGATGAAGGGGTTAGCTGATGAACGTATCAAAAATATGCATGCATGCCTTGCTTCTTTTCGCGGTTCCCCTTGCCGGTTGCAAGGGAGACGAAGCGAAGAAGTCCCCGGCGGTGAAACCGCCGGTGGCGGTGGAGGTCATTGCCGTTGCCCCCCGGGACCTGGTGGAAGGGGTCGAGGTGACCGGCAGCCTGGAACCGAAGTTCTATGCCGATGTGAAGACCCAGATTCCGGGGCTCGTGAAGCAGGTCTATGTGACTGAATGGCTGCGGGTCCGCAAGGGGACCCCCCTTGCCCGAATCGACGTGGCCGAGGCGGAGGCAATGGTGAAGCGGGCTGAGGCGTCGGTGGAGTCGGCCCGGGCCGGCTTGGCCCAGGCCCAGGTGGGGGCAAACCGGGCGGAGCGGGAGCTGACCCGGATTCTCAAACTGAAGGAATCGGGGCTCGCGACTCAGCAGGGGGTAGACGACGCCCGCACCGAGTCGGCCGCGGCTCAGGCCAGGATAGAGGCGGCCCAGGCCCAGATCCGGGTGGCCCAGGAAGAGGTGCGCCAGGCCCGGGCACGGCAGGCAAAGGGGCTTGTGGTCTCTCCCCTCGATGGAGTAGTGGCCCTGCGGGATGTGAACGTGGGGGATCTGGCAAGCGACGCCGCCGCCAGCAAGCCCATATTCCGGATAGTGGACAACCGTGTCCTTAACCTGACGGTCACCGTTCCCTCGGCCGATTCGGCCCGGGTCAAGGTGGGACAGCCGCTGGAGTTCACCGTGGACGCCCTCCCCGGGAAAACCTTCATGGGCAGGGTGATGTACATCAATCCGGAACTCTCCTCTGCCGACCGGTCGCTGCGGGTGATCGCCGAAGTGAGAAATGACGGAGACCGCCTCAAGGGAGGGCTCTTCGCCAAGGGACGGATTATCACTGGCCAGCGGCCCAAGGTGGTTCAGGTCCCCCGTGGGGCCTTGACCACGTGGGATACGGCGGCCCGGAAGGGGAACCTGTTCATTGTCGCCGGCACCACCGCGAAGCTCAGGCAGGTGGAGACCGGAGCCGTCAGCGGCGATTCAGTGGAGATCGTGAAAGGGGTAGGGGCCGGCGAGCAGATCGTGGCCCGCGGAGGCTTCAACCTCAAGGACGGGGATACGGTTTCCGTTGCCGGTGGAAGGAAGTAGCGGATGATCCTCTCCGATCTTTCCATCAAGCGTCCCATCTTTGCCGCAGTGATGATGCTGGTGCTTGTGACCCTCGGCATCTTCTCCTACCGGCGGCTCTCGGTGGAGATGTATCCCAATGTGGAGTTTCCGGTCATCTCCATCGTCACCAAGTATCCCGGCGCCAGCCCCGAGACCGTGGAACGGGAGGTCTCCAAGCGGATCGAGGAGGCGGTGAACCAGATTGCCGGGGTGAAGCACGTCTTCTCCTATTCTCGGGAGAGCGTCTCCACGGTGGTGGTCCAGTTCCGGCTGGAGGAGCGGATCAATGAGGTGTCCCAGGAGGCCCGGGCCAAGATCAATTCCGTGCGGGGAGAGCTTCCCACCGGCATAGAAGACCCCGTTATCCAAAAGATCGATTTCAACGCCCTGCCGGTAGTGTCCCTGGCGCTCCAGTCCGGAAGCCTCTCACAGCGGGAGCTGACAACGCTCATGGACAAGCGGATCAGAAAGCGTTTCGAGGGTGTGGCCGGGGTCGGTAAGGTGGAGGTAGTGGGAGGGGCCAAGCGCGAGGTGAGTGTCCACGTGGACCCGGTGCGGCTGGAGTCCCTGGGGCTCGGAGTAAACGACGTGGTGGCGGGGCTTCAGAGTGAGAACGTGAACACTCCCCTTGGCCGCATCACCCGGGGAGGAGTCGAGTATCCCCTCCGCATCGAGGGAAAGCCGGACCGCGTGGCCGACTACCGCGCCATGGTCATCGCCCAGAAGGGGGGGCGCCCCGTAACCCTGGGGGAAGTGGCCACCGTCACCGACGGGGTGGAGGAGCGGCGGACCCTGGCCCTGGTGAACGGAGCGCCGGCCATCGGTATCGACATCTACAAGCAGTCGGGGGCCAACCAGGTGGAGGTGGTGGATAACGTCAGGAAGACCATGGAGAAGGTGCGGCGGGAGCTTCCGCCGGGGGTCGAACTCTCCCTGGTGCGCGATGGCTCCATCATGACCCGCCAATCTTTGGCCGACGTGGAGGAAACCCTTGTCGTCGGCGGCATTCTCACCATCATCATCGTCTTCCTGTTCATCAACTCCTGGCGCTCCACGGTCATCACCGGGGTGACGCTCCCCATCTCGGTCATCTCCGCCTTCATTGTCATGAACGCCATGGGGATGACCCTCAATGTCATGACCCTCATGGCGCTCTCCCTTGCCATCGGGCTCCTCATCGACGATGCCATCGTGGTGCGGGAGAATATTGTCCGGCACCTGGAGATGGGGAAGGACCACATGGAGGCCTCGCGGTTCGGCACCAGCGAGATCGGTCTGGCGGTTTTCGCCACGACTATGTCGATTCTTGCGGTTTTTGTGCCCGTGGCTTTCATGAAGGGGATCGTGGGGCGCTTCTTTTTCCCCTTCGGCATCACGGTTTCCTTCGCAGTGCTGGTGTCGCTCTTCGTCTCCTTCACCCTGGATCCGATGCTCTCTTCCCGCTGGCACGACCCGGCAATCCATGCCCACGGCAAACGGAAGGGGCTTGCCCGCTGGCTCGAAACCTTCAACGACTGGTTCGACCGGAGCGCCGACCGCTACCGCCTCGCCATCGCCTGGGCACTAGACCACCGCAAAACGGTGGTCGCCACGGCTGGCATCACCTTTTTCCTGGGGCTTGCCCTCATGGGGACCCTGGAATCATCATTCATGGTCGACGAGGATACGAGCGAGTTCCAGGTTTCGTTCAAGTCCGCCCCCGAGGCCAGCATCTCCGAAACCGAGGATCGGCTTAACCGGGTGCTGGCGGCACTGAAGGGCATTCCCGAGATCGACCATTCCTATGCCACCATCGGGGCCGGCGACAGCGGCACGGTGCGCGACGGGCTTCTCTACATGAAGCTGAAGGAAAAATCGGCCCGCAATCGGAGCCAGTTCGAGATAGAGCGCCTGGTGCGCGAGCGGCTGCGGCAGGTGGCCGGCATCACCTTTTCCATCGAAAAGGTGGGGGTCATCGCGAGCACGGCGAAACCCCTGAACGTTGACCTGAAAGGGGACGATATCGCCCTCCTCAAGAAGTACGCGGCCCAGCTCAAGGAGCTGATGTATACCATCCCGGGGATCGTCGACATCTCCGCCACCCTGGAGCACGACATCCCCGAGTACCGGCTCCGGGTCGACCGGGAGAAGGCCCTCTCTGCGGGCGTCTCCAGTAACGACGTTGTCATGTCCCTTTCCCGCCTCGTGGGGGGGGAGGCGGTCACTACCTACGAGGACGAGGACGGCGATGCCGTGGACGTTCGGGTCCGGCTTCCCGAGGGGCTGCGCGAGAATCCGGCCCAAGTGCGGGATTTGAAGATCTCGGTGCCTGACGGCGCGGGCGGCACCAAGCTGATACCTCTGGCGAGCGTCAGCACCGAAACCGTCGCCGCCACCCCCACCGAGGTGAACCGCCGCGACCAGTCGCGTCTTGTGACGGTGTCGGCGAACCTGGACCGGCTCCCCATCGGCACGGCGGTGAAGAAGGTGGAAGGGGTTTCGAAGAAGATCACCATGGAGCCGGGGTACAGCATCAACTTCTCCGGCGAGGCCGAGGATATGGCCGAATCCTTCGGCTACATGGGAGAATCGCTCATGCTGGCCGTGGTATTCGTCTTCCTTATTCTGGCCGCCCAGTTCGAGTCGTTCTTCGAGCCCCTGGCAATCATGCTGTCGCTGCCGCTCTCCATCGTCGGCATGGCCGGCATGCTGAAACTGACCGGCGACACCATCAATATCATGGTGCTCATCGGCCTCATCATGCTCATGGGACTTGTCACCAAGAACGCCATTCTGTTGGTGGACTACGCGAAGGTTCTCCGGCGGCGGGATGGCCTCCCGCGCCGGGAGGCGATTATCGAGGCGGGGCGGACGAGACTCCGCCCCATCGTCATGACCACCCTGGCCATGATCTTCGGCATGCTGCCGCTCTTTCTTGGTATCGGCGCTGGCGGCGAGGGGCGTGCTCCCATGGCCCGTGCCGTTATCGGCGGGCTCATCACCTCGTCGCTCCTCACCCTCATCGTCGTGCCGGTCATGTACACCTACATGGACGACCTGGCGCTGTGGCTCAGGCGAAAGTGGCGGGGTGAGGAGCAACGGAGTAACGGAGGGACAGGCATTTCATGACTGACCAACGCTTTGATGATACCGGGAAGAGTGGCATTTACAGGGCGCTCGAGAATAAATTGAGGATTTTCTCCGTTGCTCCGTTGCTCTGTGTTATTTGGCTTTTGCATGGTATCAGTATGGCCGCCGAGCATCGTGTCCTCACCCTCGATCAGGCCCTGGAGGTGGCTGCGGAGCGTAACCGCGACATCCTCAAGGCAAAGGAATTCCACAACCAGGTGAGGGGGCGCTATGTGGAGGAACGGTCTGCTGCCCTTCCCCATCTGACGATCACCGGACAGGCTGTCACCCAGCACGACGAGAGCCTCAATGCCTATGCGGACGGATTCATGCCGGTGCGCCAGGATATCTATGGCGCCGAACTCGGTCTCTCTCAGGCTCTCTACACCTGGGGGAAGGTGGGGGCTGCAATCCGGGCGGCAGAGAAGGGGTTTGCCACCGCCGACGAGCAGTTTCGCAGGGCGCGGCAGGATGCCTGGCGCGATGTGTCGGTGGCCTTTTACAATATCCTTCTTGCCAGGGAGCAGCACGCCATTGCTTCCCAGAATCTTGCGCAGAAGGTGCGGCACCAGGATGAGGCCCAGCGCAGGTATGCGGCCGGCGTGGCCACCGATTACGACGTCCTGGCAGCGGATGTTGCGGTGCAAAATGCCATGCCCGACGTGATCCGGGCCGGCAACAGTGTCCGCGTGGCCCGGGACCGGCTCTCCTTCCTCCTGGCCCTGGAGGGTGAGGTGGATGTGACCGGCTCGCTGGAGACTGTGCTGACTACCTATCCCTCCTACGACAAAGCCCTCGCAGTGGCCCGGGATAAACGTCCCGAGCTGAAGGAGATCAAGCATCGCCTCGCCATTGCCGGTGAACTGGTGAAGGTGGCTGACGCCGACGACAAGCCGCGTCTGGACCTGACGGGGAAATACGGATGGCGGCACCTGGAGGTGGGGGACGGTTCCGGGAGCGGCCAGATATGGACCGTGGGCCTTCAGTTGAGTTTTCCCCTGTTCGATGGCCTCAAGACCCGGGGCAAGGTGGCCCAGGCCGAGAGCGAACGGCGAAGCATGCAGATCGACGAGGCTAAACTCCTGGAGTCGGTTGCCCTGGAAATCCGCGATGCGGTCAATGCTGTTCGCGAGTCCGAGGAGATTGTCAAGGCCCTGTCCGGTACGGTGGTCCAGGCGGAGCGCCTTCTGCAGATGGCCGAAAAGGGATTCGAGCTGGGGGTCAAGATTCGGCTGGAGGTGGACGACGCCGAACTGAACCTGCGTCAGGCCCGGGGGAACCTGGCCCGGGCACGGCGCGACTATCTCGTGGCCCGGGTTAATCTGGAGCGGGTCATGGGGGTGCTGGGGGAGGGAAGTCTCTGAACGTTTGAGAGCCGGTGTTTCTTTTGTGTTTCCGATTTGAAATTATCTTGAACTGTGCTTTAATGATATCAGGACAGCTGGTTAGCCTTCACCTCAAAGGAGGTGTGAACCATGAGACACGGAATAGCGCATGATAAGCTCTGCACGATCGAGGATACGAGAACCATCAGTTCCCTGTCGGCCAATGCGACCGTTTCCTGCAGCAAGTGCGGAGTAAAAGCCCATGACCCAGCCGATGTCTGCGATCCGGTGCAGCTTCCGGAGGCGCATACGTTCGGTGACTAGTGAGATAGCCTGCAAAGAAAAAAGCCCGGGAAACCGGGCTTTTTTTGTGTGCTGCCGATACAGTTGTCTGCTCAGGCGGCCTTGGCGGTTGCCTCCGCCTCATACTGCTCCACCAGGTGCAGGTAGTGCTCCGCAAAGCCTGCCGGCGTGCGGGCTTCCGCCGCTTCGTAGCCGCCGACGATCCCCTCGCGCAGTCCCTCCGGAATGACCCGCTCGGCCAGGGGGTAGAGGATGGTGTCCTCCTTGTCGATATGCTCCCGGAGCAGGGTCAGGTAGGCACGGGCATTCTCGGCCAGGGCGCCGGTGCGGGAGGTATCGCCTCCCTCGGCGGCCAGGGCCGCCTCTTCCATGGCCTTCACGTAGGCCCGCCCTTGGTCGTGCTCCATGAGCATGGCCGCCACGGGGCTGTTCTCCCGGGGCATGCCGTTGGTTATGAGGGCCTCGAAGAGGATCTCCTCTTCCTTGGCGTGGTGGAACCGGTCGGCGTAACTCCGGATGAAATCCACCGCATCCCGAAAAAACTGGAAGTTGGTGTATCGCCCCGCCGCGGTGAGGGGAGCGTTACGCTCCAGGAGGGCCAGCATCCGGAGGATCAGCCGGTGCTCCTCCACCAGGGCCTGGGTGATGTCCCGTTTCATGGTCAGTTCCTCCGTTCGCCGTCAATCCCGATGATGAGCGTTTCGACGGGGATATCCCTTCCCGATTTGGCCAGGGCTTGCTGCACCATGAGATCGAGGCCGCGGCAGCAGGGGACTTCCATGATGGCGACGGTGATGCTCTTCACGTCGTTGTCGCGGAAGATGGTGGCAAGTTTTTCCACGTACGTGCCGGACTCGTCCAGCTTGGGGCAGGCGATGGCCAGGGCCTTGTCCTTCAGCAGGTCCTGGTGGAAGGAGCCGAGGGCGAAGGCCACGCAGTCCGCCGAAATGAGGTTCTTCAGGGAATTCCGGGGAAGATTAATAAACAACAACGGCAGCACTGCGGTATCTTGATGGTTCCCCAACCAAAAAAGATCGCAGGAGGCTGCCGTTGTCGTATTCCGATGTTATCGCAATTGCGGGAGGGTGGGAAGGATATCGTGTTGCTGGGGCACGCACTATCGTCACAAGTGATGCCAAACGGATCGAGGTAGAACTGATTGCCCTGTCCCAGGATGAGATGGTGTGTGGCTCGTGCGGTGGGCGTTGCACAAGCGTCCATGAAACGACCAAGCGCGTAATTCGAGATTTGCCGATTCTCGATGCTCAGACTTATCTGATCGTTCACCGCCGCAGGCTGCTGTGCCCTCAGTGTGGGCCAACGCTGGAGCGTCTGTCATGGCTGGCGAAATACGCCCGCGTGACGCGCAGGCTTGCAGAGAGCGTAGCGCGACTGTGTGGTGTCGTGTCTGTGAAGCACGTGGCGCAGTATCTGGGGCTTTCTTGGGACCAGGTGAAGGAAATCGACAAGCGCTCACTCACAGAGCGGGTCGGCACCGTCGACCTCTCAAACATCGAAGTTCTCGGGATGGATGAGTTCGCCCTTCACAAGGGGCACCGCTATGCGACGGTTATCATCGAGCCATACCGTAAGGAAGTCTTATGGATCGGCAAAGGCAGGAGTCGCGAGAGTATCCGTCCTTTCTTCACGCAGCTTGGCCCACATGGCTGTAAACGGCTCAAAGCGGTCGTGATGGATATGAACGCATCATATGAGGAGGAAATCAAGCAGCACTCGCCCCAGGCAGACATAGTCTACGACCTGTTCCATGTGGTGGCGAAGTATGGCAGGGAAGTGATCGACAGGGTGCGAGTCGATGAGGCAAACCGCCTGAAGGAAGACAAGAAGGCACGGAAGGTAGTCAAAACATCGCGGTGGTTGCTGCTACGAAACAGCGAGAACGTCAAGGGCGACGACATGCTTCGCCTCCAGGAACTGTTGGAGGCAAACCGCAGCCTCCTTACGGTCTACCTGCTCAAAGACGATCTGAAGCAACTGTGGAAGTTTACCTGCATTGAAGAGGCGGGACTATTCTGGGAGCAGTGGCACCAAAGGGCGATGGAGAGTGGAATACCGCCACTCATCCTGTTTGCCCGCCGGCTAAAGGGCTATCTCCAAGGAATCCTCAATCACTGCCTCTGGCCCCTTCACACCGGAATCCTCGAAGGCATCAATAACAAGATCAAGGTGATCAAAAGAATGGCCTACGGCTTCCGGGATCACGAATACTTCTTTCTCAAGATCAGGGCCGCTTTCCCCGGAATTCCCGGATGAACCCGAAATGAGGATGTCGGCGTTGCGGAAGTAGGGGGCCGACGGCGGCACCAGGTGAAGCTGTACCGGCCACTGGCGAAGCTCCGACCTGGGCTTGACGGTGGTTTCGGTGGCTGATGTTTCTTCTCTTTCGATGACGCGAGCCATGCTGCCGGGGCAGCCGCAACCGAGATTTGCCATGATTGAGTTCTCCTTTTCGTGTGTGTTGTGTATGGGCCGTTGGGGATTTTTCTCTATCGTTTATGCCGCTTTCCGGGTCAGGAAGTCGTTGATTTCCTGCTCGATCCGGGACTCATCCTCTTTGGAGAGGCCGTGGATGGAAACCACGTCCTTCAGAAGGCAGATGCCCACCTTACAGGTGACGCAGCCGATGTCGTAGCGCTGCAGGATCTCGCCGATTGCAGGGTATTTCGCGATGACGTCCTGGATGGCCGTTGTGCCGAGATCATTTTTCAGTTCCATTATTCGCCTCCCTCGTTCGTGATGGTCTTACCGTATACTGATTTTGTCGAAAAAATTATGATGTGAATCAAAAAAACGGCGATTGACGGGGGGGAGTAAAAGAAACGGAAAACGGAGAGATTGATGGAGCGGAGAGGCTCAGGGCACGGGCTGGATACCGCGATGATTACCCTGCAAGGGGAAAAATGGGGTGCCGCCGCCCCGGTTGGAGCGGCGGTCAGTCATGCCTGGAAAAAACTTGATGCGAGAGAGGGAAAAGCCAAAAAGGGAGGAGCCAGTGTTCCTTCTCAGGGGTGCCTGCGCCGCCAGACAGCCAGCCCGGTCAGGCCGGCGCCCAGGAGGATCAGGGTGCCCGGTTCAGGGACGGCGTTTACCACGGTTGCCCGGCTATCGAAGAGCGAATCCACGTTGAGGGGGATGTCACCGCCGGTGTTCGGGTCAATACCGAAAAAAGTGTTGGAACCGATGATCAGGTCGGAGGTTCCGGCAGTAATGCCTGAGAAGGTGAGGTAGGCCAGATCGAAGTCGCCGGTCAACGAACCGGTGGCGGAAGTCCCCACCAGACCCAAAAGACCGGTGTCCACAAGGCTCGTGTCCACCATGGAATCAGACGGATTACCCAAGGCGTTGGTGAAAATCGCCCCCTGGAAGGCGAGCACGCTCGCATCGAAAAGCACATCAAGGGTATAGAATAAAATGGGATCGGCAAGATCCGTAACCCTGAGCGCAAAGGTTGCCGTGTCTCCCACCGCGATGGTCTGCGAAGGTGGTTCGAGGGAGAGGGAGAACGCCTCTGCGTGGGGGGCGAAGGCAAGGGCGGCGACGAGAAGCAGCAGGGCGATCAGGCGTTTCATGGTTTCTCCGTGAACTGAATACCAAGGGATGTGCCGCGGCGCGGCGGTCGGTTGATACCTCTTCTCTATCAAGTGACGTGCCAATAGATAACATCCCGATATGACAACGGTTCGTTGGCACAGTCATCGAGAAATGGAAAATTGTGTAAAAAGTTTCGACAGTATTGTCGAGTACTTTAACGCGAAAAAACCATCAGGTGCTTTCGATGAAAAGAAGTGCCGGGTCTTCCAGGTAGGCGACCACCTTGAGGAGGAACTGGGCCGCGTCGGCCCCGTCCGTGACCCGGTGGTCGAAGGTGAGGGAAAGGGGGAGGATTCTGCGGATGGCGATCTGCCCCTTGTGAATCCAGGGGCGTTCGCCGATGCGACCGAAGCCGAGGATGGCCACGTCGGGCCAGTTGATGATGGGGGTTGCAAAGACGCCGCCGAAGTGGCCGTAGTTGGTGAGGGTGAAGGTGCTTCCCTTCAACTCGTCGAGGGAGATGGTCCGTTTCCGGGCCTTGGAGCCCAGTCCCTGGATTTCGGCCGCCAGTTCGATGATGCTTTTCCGGTCCACGTCGCGGATGACCGGCACCATGAGGCCGTCGGGGGTTTCCACGGCGATGCCGAAGTGGTAGTGGCGCTTGAGTATGATGGTCTCGGCCGTGTCGTCGATGGCTGCGTTCAGGTAGGGGTGCTCCCGAAGTGCGTGCTGGACCGCCTTGATGAAGAAGGGGAGGAAGGTGAGGTGGGCGCCCCGGGTTTCAACGGCCCCCAGTTCGCGGCGGCGCAGCTCCCAGAGCTCGGTGATGTCAGCTTCCTCCATGCCGGTGACGAAGGCGGTGTTCCGCTGGGAGGCCATGACGTTGCGGGCCACGGCGCGGCGCACCCCCCGCAGGGGGACCAGTTCCACGGGGCCGAAACTCTCCGCGGGCTGGGCAACCGGAGCTGAGACTTTCTCCAGGTCATCGGGGGTGATGCTTCCCCGGGGGCCGCTTCCCCTGACCGTGGCCAGGTCGATACCCCGCTCCCGGGCCAGTTTCCTTACCAGGGGGGTGGCGATGACCTCGCGCGCCTCCTCCGCCTCGGGGAGCTCCCCCACGATTCCTACTGATTTGGGTCGCTCCGGCGGGGCTTCACCCTCCTCCTCGATGGTGAAGAGCGTCGCGCCCACCGCCACCGTCTCCCCCTCGCGCCGTGCCAGCCGGCCGACCCGCCCGCCCCGGGGAGAGGGAACCTCCACCACCGCCTTGTCGGTTTCCACCTCGGCCACGGGCTGGTGCTCGCGAACGGTGTCGCCTTCCTTCACGAGCCACTTTCTCAGCTCGGCTTCGGTGATCCCTTCACCGAGATCGGGGAGTTTGAAGTCAAAGGGCATGGGTCGCTCCTCAGTACTGCAGCACGTCATCGAGCGCCGCCCGAATCCGCTCCGGCGACGGAAGGTAGTGGTCGATCAGCTTCGCCAGGGGCACCGGCGTGTCGGGTCCGGCCACCCGGATGACCGGCCCCCGGAGGTGGAGAATCGCCTCCTGGGCCACCGTGGCGGCGATCTCGGCGCCGAGGCCGCAGGTGAGGGGGGCCTCGTGGGCCACCACCAGTCGCCCCGTCTTTTCCACCGAAGCCAGGAGCGCCTCCCAGTCGAAAGGAGAGAGGGTCATGGGGTCGATCACCTCGGCGTCGTACCCCTCGACGGCCTTCATGACCCGCTGGAGCATGCTCCCCCAGGCGACGACGGTGACGGCGTTTCCCGGACGGGCGATGCGGGCCTTTCCCAGGGGAATGGTGTACTCACCCTCGGGGACCTCCTCCTTCACCATCCGGTAGAGGCGGGTCGGCTCCAGGAAGAGGACCGGGTCGGGGTCGCGGATGGCGGCCATGAGGAGCCCCTTGGCGTTGTACGGTCCCGAGGGGACCACCACCTTCACCCCCGGCATGTGGCAGAAAAAGGCCTCGGTGCTCTCCTCGTGGAGTTCCGGCGCCTTGATGCCGGCCCCGTAGGGGGTTCGGACCACCAGCGGTGCCGTGAAGCGTCCCCGGGACCGCGTGCGGATGCGGACGGCATGGGCGAAGAGCTGGTCGAAGGCGGCGTAGATGAACCCCATGAACTGGATCTCCGCCACGGGGCGAAGGCCGTAGGCCGCCATACCCACCGCCGCGCCCACAATGGCCGATTCCGACAGGGGGGTGTCGATGACCCGCTTCGGGCCGAACTCTTCGAAGAGCCCCTCCGTAATCCGGAAGACCCCGCCGTCCCTCCCCACGTCCTCTCCGAGGAGCACCACCCGGTCGTCCCGGGCCATCTCCTCCCGGAGGGCGAGGTTTATGGCTTGAACCATGTTCAGTTGAGGCATTGTGAATAGAAACCTTTCAATTTGTAATAACACGGAGAGACGGAGGGCACGGAGAAGGCAACCCCTTGAACCATTTATTTATTTTGAGCCAAGAAGGAGTACTGAATCAAATTGTTGCTGAAGAATAACAGCTTGATTTTACTCCGTGTTCTCCGTCTCTCCGTGTTATTCAAGTAGATGTTTCCCGCTGTCGCCGCAGCCTCGCCGACAACTCCCCACTCACGAAATTGAACATCTCCCCCGGCGCTGGCGGCGGCACCGATTCGTAGCGCCGCACCGCCTCGTCGATCTCTCCTCCCGCCTTTCCCTTCATCTCGGCGGCATAGTCCTCGTTCCAGAGTCCCCGCTTCGCCAGGAACCGCTCGTAGCGCAGGATCGGGTCCCGCTCCCGCCATTGTTCCATTTCTTCGGGGGAACGGTACCGGCTCGCGTCGTCGGACGTGGTGTGGTCGGACATCCGGTAGGTGAGGCATTCGATGAAGGTGGGTCCGCCGCCGCTTCGGGCCTTCTCCAGGGCCTCGCGGGTGGCCCGGTAGACGGCCAGGACGTCGTTGCCGTCCACCTGGATGCCGTCGAAACCGTAGGCAAGGGCCTTCTGGGCAAGGGATCGGGAGGCAGTCTGGGCCGACAGGGGCACCGAGATGGCCCATTGGTTGTTCTGGCAGATAAAAACCGTCGGGAGCCCCATGACTCCTGCCAGGTTGAACCCCTCATGGAAATCACCCTTTGAGGTGCCGCCGTCGCCAAAATAGGCGATCACAGCGATCGGGTCACCCCGGAGTTTCGCGGCCAGGGCCGCGCCGGCGGCGTGGGGGATGTGGGTTCCCACGGAGACGGAGATGGGGAAGATGTTCATGCCGTCAGGAGTTCGCATCCCCCGCTCGTCACCTCCCCAGTACTGAAAGAGCTGGTGGGCCGGATAGCCGAGGGTGAGGTGGACCCCCATCTCCCGGAAGGAGGGGAAGACCCAGTCCCGCTCGTGGATGGCGAAGGCGCTCCCCACCTGGGCCGCCTCCTGCCCCAGGACCGACGGGTAGGTGCCGAGCCGCCCCTCCCGCTGGAGGGCCAGGGCGCGGCCGTCGTAGGCGCGGGTGAGGAGGAGCAGGTAGTAGATGCGCCGCAGTTCGTCCCCCGAGAGGCCCGGGACGAGGTCCTCGTCGGCGGTCCCGTCCGGGGCGATGATCTCCAGGCGCTTGACAGTGAAAGTGGCGAGGATCGATTCGGGCATGGGTAAAGGGTAGCGGGAAGCGGCCCGGAGTCAAGGGGGCGGGCCGTTGTTGCCGTTCCGCATGAGCGCCGCATCGGCCTCTTCGGTTGCCAGCCGCAGCACCCGGCGGGTGTAGAGGACCGACACCATCGCCGCGCTCCAGGTGACGAGAAAGAATCCCCACCAGATGCCGGGGGGGCCCCAGCCGAGCACCAAGGCCAGGAGCCAGAAGATTGGCACCGGCACAATGATCTGGCGGAAGAGCCCGATCCAGAGGGCGAAGGCCGGCCGCTGCAGCCCCTGGAGTGCCGAATTGTTCATGTAGAGAATCACATAGGCCCCCAGCAGCAACGACTCCACCCGGAGAAAAGTGACCCCGTGGGCAACCACCAGCGGATCGGCGGTGAAAAGCTTCATCAGGGGCTCGGCCGCCGCAAAGACCAGCGTCGTCCCCCCTGCCATCATGAGGAGCCCCGCCCGCAGCGCCCTCGTCAGGGTCTCCCGTATCCGGCGAAGCTTTCCTGCGCCGAAGTTCTGGGCCACGAGGGAGAGGACCGCCACATTCAGCCCAAAGGCCGGCAGGAGCACGATCTGTTCGATGCGGGTGCCGATGCCGTAGGCAGCCACCACCTCCTTGCCGAACCGCCCCGCGAACCAGGTGATGACGAACATGCCCAGCGACACCGTCAGCATGTTCATGCTTGCCGGAATCCCCTGGCCGAAGAGGCGGCGAAACGGCTCCCGCCGCGGCATGAGGAGTTGCCACGAGCGCCCCGACAAAAGACCCGTCCGCCGCACCCGACCCAGGAGGTAGACGTTCCCCGCGGCCTGGACCACCACCGTGGCCAGGGCAATGCCCCGTATCCCCAGGGCCGGCACGCCCACCCCTCCGTACATGAACCAGGGGTCCAGAGCCATGTTCAGGAAGCATCCCGCCACCAGGAAGTTGCGGAAACTCTTCGTATCCCCCGAGGCGTTGAGCATGGCGTTGAGGACATAGTTGCCGACGAAGAAAACGGTACCGGCGATGATGACATCCATGTAGGCCAGGGCCAGGTCCAGGTAATCGCCCGATGCCCCCATGAGCCTGAAGAGGGCCGGCGCCGCCGCGACTCCTCCCACGGTCATGAAGAGGGCATGAATGACGCCGAAGGAGATGGCCTGGGCCGCAAAGAGCTCCGCCTCCTCCCGTTGGTCGCTCCCCAATGCGTGGCCGATGAGGGCCGTGGCTCCCATGGAGGTGCCGGCACCGATAGCCAGGACGATGAAAAAGAGGGGAAAGGAGAGGGAGAGTGCCGCCAGCGCCCTGGTGGAGATGAGCCCTCCGTAGAAGGTATCCACCACATTGAACATGGTGTTGAAGAAAAAGCCGGTCCCCACCGGCACGGCGAGTCGGGTGAGGAGCTTCGGGATGGGGTCGTTGATGAGGTCGGGAGAGGTCATGGATGCAATAGTAGCATTCAATTGCACCTCTGTGCGTTCAAAGCCGGTGCTGGTTATTTATTAGTCGCCCGTACTACTGTCCGGTAAACTTTGATTGTACAGCTGTAACTTGTTGAACTTTATTGCTCTTTGGCACAATTGTTCTTTTTTCGACATGAATTCGTTCTGGGTGTAGCCTTCCTCCCTTTACAGGAGGGGAGCAATGCACACCGGTCCGACCGTTTTCAAACAACTTCTGCAGTTTCTGCCCCGGTACGAATTCAATCTCTGCGTTCGCCGACACCGTGGCGAGTATCGGGAGAAGAAGTTCTCGACCTATGACCAGTTCCTCTGCCTGGCTTATGCCCAGATGGCTGGCCGTGAGAGCTTGCGGGATATCGAGACCTGCCTGAACTCCCACCAGGAGAAGCTGTACCACATCGGCTTTCGTGGTGATGTCTCCCGCACGACCCTTGCCGACGCGAACGAGCGCAGGGACTGGCGTATCTTCCAAGACTTCGGTCATGTACTGATCGGCATAGCTCAGCAGCTGTACCAGGCTGATGCCATCGCCGTTGAGCTTACGCAACCGCTCTACGCCTTTGACTCGACCACTATCGACCTGTGCCTTACGCTGTTCCCATGGGCCGAGTTCCGCAAAACCAAGGCGGCGGTCAAGATGCATACGCTCATTGATCTGCGTGGTCCCATTCCAACCTGGGTCACTATTACCACTGGCAAGGTCCACGATGTCAGGATGCTGGACCATCTGCCGGTTGCAAAGGATGCCATTTACACGATGGACAGAGGGTATGTCGATTTTGCCCGGCTCCACTCCATCCACAAGCAGGGAGCATTCTTCGTAGTTCGGGCAAAGGACAACCTGAAATGCCAGCGGTTATATTCCCATCCGAAGGACAAGGAATCAGGTGTACGGGCAGACCAGATTATCACCCTGGTGACGCAGAAGTCGAAAAAGGGGTATCCGGAGAAACTGCGCCGGGTCAGCTATGTTGACAAAGAACGGAACAAGCGACTCGTATTTCTCACGAACAACTTCGAGATTCCGGCAGCGACGGTGGCTGCGATTTACAAGCAGCGCTGGCAGGTGGAGCTGTTTTTCAAATGGATCAAACAGCACCTGCGGATCAAGTCGTTCATCGGAACGTCAGTCAATGCCGTGAAGAGCCAGATATGGGTTGCCTTGTGCATCTATCTGCTGGTGGCGATCACGAAAAAGAAGTTGGGGGTTCCGTGTTCGCTCTACACTTTTCTACAGATTCTGGAGGTCAACTTGTTCGAGAAAAAGCCCATTTCATCGCTGGTTGCGGAGGCTCTCAAGCGAAATGCTGATTATCCTGAGCGCAACCAACTGAACTTATTCAACTATTAACCGGACAGTAGTGAGTCGCCCGTTTTTTTCTCGCCCATGGGTCGCAATCAGGCTTCGCAATGATTAGACTATCGTTCATGGAGTTGGAGACCGTACATACCGCACTTCGCCAGGAGCTATGGCTCCCCGTGGCGCCGGGAGCATTGGAAGAGGGGAAGGCCCAACTCTGGGGGCTGGTCCTTGAGTCCCGGGCTGTCCCGTGCCGTAGTGTTCGGAGCGATAACGGATGGCACGTGGTGGTGCCGGCGTCATTCTACGACCGGGCCGTGGAGGAGGTGCGCCTCTTCGAAGAGGAAAACCGCAACTGGCCTCCGCCGGCACCACCGGTCAGGACCATGAACGGGAATGTCCTGGCGACTCTGTCAGTCCTCTTTCTCCTGGCCACCTTTCACAACATCACCCGGCTTGATGTCACCCTCCCCGGTCATCCCCCGCTCGACTGGCTTGCCCTCGGCAGCGCCGATGCCGCAAAGATCATGGATGGCCAGTGGTGGCGCGCAGTAACCGCCCTCACCCTCCATGCGAATCTGCCGCACCTTGTGAGCAACCTTGCGATCGGCGGGGTGCTGGTCATCCTCCTCTGTCGCGAAATCGGTTCGGGCCTCGCCTGGAGCCTCATCCTTGGTTCGGGAATCCTCGGGAACCTCGTCAACGCGTTACTTCACTCCTCCGGCCACATTTCGGTCGGTGCTTCCACCGCGGTATTCGGTGCGGTCGGCATCCTCGCCTCAAGCAGCGTGGTGCGCCATCGCCATCACCTGCAGAGACGGTGGCCGCTCCCGGTTGCCGCCGGCCTGGCCCTCCTGGCGGTCCTTGGAACGGAAGGCGAACACACCGACCTTGGCGCGCACCTGTTTGGATTTTTGTGGGGGATAGCGCTTGGCGCCGTGGCGGAATATCTGATCGGCAGGTTCGGGCAGCCCGGTCCGGTCCTCAATGCGGTGCTGGCAATTGCCAGTGCCGTGGGGGTGGTGTTCTCCTGGTGGGTGGCGCTTGCTGTTGCCCCGTAGGGGACGCCGGTCAATCCTTCTTTTTCGCGGTCAAGGCAGTATTTCGATCGGGGTGCCGTTTCGCACCAGGTGCCAAATTTCCGTCATCTCGGCGTTGGTGACGGCGATGCACCCCTTGGTCCAATCAAAGGAGGCGTGAGACGGGCCCAGGTCCTCGAATCCGGTCGGGAGACCATGGATCATGATGTCCCCTCCGGCAGAAACTCCCTGTTTCCGGGCCGTGGCGATGTCTTCGGTATTGGGGTAGGAGATGTGGATCGATCGGAAGAACCGGCTCTGGAGGGAACGGCGGTCGAGCCGGTAGATTCCTTCGGGAGTCCGGAAGTCACCGGCTCTTACCTTGGGGCCGACGGGGTTTCTTCCCAGTGCCACCCGGTAGGATCGGATCAGGTTCTGGCCGCTGCGCAGCTCCAGCAGCCGCTTCGATTTGTAGACTACCACCCTGTCAACGGTGGGAGGCGAAGCCAGGTCCGGGTCTTGTCGACACCGGCCGTCCGGAGCGGCTGCCAGGATGCCGAGCAGGGCAGCCGCGCAGAGTCTGAGCAATCTGATTCGCATATCAGGAGATGACTCAGCAAGTTCCGTGCCTCACCTTTCAGCCTGATATGGCCGTACAACCGTACAAGATTGAATGGAGGGGTGACTCAGTTCATCATCGTGGGACTGTGTGACGGGAATTGCGGGAGGTTACCGCTCGTACCGGAACTTTTTGTCCGTAGGCGGAAGAGGGGGGGATGGTCGGTGGGCACACAAAAAAGCGGCCCGCACATAAGGTCACGGGCCGCATGCAGGGCATCCATAGTGATGCCGGTTGATCACTTGAGGGGGACAGGGTTGCAGACGTTGTCGGGGGAGTTGGCCAGGGCGCCGCAGTTGCCGCACTTGACGGTGGGCGATGCGGAAAGGCTCGCAATTTCGTCGCTGCATCCCTCGGCCTTGAGGGCACACATGTGCATTTTGTGGGACGTGATGTCGCATGCCATTTGCGGGTACCTCCTTCGTTAGTGATTTCGACGAAGCAAGTCTAGCGCGGTGCGACGCGCTGTCAAGGCGTCCAATCCAAGCAACGGAAAAGGGGAGCCGTTGCCGACTCCCCATGTGGTTCATTTTCGACGCACCGGCTCTCCTACTTACGGCGCAAACATCTCCGCAAGAATGGACAACACCTCTTCCTGCGTTTCTTTGTCGATTCTTCCGAGCTTCTGGAAAAGACGGGACTTGTCCACGGTTCTGATCTGGTCAAGGACAACCTGTCCCTCCTTGCCCTTGAAGGAGCACTGCACCCGCGTGGGATAATCCCTCCCTTTGGTGGTCATGGGGGCAACGATAACGGTGCCGATGTACCGGTTCATTTCATCGGGTGAGATAATGAGACATGGCCTTGCCTTGCGAATCTCCCTGCCGACGGTGGGGTCCAGGTTGACCAGATAGACGTCGAAGCGTTTGACTACCATTCCCATTCATCCTTGTCCCATTCGGTCTGCTCGCCCGCATCCCCGTTAAGCATTCTGTCATCGCCGCTCTCAGCCATGAGCTGGAATTTCTCCCCCCACCCCTGGCGAGGGCGGGAAGCGGAGCGGATGATGATTTTCTCATCCTCCACCTCCAACTCCACCTCTGCTCCGAGATGGCTCTGTTCCAGGAGAACCTTAGGGATTCGGATGCCTTGGGAATTGCCTATGCGAATAATGTTGGTCCTCATCGGTGATGTCCTCTTGATAAGCAATTGGTAGGTTGGGTGGTTACATTGTAATTACTGAGGTGGGGAGCGTCAAGGTGTTCTTTGCAACGCCCCAACGAAAAAAGGGAGTCGTCACCGCCTCCCCTCATAAATTCCGAATAAAAAAGAACGTCCCCCGAGGTCCCCTCTTTCTTTAGGTGCCTCTGTATGTCATTTACTGCCTGCTCGCAAGCTCATTCGCCAGCATCTCCGCCTGCTTCAGGACCGTCTCGGTCGCCAACATCTGCATGTCTGGCGGGTAGCCGTATTGACGCAGCGTCCTTTTCACGATGACTTTCAATTTATGCCCCGCATTGCCCTTTCTTGTTCAGCCATTTGACACTTCAGAGCAGGGAAGCGATTGTGAACGGTCATACAATGTTTCCGGGGCTATATCGAGATTGTCGGGCCAGCAGACAGTATCAAAAGCAACAAACGCCTGTTTGAATAGTTCGAGATTTTTCAGTCGGTTAAATACCCCTTTTTCCAAATAGGGCCGAGCATCGAACAGCCTGGTTTCTCCGGTATTGAAGGTTATGAGTAGATGAAAATCGTCCTGTGGAACTACTTTGATTACGGATTCCATGGCAATATCTCCTATCTGAGCGGCTCAATGGCAAAAGGTGGTTGACCGTTCACCGCAAGCGCCCAATCAGCCATCAGCGCATCCCTGTGAATCTCTATCCATGCCTGAACCAATCGAAGCTTGGACAATGGGATGTCGCCCGCTAGAATTTCGCCGTTAGCAATCGAGACAGAAGCGTCTTCTCCCTGATATTTTGCGTGAATATGCGGAATCTTATGTCGTTCATCATCGTAAAAGTACAGGTAAATCACAATCCCATAAAACATCGAGATGGCTGGCATAGAAGCTCCCTGATGGTGATATCCTCTAAAATTATCTTTTACTATGATGCATTATGCAAGCATCTCATTGCCAACACCGCGCAAACGACAAAGGGGAGCCGTCACCGACTCCCCTTTGTTCCGTCTATGTTCTTGCGATTACTCCCCCGCAGCCGCTTTCCCGTCCGCCACCATCAGCTCCGCCACGAGCCGCGTGAACCGGAGCGGGTCGCTGATGGGCGAGCCTTCGGTGAGCAGAGCCTGGTCGTAGAGGAGGTCGCAGTAGTCGCCCAGGCGCGGGTTGGCCTTGTCCCGGGCAAAGAGGTTTGCCATCACCTGCATGAGGGGGTGATCCGGGTTCAGCTCCAGAATCCGCTTCGACTCGGGGACATCCTGGTTCATGGCCCGGAGAATCCGCTCCATGTTGGCGTTGAGACCGTGCTCGTCGGCCACGAGGCAGCAGGCGCTGTCGGTGAGGCGGCTGGAAAGGCGCACTTCCTTCACCCGCGCGTCGAGCTTCTCCTTCACGAAGGAGAGGAGGTCGCCGTACTGCTTGAACGCCTCTTCCCGCTTGGCCTCCTGCTCCTTCTTCTCCTCTTCGGTGGCGGGGATGACATCGCCCCGGTCCACGGCCTTGAGCTTCTTGCCGTCGTACTCCGTGACCCCCTGCACCACCCACTCGTCCACGGGATCGGTCAGGAAGAGGACCTCGTATTCCTTCTTCCGGAAGATCTCCAGGTGGGGGGACTGCTCCAGGGCCGTGCGGCTCGTGCCAGTGATGAAGTAGATCTCTTCCTGCCCCGCGGGCATCCGCTCCACGTACTCCTTGAGGGAGGTGAATTTCCCCGCCTCGGTCCTGGTGCTTTCGAAGAGGAGGAGGTCCTGGAGCTTCTCCCGGTTGGCGTAATCGAAGTGGACCCCTTCCTTGAGGACCTGGCCGAACTCCTTGTAGAAGGCGAGGTAGTCGTCGGCCTCCTTCTCCCGCATTTCTGAGAGGGTGGAGATGATCTTGGAAACGAGGCTTTTCTGGATCCGCTTGATCTGGACATCTTCCTGGAGGATTTCCCGCGACACGTTGAGTGGCAGGTCGCTGGAGTCCACCACCCCCTTCACGAAGCGGAGGTAGTCGGGGATGAGCTGCTCGCAGGAGTCGGTGATGAAGACCCGGCGCACGTAGAGCTGGACCCCTTTCTTGCGCTCGGGCATGAAGAGGTCGAAGGGTTTGTGGGCCGGCAGGTAGAGGAGTGCCTTGAACTCGCTCACCCCTTCGGCCGAATAGTGGATGGTCTTGAGGGGTTTCTCGAAATCGTGGGAGACGTGCTTGTAGAACTCCTCGTACTCCTCCTCGGTCACTTCGCTCTTGGCGCGGGCCCAGATGGCCTTCATGGAGTTGAGAGTCTCTTCCACAGTTTTCTCGATGGTGCCGGCCCCTTCGATTTCCTCGCCGTTCACCCCTTTCGGGACTTCGGTCCGGGTCACATCCATGACGACGGGGTACTGGACGTAGTCGGAGTATTTACGTACGATGGAGCGGATCTTCCACTCGTCGAGATATTCCTTCATCTCTTCTTTCAGGTGGAGGGTGATTTCGGTGCCGCGGGTCTCCTTGACTGCTTCTTCAACGGTGTAGGTGCCGTCGCCGGTGGACTCCCAGCGGACCCCGGCGGCCTTGTCCTGGCCGGCACGGCGGGTGACGAGGGTGACCCGGTCGGCCACCATGAACGAAGCGTAGAAGCCGACCCCGAACTGGCCGATCAGCTCCGGGTGCTCGGACACGTTCTGCTCCTTCAGGTTCGCCAGGAACGCCTTGGTCCCCGAATGGGCGATGGTGCCGATGTTCTTCTCCACCTCCTCCATGGTCATGCCGACCCCGTTGTCGCGGATGGTGATGGTGCCGGCCTCTTTGTCGGGGATCAGCTTGATTTTCCCTTCCGGCTCTCCCTCAATGACCGCCGCATTCTGGTGAGCCTCGAAGAGGACCTTGTCGATGGCGTCGGAAGAGTTGGAGATGAGTTCCCGGAGGAAGATGTCCTTGTTGGAGTAAAGGGAGTGAATTACGAGATCGAGGAGCTGCTGGACCTCGGTTTCGAATTTCTTGGTGGTCTTCGTCATGGGGGTGTCTTCTCCTTTGTGTCGGTGTGGTGATGACAGAACTCCCCTAACCTAACTATCACTCCGGGATTTTTCAAGGGGAGCGCCGACACTTTTTGTCCTCCCCTCGGCCTTCGCTTTCTTTGCCTGCCGTAACCGTCCGGGTTTCTTGACACTCTCCGTCCCCGTGTGCTAGTTTAAACTCCTTTAAAAAAGAGCCTTTCCGGGCATTTTCTCCCCTCTGTTTCCCGTTGATCGGAGCATCCCGTGTATTTTCCCGATTTCGAGACCTTCCGGTCCCTGGCCTCCCAAGGCAACCTGATTCCCGTCTGCCGCGAGATCATGGCCGATATGGACACGCCGGTCAGCGCCTTCCGCAAGATCGACGACGGTTCCTACTCCTTCCTCCTGGAAAGTATCGAGGGGGGTGAGAAGTGGGGCCGCTATTCCTTTCTCGGCTCCAACCCTGCCACCGTCATCCGGACCCGCGGCACCACCGTGGAGATCGTCACCAACGGCGAGACCCGCGCCGTTACCAGCGACGACCCCCTGGGCTTTGTGCGGGAGTATCTGAGCCGGTTCCACCCCGTGGAGATCCCCGGGCTCCCTCGCTTCTTCGGCGGCGCCGTGGGATACCTGGGGTACGACATGGTGCGCCACTTCGAGCGGCTTCCCACGGAGAAGCCGGCCGTCATCGGGGCCTGGGATTCCTGCTTCGTCATCACCGACACGATCCTGATCTTCGACACCATGCGGCAGAAAATCACCGTGGTCTCCAACGCCCATCTGGAGGATGGACAGGCTCCTGAGGCCGCCTATGCCGAGGCCATTGCCCGGGTGGACGCCCTCATCGCCAAGCTCCGAGCCCCCCTGCCGGCAATGCCGGCGACGCCTGCTGTGCGCACGGTCTCCTTCTCGTCCAACGTTCCCCGCGAAAACTTCGAGGCGGCGGTGGAGAAATGCAAGGAGTACGTCCGGGCCGGGGACATCATCCAGGTGGTCCTCTCCCAGCGCTTCTCCGGCGCGCTCACCGTGGAGCCCCTCGCCATCTACCGCGTGCTGCGGACCCTGAACCCTTCCCCCTACATGTTCTTCCTCCGCATGGACGACACCCTGGTGGTGGGGGCCTCCCCCGAGGTCATGGTCCGCAAGGAGGGAGACCGGGTGGAGCTGCGCCCCATCGCCGGCACCCGCCCCCGGGGCGCGACCCCGGAGGAGGACCAACAACTGGCGGAAGAACTCCTGGCCGATCCCAAGGAGCGGGCCGAGCACGTGATGCTCGTGGACCTGGGGCGCAACGACCTGGGGCGGGTCTGCCGGACCGGCACCGTGAAGGTGTCGGAGCTCATGGTCATCGAGCGCTATTCCCACGTGATGCACATCGTCTCCAACGTGGAGGGGGAACTGGTCGAGGGGAAGGACGCCTTCGACGTGGTGCGGGCTACCTTCCCGGCGGGTACCCTCTCCGGCGCCCCCAAGGTGCGGGCCATGGAGATCATCGACGAGCTGGAGCCGGTCCGCCGCGAGGTCTACGGCGGCGCCGTGGGGTACTTCTCCTTCTCCGGCAACATGGACCTGGCCATCGCCATCCGCACCCTCGTCATCCGCGACGGCATGGTGCACCTCCAGGCAGGCGCCGGCATCGTGGCCGACTCGGACCCGGCCGCGGAATACCAGGAGACCGTCAACAAGGCCATGGCTGCGGTTAAGGCCATCGAGACCGCGGAAAAGGGATTGGACTGACATGTTGCTCATGATCGACAATTACGACTCCTTCACCTACAACATCGTCCAGTACTTTGGCGAACTGGGGGAGGATGTGCGGGTCTTCCGCAACGACGGCATTACCCTGGAGGAGATCGAACGGCTGGCGCCCGAGCGCCTCGTCATTTCCCCCGGCCCTTGCTCCCCCGAGGAGGCGGGGATTTCCGTCGCCGCCATCCGCCACTTTGCCGGCAAGATCCCGATCCTCGGGGTCTGCCTCGGCCATCAGTCAATCGGCGCCGCCTTCGGCGGGAAGGTGGTCCGCAGCTCCACCCTCATGCACGGCAAGACTTCCCCGATCCACCACAACGGCCAGGGGCTCTTCCGGGGGCTCCCCAATCCCTTCAATGCCACCCGATACCACTCGCTGGTGGTGGAGCGGGCCACGTTCCCCGACTGCCTTGAGATCACCGCCTGGGTGGAGGAGGGGGAGGTCATGGGGCTCGCCCACAGGGAGCTGCCGATCTGGGGGGTCCAGTTCCATCCCGAGTCGATCCTCACCGAGGGGGGGATGGACATCCTCAAGAATTTCCTGGAGATGACACAATGATCAAAAAAGCAATTGCAAAGGTAGTTGAGCGCATCGACCTCACGGAAGCGGAGATGATCGAGGTCATGGACCAGATCATGTCCGGCGAGGCCACCCCGGCCCAGATCGCTTCCTTCATCACCGCCCTCCGAATGAAGGGGGAGACGGTGGAGGAGATCACCGGCGCAGCCCGAGTCATGCGGGATCGGGCCACCCCCATCCGGGTCGGCAAGGGGGTCCTCGATATCGACCGGGATGACATCAACATCGATCAGGAGACGATCCTGGACGTGGTCGGCACCGGGGGGGACGGCACCAACACCTTCAATATCTCCACCACCGTCTCCTTCGTGGTGGCATCCTGCGGGGTGAAGGTGGCCAAGCACGGCAACCGGGCGGTTTCGTCCGCCTGCGGGAGTGCCGACGTCCTGGAGTCCCTGGGGGTCAGCCTGGACGTGACCCCGGAGACGGTGGAGAACGCCATCGCGAGGATCGGCATCGGCTTCCTCTTCGCCCCGGCCCTCCACGGCGCCATGAAACACGCCATCGGCCCCCGGAAGGAGATCGGCATCCGGACCATCTTCAATATCCTCGGGCCCCTCACGAACCCGGCCGGCGCCGACTGCCAGGTCCTCGGCGTTTACCGGGAGGATCTCGTGGAGCCCCTGGCCCATGTCCTTCACAAGCTTGGCTGCAAGCGCGGCTTTGTGGTCTTCGGCATGGACGGCATGGACGAGATTACCCTTACCCGTGAGACCCGCGTTGCCGAGGTGACCCGGGAGGGGGTGACGGTGCGGACCATCACGCCGGAGGAGTTCGGCTTTGCCTCCTGTCCTCCCGGTGATCTCCGGGGGGGCGACGCCGCCGGCAACGCTCGCATCGTTCGCAGCATCCTGGACGGGGCCACGGGGCCCAGGCGGGACGTGGTGCTCCTGAACGCCGCCTATGCCCTCGTGGCCGCCGGCAAGGCCACGGACCCGGCCGAGGGGATCCGTCTCGCCGCCGAGGCCATCGATTCGGGCCGCGCCCTGGCAAAGCTGGAAGAGCTGATTGCATTGACAAATGAATAATGTTGTAGGGGCGGACTGTGTCCGCCCGATTCTGAAATTTGGAAACCCACTATGCCCACAACCCCTGACATCCTGAAAAAGATAGTCGAACACAAGCGCCGTGAGGTGACAGCGGCCCGTTCCGCCACCCCCCTTGCCGAGCTGAAGGCCCGCATCGCCGACCTGGAGGACCAGCCCCGGGGCTTCGAGCGGGCTCTGCGGGACTGCCACGCCTCCGGCTGGACCGCCGTCATCGCCGAGGTGAAGAAGGGGTCCCCCTCCAAGGGGCTCATCCGCCCCGACTTCGATCCCCTGGAGATCGCCGAAACCTACGAGCAGAACGGCGCCGCCTGCCTCTCGGTCCTGACCGACGAACATTTCTTTCTGGGGAACCTCCGCTACCTGGCCCTGATCCGCGAGCAGGTGCGGCTGCCGCTGCTGCGCAAGGATTTCCTCTTCGATCCCTACCAGGTCTTCGAAGCCCGGGCTGCCGGGGCCGACGCCATCCTCCTCATCGCCGCCATGCTGGAGCGGGAGCAGATCGAGGAGCTGGCCGGAATCGCCCGGGAGCTTTCCCTCGACGTGCTCCTGGAGGTCCACGACGAGCCGGAGATGGAGACGGCCCTTGCCACCAATTGCGCCCTTATCGGCATCAATAACCGCAACCTCCGCACCTTTGTTGTGGACCTGGCCACCACCGAGCAGCTCCTCCCCATGGTCCCCGCCGACCGGTTCGTGGTGGCCGAGAGCGGCGTGAACACCCGCGCCGACATCCTCCGTCTCCAGACCGCCGGTGCCCGCGGCTTCCTCATTGGCGAGTCCCTCATGCGGGAGGAGGACATCGGGGCCAAGCTCCGGGAGTTGTTGGGGTGAAAAACAACTGAAACATACAAGCAACTGAGCAACTGAGTAAAACCTGAGAAAACAAATAAACGAGGATGCTTCTGCTTCTATTGATAGGATCAGGCGTTATAAATTCATTGTTTTTCTCTGTTGCTCAGTTGCTCTGTGTTATTCCTTAACAAGCCGAGGTTTCCATGCAGACAAAAATCCTGCTCGACGAAAGCCGCATCCCCACCCACTGGTATAACATCATCCCCGACATGCCCGGCCCCCTGGCGCCAGTCATCAATCCCCGGACCCTCCAGCCGGTGACACCCGACGACCTCCTCCCCATCTTCCCCATGGCCATTATCGAGCAGGAGGTCTCGGGCGAGCGGTGGATCCCGATTCCCGAGGAGGTGCGGGAGATCTACCGGCTCTGGCGGCCGTCACCCCTCTACCGGGCGCGGCGGCTGGAGCAGGCCCTCGGCACCCCGGCGAAGATCTACTACAAGTACGAAGGGGTGTCCCCGGCCGGCTCCCACAAGCCCAATTCGGCCATCCCCCAGGCCTTCTACAACAAGCAGGCCGGCATCCGTCGCCTCGCCACCGAGACCGGCGCCGGCCAGTGGGGGAGTTCCCTGGCCCTGGCCTGCTCCATGTTCGGCCTTGAGTGCACGGTCTACATGGTGAAAGTGTCGTGCACCCAGAAGCCCTACCGCAAGAGCATGATGCAGCTCTGGGGGGCCAATGTGATCCCGTCGCCCTCTGAGTTCACCAACGCCGGCCGTGCCATCCTGGCCCACGACCCGGACAGCAACGGGAGCCTCGGCATCGCCATCTCCGAGGCTGTGGAGGACGCTGTCTCCCGCCCCGACACCAACTACGCCCTGGGGAGCGTCCTGAACCACGTCTGCCTCCACCAGACCGTCATCGGCCAGGAGGCCAAGGAGCAGCTGGCCCTGGCCGGCGACTACCCAGACGTGGTCATCGCCTGCTGCGGCGGCGGCTCCAACTTCGCCGGCACGGCGTTCCCGTTCCTGGCCGACCGAGCCGCCGGCAAGAACGTCCGCTGCCTGGCCGTGGAGCCCGCCTCCTGCCCGACCCTCACCAAGGGGGTCTATGCCTTCGACTACGGCGACACCGCCAAGATGGCCCCCATCGCCATGATGTACACCCTGGGCCACGACTTCATGCCGCCGGGGATCCACGCTGGGGGCTTGCGCTACCATGGCGAGTCCGCCCTGGTGTCGCAGCTCCATCACGCGGGGCTCATCGAGGCGAAGTCGTACCGTCAGAACGCCTGTTTTGAGGCGGCCCACCTCTTTGCCCGCAGCGAGGGGATCGTCCCGGCCCCCGAATCGTCCCACGCGGTGCGGGCTGCCATTGACGAAGCGGTCCTCGCCAAGGAAGAGGGAAAGGAAAAGACTATCCTTTTCTGCCTCTCGGGCCACGGCCAGCTGGACATGGGGGCCTACGACGCCTACCTCTCCGGCGGGCTGGAGGATTTCGAGTATCCCGAGGAGATGATTCGGGAGTCCCTGGCGCGGCTGCCGAAGGTGGATCTGTAAGCGCATGGTTCGCGTCAAGATCTGCGGCATAACCTCCCTGGAGGACGCCCTCATGGCGGTGGAGGCCGGAGCCGATGCCCTCGGCTTCGTCTTCCATGAAGACTCTCCCCGTCACGTGCCCCCCGAGCAGGCCACCGGCATCATCGCCGGGCTTCCCCCCTTCGTGCAGACCGTGGGCCTCTTCGTAAACCGCCCCATCGCATACGTCAACGAAACAGCGGCCCGGTGCCGCATCGACCTGGTCCAGCTCCACGGCGACGAGCCTCCCGAGTTCTGCGCAGCCGTGGAGCGCCGGGTGATCAAGGCCTTCCGGGTACAGGACATCACGAGTCTCGACCCGATCAAGCACTACCGCGTCGCGGCCCATCTCCTCGATGCCTATTCCCCCAAGGCCTACGGCGGCACCGGCCTCACCTTCAACTGGGACATCGCAGCGGCGGCCAAGGAGTTCGGCCCGGTCATCCTTGCCGGCGGGCTCACCCCCGACAACATTCGCGAGGCGGTGGAGGCAGTGAACCCTTACGCCGTGGACGTTTCGGGCGGTGTGGAGAGCGCCCCGGGCCGAAAGGATGCGGCCAAGGTGCGGGAGTTTATTCGACGGGCGAAAGCATAGAGGCCTGGAGGGGCGGGACAATGTATCGGAAAGGGGACGGAAGGAATTCCAACCCCTTTTCTTGCATGGTCATAGAGAGACGAGGTGTAGACACTCTATATTCCGTTGGTACTCATCGTGAGTACGACAAAATTGATGCGGCAACAATCTGAACGGAGAAATTATATGGAAATCAGACCTATAAAAACCGAGGTCGATTATCAGGCCGCGCTCAAAGAGATTGAGCTTCTGTTCGACGCCGCTCCCGATACACCTGAAGGAGATCGGCTGGATGTGCTGGCAATCCTTGTGGAAGCCTATGAGGAAAGGCGCTATAGCATCCCTATGCCTGATCCGATTGAGGCAATTTGTATTACATGGAAAGCCGCGGGCTGACACGTCGCGACCTCGAGCCTTATATCGGGAGCCGCGCCCGTGTATCAGAAGTGCTTAACCGCAAACGTTCGCTGACCATGGAGATGATCCGGAATCTTCATAAAGGTCTCGGCATACCGGCAGACGTTCTGATTCAGCCTTACAATACTTACAAAAACGCGGCTTGATCAGACTGGAGAGCGGCGAGGGATAGCTTTCGTTCTACCAGAAAGTGTCAAGGTGTAGACCTGACACTCTAAGTTTCCTCCTAACTGCCATGGGGGTCTATCGGGGGATGTAGTTGATTAGTTGACTAACTCAACGCTTAAATCAACAAATCAACTACGTCCCCTTCCCAGCCCCCAAGACCGCACACCCTCAGCCCCGTTATCTGGAGCATAAAATCGAATGACAAAAGAGTCTGAAGGATACGAACGCCTTGTTAAGGATGTGCATGATGCGCTCCTTAAGAACGATGGCGTAGAGAACATAACAGTATTGCAGAATGTGAAGCTCAGAGGTAAGAGTGGTGCGTCCCATCAAATCGACGTTTACTGGGAATTTCGTCTTGCTGGCGTGACGTATAAAACCTGTATTGAATGCAAGCAATTCAAGGAATCTGTTAAGAAATCTCATGTGGCTGCCTTCGCTTCAATTCTGGAGGACATAGGTAATGCAACAGGGATTTTTGCCACCACCGAAGGTTTTCAGAATGGAGCCAAACTGTTAGCCAAAGAGAAAGGCATCAGATTGATACTAGTGAACTACATCCTAAAGACCATCCACCTGACCGGTCACTTCAAAATACCGCAAATATCTGTTACCAATCTGACGTTCGACACTGATCATGCAAAACAGCTGCTTCGCGAAAGAGGACTTCAAGTCTATTCCTTACAAACACATGACATTTCAGGCCGAGAGCTGATATTTGACTCTCAAGGTACTCCGAAATGCAAGTTCAGAGATCTCTTTACACTATTGCCTACTGGTTCATCTCAAGAAATTGAGCCAGAAGATGCCTATTTCCCCACTGAAATAGGTAACCTGAAAATAAAATCGGCAGAATACACAGTTGCAGTGCATGAACATCAAACCGAAGACATTATTACAGTTGATGATGTCGCACGAGCAATAATGGAAGATGTATTTGAAAACAACTCTCTTTATCTTAGAGAAGACGGAAGTATTGAAGCAGTAAACAGATAACCCTCGGGGTCTATCGGGGGACGTAGTTGATTAGTTGACTAACTCAACGCTTAAATCAACAAATCAACTACGTCCCCTTCCCAGCCCCCAAGGGGGGCCTTACATAGTATCCAGCGGCGACAGCGGTCTCCGCTGACGCTCCGCCGCTGGCGCCTTGAGCTGTTGAACAATCGACGTAATATTCGAATTTTTTAAAAATCATTATATGGAAGGAAATGGCAATGTCTCATATCGTGTCTTTTAGAATTGAAGGGCTCGCTGGTCGCGACAAGCCTCTCGAAATGGACCTTAATCGTGACACCAATATATTCTTTGGCCAGAATGGGAGCGGTAAGACTTCCCTATTAAAAATTCTGCATTCTGCAATGGCTAACGAGACAGAGATCCTAAGCGGTGTTCCATTTAAGTCTGCGGAAGTAAGCATATTTTCTTTAAATTACAACAAGGTATTTACTCGATCAATTGAGAAAAAGGCTATACGCAAGAATAGTTCATCCAGAATTAGCAAATCAAAGAAGCAACCTTCATTTATTGAAAATGAAATGGTTATTATTCGCGAGCAGCTGTTACAAAAAAACATGTCATGGTCTTGTTCTGATAAAGAAGGTGCAGATACACGCTGGGCGCACCAGTTCCTGCCTACTTCGCGTATCCATGTAAGCGACGAAATGAGTTTTCTGTCCCAAGACAATCCCCGTGGTAGTCGGCCTTGGCTAACGGAAGAAAACCTTGATTCATTATTTGCAAAATCAGTTGAAATCCTATGGAGTAAATATTCTGCTGAGATGTTGGGTGTAGTTCGCGCTGCACAAGAGCAAGGATTAGCCAGCATACTTCGAGCAGTTCTTTCACCTCAGAGTGTAAGAAATAGCTGTGGAAAGAACATACTCACTGCTAACGCCGCGTATGATTTGGTTAAGTCATTTCTTGATAGGCAGTCAACCGCTTCAATTCTAGCAGGCCGTTGAAAAACTCCTTCATTTCCAGGGCAATCCCCTTCAAGGAGATCATTTTAGGCCGATAGTTGCATTGATCTCGCCCTATTCGTTCTTTGAAACTTTGCTTTTTACCTTGATTTGGCCTTTTCGGGCGGGCTTTGCCACCAAGAGTCGCATTATTCCCCTGATTATGCCGTTTTCGTCCCGAGATTGCGCAGCCGGACCAGATTGTATGCCGCAATGGCCATGGTGAAGTACCAGTCGACTTTCGCTATTCCCCGATGCCGGGTCTTGCGGAGATTGCCGACAGTCTTGAGCCAGCCGAAGGCCTCTTCGATCCGCTTGCGAATCCTCAGGCTGGTTTTGTAGCCTTCGTGGCGGGTAGTCCTGCCATCGATGGCTGAGCGGCGGTTAGCGGTGTTCTGAGCAATGTGAGGGGTTACCTTGAGTGCTCGCAGATCTTTGACGCACTCTTTGGTGTCGTAGCCCTTGTCGCCGCCCATGGTGATCCGCTTGTTACCGGCGACGTCTGCGATCATCTCGACTGCGGTATCCCGCTCAGCGGTACCGGTTGCGTGGGTGATTCTGGCATCGACGATGATCCCGTTGCGGTTCTCCATGAGAGCGTGCCCGTGGTAACTGAGCTTCGCCTCTTTGCCCGAGCTTCTCCTGGCAATCCGCGCATCCGGATCGGTGGTGGAGGCATGGGTGTCGTTTTTGAGCTTTTCGCCGTGGAAATCACGCTCCGTGTTACGACCCACTGGAGGCTTTGGTCCATCCTTGGGCCGAAAGCTCTTGATAGAAGCCCACGCCTCGATGAGGGTGCCGTCAACGCTGAAGTGCTCGTCGGACAACAGCTTTGCCCTTCGGGCCTGCTCAACTACTTTTGCCAAGAGCAGCCGTGCCACGTCGGTATCGATCAACCGCTCCAGGTTGGTGGAAAACGAGGAGTGGTCCCAGACCTTCTCGTCCAGGGCCAATCCCACAAACCAGCGGAACAGGATGCTGTAGCTGATCTGCTCCACCAGCAGACGGTTACTCCTGATGGTGTACAGCGCCTGAAGCAGAAGTGCTTTAAGCAACTGCTCAGGAGGAATCGAGGGCCGGCCGGTGTGGGAGTACATGGCCTCGAATTGCGGGCTGAGCTCTGCAAGGGCCTTATCCACCATCGCCCTGATCGACCGCAAGGGGTGGTCCTTCGGGACGTACGACTCAGGGGAGAGATAACAGAACAGAGCTTCGGTTTTTGTCTCGGCGCCGCGCATAACTTTTCTCCTGTAAATTCAGATTGTTACGCGTAAAAATATAGCACAGTTCGCTAACTTATTGAATCAAAAAGGTTTAGTTTTTCAACAACCTGCTAGGAAAGAGAAGTGATTTTGAAAAACGATATGTAACTGATCAAACATTACAAGATGTAGTTCAAGACATTGATTCAGTAGAGGAAAAAATTAAGTCAGCAGTGAGTTCAAGAGACATGCTGCAAAAGCTTATCTCAAAAATGTTTACTGCTAATAAATCAATTCATTTTGGAGACAAATCAATACAGGTTAAGAGCATGTCAGGCGAAGATATAGGGTTAGCAACTCTGTCATCTGGCGAAAAGCACCTACTTAAAATATTGGTAGAATCTCTACTTATTGGTGATAGTTCACTTATAATAGATGAACCTGAAATTTCAATGCATATAGATTGGCAAAAAGACTTGGTTAGTTCAATACGAGCACTTAATGCTGATGCACAGTTAATATTTGCTACACATTCGCCTGAAATAATGGCTGATATTTCTGATGATAAAATATTCAGGATATGAGGTGGCCATATATATGAGTCGTCTAATACATTCAAACTCAGGGCATATTCGTTCAATGCAGATTTCCAATACTCAACTTTTCATTTTTGTCGAAGGGAAGCAGAGTGATCCGTATTTTTTTGCTAAAGTCTGTAAAGCTTCACTACCCGATAGTATTGAATTTGAGATTTCGACAGCCCAACAAATTTCTGGAGGAGCCGGTGGCAAAGAAGCGTTGATTTCTTATTTTAGGTGCCTCCGTCGAAAAAGTGCGCTCATATCTTTTTTCGAAGGCAAAAGAACGGCTTGTATTTTCATTTTAGACAAGGATATTGACGATATAAAGCGCAAGCAACTACGATCAACACACGTCATATATACACAGTATTATGATGTTCAAAATTACATATTTGAGCATGGCGATCTTGTTACTGGAGTTGCGGCAGCTGCCTCGATTGATCCTCGTAAGCTTCATGGTGTGCTTGGAAATTCATCTGAATGGTGCAGAAGGGTTTCTCACTTATGGCGTGACTGGATTGCATTGTGTTTCCGTCTCATTGAAGATGGAATCCGTGGTGAAGCAAACTATGGAGCACCTTCACGAATTCAGACACGTAATTGTGGTATGACAGACACGATTGCACTTGAATCCCTTGTCCGCACACTTGCGCAACGTACAAACATATCTTTCGATGAAATGATGAGGAAAGTGGAATTGTCGAATAAGAAGATTGATAGATATTTCAAAACAGGTCAACATCATAGAATTTTTAAGGGGAAATGGTTTTCATTGATTCTTGCAGATGAAGTTGAGCGTATCATGACGGGTCAACCACACGATTGCAACGGATTGGCTGGGCGACTCCCTTCAACTGTTGCTGCCACGATAAATTTTAACGACCCTTGGATCGAGTATTTCAAACACCGATTGTGTGCTGTAGCAGCAATGCTATAAAATGTCCAACCCGCGCTCAGACCTTGACCGGGCATGAATACGTCCGGCAGATCAAGCGCAGCCCCGTTGAGCAAGAATAGAAGAACCAAACACTAAGATCATGGTGTTCCGAGCTTAAAATAGCTTATTGAAATGGGATTAAATGAGAAGCCGCAATTTTGAAAACCAGAAATCATGGTACAAAAGACTAAAGCTATTTGATTGAGGGTCTATCGGGGGACGGGGTCTATCGGGGGACGTAGTTGATTAGTTGACTAACTCAACGCTTAAATCAACAAATCAACTACGTCCCCTTCCCGGTACTCAGCCCCCGTCCCCTTCCCAGCCCCCGTCCCAGCCGCACAAAACCTTTATGTAGAAAGAGGACAAATGTCTTACATCCGCGATCATTACGAAAATCTCTTGGCTGATCATTACTCCTGGCTCTTTGGCAGCTTTGAGGCGAGGGCAACGGAAAACGAAAGATTCTTCGCGGCCCACGGGATCACCCCGCAAGGCAACCGCCGGGCGATAGACCTCGGCGCCGGCTCAGGTTTTCAATCAATACCGCTGGCCCGTGCGGGCTTTCAGGTTACAGCCATCGACCTTTCCCCTAAGCTGTTGGTCGAGTTGAACATGCGGCGGGACGAGCTATCTATAATGACCGTAGAGGACGATCTGCTGAACTTTCCAAGACATCTACAGGGAAAGGCTGAGTTGTGCGTCTGTATGGGAGACACTTTAACCCACCTTGATAACCGGGAAGCGGTTGAGAAGCTCTGCCGATTAGCCTTTGTAGCCTTGGAGGAGAAAGGCCGATTGGTCCTGACCTTCCGTGATCTCACGACCGCTCTAGAGGGGCTGGATCGGTTTATTCCAGTCCGAAACGATGCAGACAAAATCTTTACCTGCTTTCTTGAGTACGAGCTAGAGCACGTCAAGGTGCATGACCTAATCTACGAAAAGATTGACAGTGGCTGGAATCTCAGGAAGAGTTTCTACCGCAAATGCCGGGTTCCGTTCACATGGACTAAGGAAATCCTAGCTGCTGTCGGTTTCAATTTAAGGCTCTTTAGCAGAATCTGTGGTGACACAGGGGTTCTGGCAAGTCGCCAAGTGTGTGATATAGCGCCACTTGCAGGCACTTGATGGTTCGGAAACCGTACGCTTTTCTGATAGTCAGTTTTGCTTTGAGGTTCAGACCCTCTACCGCGCCGCTGGAAAGTCGGCCTTTTGCCTTGAACCAGTTGAGAATCATCGGTTTGTGGTTGCGTAACATCCTGGCAACCTTCTTCATCGGTTCCAGGTCAGTTTGCATTGTCCTGATGACCCAGTCGTCGAGGAACTTGCCAGCAAAGTCAGACCGCTGGTAGTCCCAGAACTGCTGAAAGTCCTCGCGCAGCAGATATGCCTTGATTGATGAGAGGTTGAGCTTGAGCAAATCTCCCAATCGTGACGTCTGCTTCTCGGACAGATTTTCCGGCCGTTTCAGCAGCAACCAACGGCCCTTTTCCAGGACGTTCTCCTGCTTGGCGGCCTTGAACTCCTTGGCTTCGGTGCGCCGAACCTCGTCAATCGCTTCGTTAAACTTCCGCATGATGTGGAAGCGGTCGAGGATGTTCACGGCATTGGGTGCCCGCTTGGCGATAACCTTGAGATACGGTGCCCACATGTCGCTGCAGACATACTTGAGCTTGGCGCTGCGTTCTTTGCCGAATTCCCGAAAGAAGCGCAGTAGCGTTCTTATCCGACGTTGCGGACCACACCAGAGAAGACGCCTGACGCCGGCATTGAGCTGATAGACCATCGTAAGATACTGATGGCCCTTGAAGACGGCAATTTCATCAACACCGATTTCCGTAACGCCATCAAGGTTTCTGTTTGCCAGGCCGTAATCGACAGCATACTGCACCGCCCGAAAGATGCTGTCCCAACTGGTCTTAAAGATTTCGGCAACTTCCTTCCAGGAGAGTCGCCGAGCCCACCGGGCAAGATAGACCTGGTACGAGATCGTCATTTGCTCTTTGCCATACCCCCAGGGGAGGGATTCAACCTTTACCCCATGGATTGGGCACAGAACCCGACGGGGAGCGTAGCGAAAGAAGACCTTGAACGCCCAGATCGGCACATACTCGAACAGTCGGGCCGGTTGCGTGTCGTATGTCTTGCCTCGCTTGCCACATTCCGGGCATTCGGGCTTGCTGTTGCGACGAGCCTTGATGTCAATGACCAGTGCTTCTGAGCCGCCGACTTTCGCCAGTCGGCAATCTCCGTAAATGAAGGACTTGAAACGCTCGAACTTGTTCAGTACAGTCTTGATAAGCATTGCTTCTCCCGTGTCGGACTTGATCGTTTCTCGCAAAAACAATCTTATCCTTCACGGAGGGGCAATGCCCTTATTTTTTCAGCCAACTACCCACAGATTCTGCGGACGAGGCCAATTTAACTCTTGCCACCCTTGACAAGGGGCTCGTTACAATTATCGCCTCAAAGCAATAAGAGCCGTATAAAAAGGGTCAACCAAATGCTGCACGCACAAGCGGTGGTCGAAGATCACAGACGTGATTTGCTTACCAACCTGGATAATCTTTCAGCCGACCGATTTGTACACGAACTCTGGTCGCTAGCTGGGGACATGGCGCACTTCGACTTCGATGTTAGCCCCCTTACGGGCTTCGACACGTTTCTGAGTCTACGCGAGGAAATATCGGCTGAGGCGCTGAGCCTCACCAAGGACTTAAGCGAAGCTACCAATATGGCTGCTTTTATCGAAGAGCTTACTAAGCCATAGAGGATCGTCGTAAATTGTGTACTCTCAGCCTATGAGAAGCACAGCGAACCCGCGCCGGAATGGTACAATTCTGTCGTACGTTGACGCGGAAATGTTGGCCAGCCAATGCCCCTCTGGCTGCGACACATTCGTTGCCTTCGGCCTAGGGTGGCTCATCTCGATGGAGGCGTGACATGGACAAGCCAGCAAAGAACACGATTTGTCTTTGGTACGATGGCGACGCCGAGGACGCGGCGTGGTTTTACGCCCAGACCTTTCCTGATTCGTCTGTCGGCGCGGTGTACCGCGCACCGGGAGACTTTCCGTCGGGGAAGAAAGGGGACGTGCTGACCGTCGAGTTTACGGTGATGGGCATCCCGTGCCTCGGGCTCAACGGCGGACCTGAGGTCAAGCACAACGAAGCGTTCTCGTTTCAGGTCGCAACCGTTGACCAGGCCGAAACGGATCGCTACTGGAACGCGATCGTCGGCAACGGCGGCCAGGAGAGCGTGTGCGGCTGGTGCAAGGACAAATGGGGAGTGTCCTGGCAGATTACGCCGATCGCCCTGACGAAGGCGGTCACTGATCCCGATACCGCCACCGCCAAACGCGCGTTCGATGCGATGATGCAGATGAAAAAGATCGACATCGCCGCAATTGAGGCGGCGCGCCGCGGTTGAGAGCCTGCGAATGCGTGGTGACCGTTAATGCCTCTTGATGTGGCTCCTCCTGATGTGTGACAATATATGGCCCGCAGTTTCCCGATATCAGCCGGTGCGACTGATTTCTAATACTACCGATGGAGGATATCCATGAAATTACCCGACAAACAGGGCCACTTCGGCCAGTTCGGCGGCCGTTACGTGCCGGAAACCCTCATGCCGGCGCTCCTGGAGCTGGAGAAGGCCTACAACCACTACAAGAACGACCGCGAGTTCAAGGAGGAGTTCGACTACTACCTCCGCCAGTACGTGGGGCGCCCCAATCCCCTCTACTTTGCCGAGAAGCTCACGCAAAAGCTGGGGGGCGCGAAGATCTACCTCAAGCGCGAGGACCTGAACCACACCGGTGCCCACAAGGTGAACAATACCATCGGCCAGGGGCTTCTGGCCAAGCGGATGGGGAAGAAACGGGTCATTGCCGAGACCGGTGCCGGCCAGCACGGGGTGGCCACGGCCACCATTGCGGCCCTCTTCGGCATGGAGTGCGAGGTCTTCATGGGGGAGGAGGATATCCGGCGCCAGGCCCTGAACGTCTTCCGGATGAAGCTCCTGGGGGCGAAGGTTACGCCGGTGACCGCCGGCACCGCCACCCTCAAGGACGCCATGAACGAGGCCATGCGGAACTGGGTGACCTACATCCACAACACCTTCTACGTGATCGGCACCGTGGCGGGACCCCACCCCTATCCGGTGATGGTCCGCGACTTCCAGTCGGTCATCGGCCGGGAGGCCAAGGCCCAGCACAAGAAGATCGAGGGAAGGTTGCCGGATGTTCTCGTTGCCTGCGTCGGCGGCGGCAGCAATGCCCTGGGGCTCTTCTACCCGTTCCTCAATGACCGGGAGGTCCGGATGGTGGGGGTGGAGGCCGCGGGCCACGGCATCGCCTCCGGAGCCCACGCGGCGCCGCTCTGCGCCGGGACGGTCGGCGTTCTCCACGGCAACAAGACCTACCTCCTCCAGGATGAGTTCGGCCAGATAGCCAATGCCCACTCCGTTTCCGCCGGCCTTGATTACCCCGGCGTTGGCCCCGAGCACGCCTGGCTCAAGGATTCCAGGCGGGCCGAGTATGTGTCGGTCACCGACGATGAGGCCCTGGAGGCCTTCACGCTCCTGACCCGGGAGGAGGGGATCATGCCGGCCCTGGAGTCGTCCCACGCCATCGCCCACGTGGTGAAGCTGGCGCCGACACTGCCGAGGGAGCAGACCATCGTCGCCTGCCTCTCCGGCCGGGGGGACAAGGATATTCACACGGTGGCCGACGCCATGGGGGTACAGTTTTAGTATTTGTAAAAATGAACACTATGCCGAAAAATGCCTTTGTAACTTGTTGAAAATACAGGCTAATATAAAAAAATAGCTTGACATTGCACGCTGTTTTACCGTATAACACGACTCGTCCGTAAAATAGAACGGACACAGGGAAAGGACCCGCTTTGGGTCCTTTTGCTGTTTCTGAGTTGAGATTGCTTCATTAAGGATGTTTGTTAGCTATTTTCGTGGACCATGGCGACTCTGTCGCATAGCCGGGAGACCTGGAAATCCAGTCGTCTCTACATCAAGGAAAGGAGTTATTGGCCGGTGCCGGTCCTGCGCGTTCGTCGCGCTGTCCCGTTCCGTTTCGTTGACCGTCCGGCAAAGCCTCAAAAACCGACCCAAAAAATAACTATGAAAAAAATGATCCTTCTATCGGCAGTCATGATGCTCACTGGTGTTTCCTGCAACCAGACCGCTCTGCGCCGGGACCCCGTCACGGTGGTCCTCAGCGAATCCGGTGTTGACCTGGAAGTCCGTCGGCTCATGGATCAGGGTATCGAGTTGGATGAACGTCAACGACAGGCACGGGCCATTGCCACGGTGTTTGCGCGACGCACCACCCCCGACCGGGCCTACCGGCTCGCATCCCTCTGCTACCTGAAAACCCTCGGTACCGATTTCATGCCCCTCGACCTTGCCGAACTGGCCTTGGCCGAAACCGGTTCCATCGGCTTCGACCCGAAGGCGGTTTCGTCGAAGGGTGCCCTTGGTGTCTGGCAGCTCATGCCCTATCGGGCAGAGAGCCACGGATTCAACCCCCACGAGATGGCCAATGACGAAAAATGCGCGGAGGCCGCTGTTCGGGAGTTGGCCACCAAGCTCGACATGGCCCGCGGCAATCTGGTGAGGGCAAAGAAACTCTACTGCGGCGTCGGTCCCGAAGCCGATGCCTACGAAATCAAGCGCCGCCGCTACCAGCGAGAGATCCTGAGGGAACTCGGCACTCCCCTCCACGTCCGGGCCGTGGATTTGCGCTTCTCGTTCGCCAAGGTCTCATAGCTCTGCCGCAGGCGAGCAGGACAACCCAGCACGAAGGGCGGACTTCGCAAGGAGTCTGCCCTTTTTCGTGGTACTTCTCGCGCGGCAGGGGACGGATGTGGTAAGGTGGGGCTGCAAATCGCGGAGATGTCAGGAGGGTTGCATGAAAAAGCTGTTGATTCTGGTTGTGTGCATGATTTTCTGCGCCGGCTGTTCGCTGTTCCTGGATAAGCCGGAAGTGAAAGTCAGGGATTTGAATGTTGTCGGGATCGGCGTCGAGGGGGTGGATCTCGAGTTCCTCCTGACGGTCACCAACCCCAATTCGTTTCCCCTGGTCCTGAACGGCTACACCTATGATCTGAACGTCATGGCGCTCCCGCTCACCAAGGGGGGAAAGCGCGAGCGGATCGAGTTCCCCGCCGATAAGGCCACTGATGTGCGGCTTCCCTTCAAGGTCGCTTATGGGGATCTGTGGGAAATCCTCAAGCGCCAGCCAGACCAGAATAAGATTCCCTATCGGCTGAACGCCGGGCTCGAGGTGGAAACCCCCTTCGGTACCACCACGGTGCCGGTGAGCAAGGAGAGTGTGTTTGCCGTGCCGGAGCGCTACCGTACTTCCGGTATTCTCAAGGGTGTCACCGACTTGCTGAAAGGTTTCCGGCAATGAATGTCATCGATGTTGTCGGGCTCGCCAAGAGTTTCGGCTCCCGCACGGTTCTCGACGGTGTCACCTTTGCCGTGGGCGAGGAGGAGAAGGTCGGCCTCATCGGCGTCAACGGCTGCGGCAAGTCGACCCTCATGCAGATCCTTGCGGGGCTTGAGGAGCGGGACGGCGGCACCATCATGACCCGTCGCGGCGCGTCCATCGGCTACCTCTCCCAGGAGCCGCTCCTTGACGACGGGCTCACCATCGGCGAGGAGATTGAGCAAGGTCTCGTGGAGATCCGGCGGGTCATGACCGAGTACGAGGGGGTGACGGCACAGCTTGCCGAGCCGTCGCCGGACCACGACCGGCTCCTGGAGCGCCAGGGAGAGCTGACCTCCTGGATAGAACACCATGGCGGCTGGAACACCGACCACCGGGTGGCGGAGATCATGACCCACCTGGGAATCCCCGACCGGAACCGGCGTCTCGGCGAGCTCTCCGGCGGGACGAAGCGGCGGGTGGCCCTGGGGCGCCTCCTCCTCCAGGCCCCGGACCTCCTCCTTCTGGACGAGCCCACCAACCACCTGGACGCCGACACGGTCCAGTGGCTTCAGGAGCACCTTATGGCCTATTCCGGCGCGGTGCTCCTCATAACCCACGACCGCTACTTCCTCGACCAGGTGGTGGGGAGGATGCTGGACCTGGAGCGGGGCCTGATTACTGCATACAGCGGCGGTTACTCCAGCTACCTCATCCAGCGGGAGGAGCGGCTGGCCCGGGAGGCCCGGGGGCACGACCGGCTCCTGAATCTCCTCCGGAACGAGACCGCCTGGATGCGGCGGGGCCCCAAGGCCCGCACCACCAAGCAGAAGGCCCGCATCGACCGGTTCCACGACCTTGAGGCCCGTGCACAGGTGGAGACGACCCGGGAGACCACCATCGCCTTCACCCCCGGTGATGGTCTGGGTGGCACCATCATGGAGCTCCAGGGGGTGCGGAAGTCCCTGGGGGGACAGCTCCTGGTGGACGACCTCACCTTCCTCATGAAGCGCGGCGACCGGGTCGGGATCATTGGCCCCAACGGCTGCGGCAAGACCACCCTCATGCGGATGATCATGGGGGAAGAGCCGCCCGATGGCGGGACGGTGGTAATCGGTGCCAAGACCCGCATCGCCTACTTTGACCAGAACCGGGAAATCCTCGATCCGTCACTGACCCTCTATGATTTCCTCGGCGAGGGGGATTACGTGACGGTGGGGGGGGAGCGGCGCCACAAGATTGGCTACCTGGAGGAGTTCCTCTTTCCGCCGTCCGACCGGATGCGGCGGATCGCCACCCTCTCCGGCGGCGAGAAGAGCCGCCTCATCCTGGCGCGCCTCATGCTGGCGGACGCCAACCTCCTCGTCCTGGACGAGCCCACCAACGACCTCGACATCCCGACGCTGCAGCTTCTGGACGATGCCCTGACCCGCTTTCCCGGCTGTATCCTCATGGTGACCCACGATCGCTTTTTCCTCGATAAGGTGGCAACGGGCATCCTCTCCTTCGAGGGAGAGGGGAGGACCGTCTTCTACGAAGGGAACTACACCCTCTACCGGGAGCTGAGAGCGCAAAATCTGAAAGAAGAGAATAAGGGCGGGAGTGGCAGGCCCGTTGCGGCACCTCCTGCGGTACGCGAACGGCCCCGCAAGAAGGGGCTCACCTTTGCCGAAAGGCAGGAGCTCGAGCGGGTCGAGGCGGAGATCGCCCACCTGGAGCTCCGGACGGCGGAGGTGGAAGCCGCCCTGGCGGATCCTGCCGCCTATGCTGGGGCGCCGGGGGGGATAGCGGCCCTTTCCACGGAATTCGCCCATATGGGAGAGAAACTGGAGGAACTTCTCCTTCGCTGGGAAGAGCTCGAAACCAAGCGGTCGGAGGCGTAGGCCCGGCAGCTCGGGAAACCGCGTCGGTAGCCTCTTTTCGCTTGAAAAATCAGACCTTGGCTGTTATATCAAGACCAGTTGATTATTAAATTTTTCATGCGCAGGGGCACTTTATGCTCAAGGATATGAAACTCGGCGTACGGCTTATCGGATCCTTCATCATTATGGCCGTCATCGTGGCGGTGACCGGATTGATCGGCATCCGGAGCATCAACATGGTTTCAAGCCGTGTCGGGACCGTCCTGCAGGAACAGTACGATCAGCAGAAGGTGGCGCTCCAGCTCCAGTCGGCCGAGCGGACCGTCCGGGCGGACCTCCTTGAGGGACTGATGGGGCACCTTGACGAAAAGGGAATGAAGGAGCACCTCGACTCATATACCAAGAACCGCGATCTCATCCGCCGTTACTCAACGGGACTTCTCAAGGGGGACGAGGCGCTGGGGATTCACCCGGCGCCCAAGGACAGCGTCATGGAATCCCACGCCGAGACCCTCACGGAAACATGGGGCGAATACGAAAAGGTTGCCGAGAAGATCATCGCTTACAAAACCGCTGTTATTGCCGGCCAACAGACTCCGTCCACGCTGTCCGAGTCCCGCCTCATCTCGGAGCTTTCCGGTGCCAGCGAGTTCGTTGCCCGTGATATCGACGATCTCATCGAAACGGTCAAGGGGATGATGAAGGATGCGGGGAAGGAGACGTCGCGGGTCAAAACCTCCGTAACCATAACCTTCATTTTCGTGATTATCGGTGCCGCGGCCCTCGCCTTTTCGTTCGGCATTGTTGCTACCCGCAACATTATTCGCCGCGTCGATCAGATGGTCAAGGCCGTGAAGGGCGGCGCGGAGGGGGATCTCTCCTCCCGGGTGCCCATCACGTCGGGAGATGAACTCGGCCGACTCGGCGATGACTTCAATACCATGCTGGAGAAGCTCGGTGAACTCGTTAAGAAGGTGAATCGCTCCCTGGTGGAGGTGGGGCAGATCTCGGCCAACATCTTCGAGGTCTCCCGCCGGGTCCTCTCCGCGGCCGAGGTTCAGGCCGAGGGGGGGTCCCAGACATCCTCCGCGGTGACCGAGATCAATGCTTCCATCAAGGAAGTTTCCTCCGGGGTCGACAGTCTTTCGCTCTCGTCGTCGGAGACCTCGTCCTCCATCCTGGAGATGGCCGCGAGCATCGAAGAGGTGGCCTTGAACGCGGAGGCCCTGGCCCAGTCCGTTGAGGAGGTGAGCTCTTCGGTCGTGGAGATGGTGGCGTCCATCAAGCAGATCAGCGGCAGTGTCGCGAGCCTCATGGAGGCGACCTCATCCACTGCTTCTTCGGTGGCCGAGATGGACAGCTCCATCAAGCAGGTCGAGAAAAACGCCATGGAATCCGCGGCCATTTCCGAGGGAGTCCGCCGTGACGCCGAAACGGGCAAGGCTTCGGTTGAGGCCACCATTGCGGGCATCAGCGAGATCAAGCGCTCGTCCCGGATTACCTCCGAGGTGATCGAAACCCTTTCGGAGCGGGTCAGCGATATCGGCGCGATCCTCTCGGTCATCGACGAAGTGGCCGAGCAGACCAACCTCCTGGCGTTGAACGCCGCCATCATCGCCGCCCAGGCAGGGGAGCACGGCAAGGGGTTCGCCGTGGTGGCCGACGAGATCAAGGAGTTGGCCGAACGGACCTCCAGTTCCACCCGGGAAATCTCCCTGCTCATCAAGGGGGTTCAGGACGAAACCGCCCGGGCCGTGGAGGCGATCGAGGTGGCCGAGAAGAGCATCGCCGACGGAGAGATTCTGTCACAGCGGTCGGGCGAGGCCCTCGCCAAGATCGTTACCGGGGTCCAGGAGACCACCGCACAGGTGGAAAGCATCGCCCGGGCCACCATGGAGCAGGCCAAGGGGAGCCAGATGATCCGGGAGGCCATGGAGCAGGTCTCCGACATGATCGGCCAGATCGCCAGCGCCACCCGTGAGCAGAGCAAGGGGAGCGACATGATTATGGGGGCTGCCGAGCGGATGAAGGGGCTCACCTCCCAGGTAAGGGTCTCCACCAAGGAGCAGGCAAAAGTCGGGAATTTCATTGCCAGTTCCACGGAGAATATCACCACCATGATCCGCCAGATCAAGAGGGCCTGTGACGAGCAGACCCGGGGGAGCGAGCAGATTATCCGCGCCGTAGAAAACATCCAGGAATCAACGGATACAAACCTTGGGGCCGCCAAGATGATGGAGGACTCGGTCTCCCGGCTCTCCCGCCAGCTTGAAGTGCTTCAGGGAGAAATGAACAGCTTCAAGGTTGAAAATCAGGGAGCAGTGCCCAAGGGTTAGGGCCAGCAATGTAGTTGTCACCACCTCCGAAAGGTTTAACAATGAGTAGAATTACCGGTACATTTGCCGAGTTGAAACGAACCGGAAAAAAGGCCTTGGTGACCTTTATCACGGCCGGTGATCCGGACCTTGCAACGACAGAAGAGCTGATACCGCTCCTGGCGGAGAACGGCGCCGACATCATCGAGCTGGGGGTACCCTTTTCCGACCCCATGGCCGATGGCCCCACGATCCAACTCTCCTCCGAGCGTGCCCTTGCCGCCGGCACAACCCTGTCGAGGATTTTAGCTACAGTAAAATCCGTCCGGGGTCGCACCCAGGTCCCCATCGTCCTGATGGGATACTTCAACCCGATCTTCAGCTACGGCCTCGAACGGTTTGCCGCCGATGCGGCCGCGGCAGGGGTCGACGGCGTCCTGCTGGTGGATCTTCCCCCCGAAGAGGCGGGGGAGTTCAAGGCGTGCGCCGACCGGCACGGGATCGACGTCATTTTCCTCCTCACTCCCACGTCCGACGAGACGCGGATCCGCACGGTGACCAACCGTGCCCGTGGCTTCATCTACTATGTCTCCGTAACCGGCGTGACCGGTGTCCGCAGCGGCATAGAGGCATCGGTGGCCGGCAACGTGAACATCATCAAGGAGTGCTCTAAGGTGCCGGTGGCAGTAGGATTCGGTATCGCCACCCCCGAACAGGCGGGGGAGGTGGCTGCCACGGCCGACGGCGTGGTGGTCGGCAGCGCCATTGTGAAGCTTTTCGAGAAGCACCGGGGTGAGGAACTCAAGGGAGCACTGGCAACCTTTGTCTCATCGCTGAAGCAGGCAGTGGACCGGGGAAGATACGACAATTGACTTTGTCGTCGATTTCTGGTACCAGAGGACTTCATTTTTACTAAAAATATCCGGGGCGTTGCTTGTCCCGACGGAGTGAAAGATATGGCGTGGTTCAAACGCGACAAGGCGCCGGGCGCGGCAGACAAGAAGGTGAAGGTTCCCGAGGGGCTGCTTACCAAGTGCGTGAGCTGCAAGGCTAACCTCCTAACGAAGGATCTGGAGAAAAACATCAATGTCTGCCCCCAGTGCGGCCACCACTACCGGATCTCGGCCCGGCAGCGGATCGATCTGCTCATGGATCCGGGGAGTTTTGCGGAGCACGACGCCGGCATGACGTCGGTGGACGTCCTCAACTTCAAGGATTCCAAGAGCTATCAGGACCGCATCCAGCAGGCGGTTGCCAAGGGGGGCTCCCGTGACGCCGTTGTCTGCGGCGAGGGGGCGATTGACGCTGTCCCGGTGCAGCTGGCTGTCTTCGACTTCTCCTTCATGGGGGGAAGCATGGGGAGCGTGGTGGGGGAGAAGATCACCCGCGCCATCGAGCGGGGGATTGAGAAGCGGACCCCGGTCATCATCATCTCCGCCTCGGGCGGCGCTCGGATGCAGGAAAGCATTCTGTCGCTGATGCAGATGGCGAAGACCTCGGCAGCCCTGGCGAAGCTGAAGGATCTGGGGCTTCCCTACATTTCGATCCTCACCGATCCCACCACCGGCGGCGTAACGGCAAGTTTTTCCATGCTGGGCGATGTCAATATGGCCGAGCCCAAGGCCCTGATCGGTTTTGCCGGACCGCGCGTCATCGAGCAGACCATCCGGCAGAAACTTCCCGAGGGATTCCAGCGTGCCGAGTACCTCCTGGACCACGGCATGGTGGATTTGATCGTGGAGCGTAAGGATATGCGGGCAAGGCTGGCCCAGATCCTTTCGATGCTCTACCGCCGCTGAAGCGGAGAGGTGGCGAGCGATTGACCGGCAGGGGCGGAGGTGTTCTCTCCGCCCCTGTTGCTTTCGTGGGTCAAAGCGGTGGATTTTCCCCCTCTCTTCCCGTATAATCCCGCCCGTCATGACCTACGAGGAGACCCTGACACATATCTACGGCCTGAGGCGTTTCGGGATCAAACCCGGGCTCGAACGGATCGCCACGCTTCTGGAGAGGCTCGGCAATCCCCACGAGCGGCTGCGGGTCGTTCACGTGGCAGGGACCAACGGCAAGGGGTCCACGGCGGCGTTCCTGGCCTCCATCCTGACGACAGGCGGGTATCGGACCGGCCTCTTCACTTCTCCCCATCTCACCCGATTCACCGAACGGATTCGCATCGACGGCACCGAGATCGCCGAGGATGCGGTTTGCCGCATTGCCGGGCTGGTCATGGCTGCCGCCCCGGATGGCACCACCTTTTTCGAGATCGTGACCGCCATGGCGCTCCGTTATTTTGCCGAGGAGCAGGTGACTGTCGCCATTCTCGAAGCGGGTATGGGGGGAGGCTCCGACGCCACCAGCGCCGCTTTCGGAATCCTTTCCGTCATCACTCCCGTGGCCCTTGATCACTGCGTGTGGCTCGGCGATTCGCTGGCGGCAATCGCCCGGGAGAAGGCCGGCATCATCAGGCCGGGGAGGCCGGTGGTACTTGCGGAGCAGCAGGCGGAGGTTCTTGACGTCATCAAGGAGCGGAGCACGGCCCTCAATAGCCCGTTGGTACGCTTCGGCAGCGATTTCGGCGCATCTTGGGGAACGGATGGGCTTGACTACCAGGGGATGGGACGGGTGCTGTCAGGTCTCACACTGGGAATCGGCGGGCGTTATCAGGCCGTGAATGCGGCGACTGCCCTGGCTGCCGCGGAGCTTCTGACCACCGTCGGCTACTCACTTGCGGATGAAGCGCTGCGCAGCGGTATCTCCCAAGCCCGCTGGCCAGGGAGAATGGAATATTTTGCCGGCCCCCCCCGGATCATTTTTGATGGGGCCCACAATCCGGCAGGTGCCTTGGCCCTGGCCGAATCCCTGGCGGGAGTGCCGCGCCGGCGTCTGATCGTGGTGGTCGGGGTCATGGGGGATAAGGATGCCGCCGGAATCCTCGGGCCGCTCCTTCCCCTTACTGACGAGGTGGTGGCGGTTACCCCGGCGGTGGAGCGGGGGTTGTCCTCGGCCGAGCTTGCCGCCCTGTGCCGCCGGTTGGGCGTTTCCGCTACCGACGGCGGACGCGTGCCCGAGGGGCTTGCCATGGCCCGCAACATGGCCGCGGTCGATGATCTGATCCTTGTCTGCGGCTCCCTCTTTACGGTGGGAGAGGCCCGGTCGGCGCTTCTCGCCCAGCGGTTCGAACCTTTCCGAGGATAAGTGACAGTTACCCATGGGAATTTTTTCATACAGACACCTCCTTCTCTTTGCGCCAGTTTTTCTTTCGGTACCGGCAGCGGCGTTAGCCCAGGGCGACGCGGGCGGTCCGGTCCATGTGGAGGCGGATACCCTCACCCACGAGGCGGCCCAGGACCGCATCGAGGCCACGGGGAGTGTCCGGATAAGGGGGCGGGGGATGACGCTCCTGTCGGACAAGGCGCTCCTTTTCCCGGATCGCAATGAAGCCGAGGCCCTGGGAAACGTGTCCCTCAAGAGCGACGGTGACATGCTGCGCGCCGACCGGCTGCGGATCAACTACGAGGATGAGACGGGAGAGGTGGAGCAGGGAGACGCCTTCATCAAGAAAGGGAACTTTCATGTCCGCGCCGCCCGGATGTACAAGCTGGGCACCGACAGTTACCGGCTCGAGAAAGGAACCTTCACCACCTGCGATGCCGAGCGCCCCAGTTGGAAGTTTTCGGCCTCCGACGTGAACGTTACCCTTGGCGAATACGCCACCGGCAAGCACGCCCTCTTCTACCTGAGCGACGTGCCGATCTTCTATTTCCCCTATATCGTGTTTCCGGTAAAGACGGAGCGGCAGTCGGGCTTTCTTACTCCTCGCGGCGGTAACTCCAGCAAGAAGGGGCTCACGTTTAATCTCGGCTACTACTGGGCCATCAGCCCGAGCCAGGATGCCACCATCAACCTCGACATCCAGAGCAAGCGCGGCGAGGGGCTCGGCGTCGACTACCGCTACATCCGGAAGCGGGGGAGCGAAGGGAGTTTCCGGGGCTATGCCATCTACGACTCCAACCAGCAGCGGTTCCGCGGGGACATGAGCCAGAAGCATCAGGAGATCATTTCCGATACCTTCAACATCAAGTCGGACATCAACTTGGTCACCGACCGCGACTTCTACCGCGATTTCGCCGAACAGACCGGGGATTACAACCGGAACCAGCTCGATTCGTCCCTTTCCCTGACCAAACAGTTCCACCGGCAGGTGCTCGTCGGAGAATTCAAGTACGTGGAGGATCTGCGGGAGGAAATTCTCGACAACCGTAAAACCCTCCAGAAACTCCCGGTCATCAGCCTCTTCGGCGTCCGGGAACGGCTCTTCGGCTCGCCGCTCTTTGTCTCCCACGAATCGAGCTTCACCAACTTCTACCGCAGCGAGGGGATCAAGGGGCAGCGGCTCGACCTCCACCCGGTCCTGACCGCCTATGCGAAGCCCTTCGATACCATCGAGGCCACGGCATGGGCCGGCTACCGCCTTCGGCTCTACAATGCCTTCGATGTACCCCCCAACGACCCCAATAATCTTCCTGATGCCGACGGCTACCACGGCATGGGGCTCTTCACGGGTGGGGGAGCGCTCTCGTCAACCTTGGCGCGGGTCTACGAGACAGGGTACGCGGCCGTCCCCAAGGTCCGCCACGTCCTGATCCCCGAGGTACGGTACAATTTCGTGCAGAACCGGCAGCAGCAGGGGCTCCCCTTTTTCGATTACAACGACCGTCTCGTTCACGAAAACCGCGTCGTCTACTCCCTGGCCAACTACGTGACCGGCAAGTTCGCCGGTGCGGGAGATACCGCCGAGTACCGGGAACTGCTCTACCTGCGGCTTTCCCAGGGGTACGACTTCAGCGGCGACCGGCGCGATCTCCTGACGCTCGTGGACAAGAAGCGGCCTTTCACCGACGTGATGCTGGAGGCCCGGGTCAATCCCCTGAAGCAGGTATCCCTCTCCCTCGACAGCCGGTTCAATGTGTATGATGCCAACATCTCCACGACAGCCGTTTCCGCCGATGCCAAGGACGAAAGCGGCAACGCCGTGGGGGTGACATATCGCTTCGCCCGCGATGAGGTCGACTACCTGGAGGGGAGGGCCTCCGTGGCCCTGTTGAAGCCGGTATTCCTGAGCTACTCCGCACGCTACTCTTTCGACAAGAAGGACTTCCTGGAGTCGTTCTATTCCGTTGAATACCGTCACCAGTGCTGGAGTGTCAGCGTCACCTACCGGGACCGCGTCGACACCAAGGATTTCTTCGTGAACTTCAACCTCGCGGGGATCGGGTCCCTGGGGACGGTCAGGCTGTTTTAGTCCCGACGGGTTTTCAACCGAGCACATCGTATGACAGGAGAGGTCTCCATGCCTGAAATGTTTGTTCCACGCGCCATTCTCGTCACCGGCGGCGCCGGATTTATCGGCTCCAACTTCATCACCCACTTCATGGCCGCTAACCCCGGCTGCCGAGTGGTCAACCTGGATATCCTCACCTATGCGGGGAACCTGAAGAATCTCGTGGGGGTTGAGAAAAACCCCGACTACCGCTTTGTCCGGGGGGACATCTGCAATGGGGAACTGGTCCGTGAACTCCTGGCCGAGGAGCGGATCGAGGCGGTGGTCCACTTCGCCGCCGAGTCCCACGTGGACCGCTCCATCACTGGCCCGGAAATTTTCGTCCGCACCAACGTCCTCGGCACCCAGGTGCTGCTGGAAGAAAGCCGCCGGCATTGGGAGGCGAAGGGTGTGGAGCGGTTCCGGTTTCTCCACGTATCCACCGACGAGGTCTACGGCACCCTTGGTGAAACCGGCTACTTCACCGAGGAGACCCCGCTCGCACCCAACTCCCCCTATTCGGCCAGCAAGGCGGGTTCCGATCTCATCGTGCGGGCCTACTATGAAACCTACGGGTTCCCGGCCCTCATCACCCGCTGCTCCAACAACTACGGCCCCTACCAGTTTCCCGAGAAACTCATCCCCCTCATGATCCACAACATCGTGGCGAACAAGCCCCTTCCGGTGTATGGCGACGGCAGGAACGTCCGCGACTGGCTCCACGTGAAGGACCATTCCTCGGCCATCGAGACGGTCCTCAAGGGGGGAAAGCCGGGGGAGGTCTTTAATGTCGGCGGAAACAACGAGTGGTTCAACATCGACATCGTCCAACTCCTCTGCGATCTCCTCGATGAGCGGCTCGGCAGGCCAAAGGGGGAGAGCCGGGGGCTCATCACCTTCGTGAAGGACCGCCTGGGCCACGACCGGCGCTATGCCATCAGCGCCGCAAAGATCAAGAGGGAGCTCGGCTGGGAGCCCTCGTACACCTTCGAGCGGGGGATTGCCGAGACCGTTGACTGGTACCTGGCCAATGGCGCTTGGGTCGAGGAGGTCACCTCGGGGGCCTATCGGGACTATTACGAGAAACAGTATGGAGGAGAGTCATGATTCTCGTCGTCGGCGCCAAGGGGATGCTCGGCCAGGACCTCATGCGGGTGCTGCCGGGAGACGTGCGCGGGGTGGACATCGAGGAGATCGACATCACCTCGCCTGAGTCGGTGCGTCGAGTGCTCCTGACCCTCAAGCCCCGGGTGGTGGTGAACTGCGCCGCCTACACCGATGTCGACGGGTGCGAAACCAACGTCGACCTCGCCATGCGCGTGAACGGGGACGGTGTGGGGCACCTGGCAGCCGCGACCCGGGAAATCGGAGCGCTCCTCGTTCAGGTGAGCACTGATTACGTCTTCGACGGCACCAAGGGAACACCCTACGTTGAGGATGATCGGGTCAATCCCCTGAGCGTCTACGGCAAATCGAAGCTCGTGGGGGAGAAAAAGGCCCGGGAGAACCCCGACCACCTCATCGTCCGGACCCAGTGGCTCTATGGCCATGGGGGAAAGAACTTCGTGGAGACCATGCTGCGGCTTGCCGGGGAGCGGACCGAGATCGCCGTGGTGGATGACCAGATCGGCTCCCCCACCTGGACCGCGGACCTCTCCCTCGCCATCACCGAACTCATCGAGAACAACTGTCGGGGCACCTACCACGCCGCCAACCGGGGCACCTGCTCCTGGTACGAATTCGCCAGGGCGATCTTCGCCGAAGCTGGCGTCGGGATGACGGTGCGCCCCCAGAGCACGGAAGAGCTGGGACGGCCGGCGCCCCGTCCTCTCTATTCGGTCCTCGACTGCGACAAGCTTACCCATGATGCGGGGCTTGAGTTGGAGGACTGGCGCGAGGCCCTTAAAAACTATCTGGAAAGGCGTCAGCCGGCAGTAAGAAGCTGACGGGAGGGAGACCCTGTGTTGGAACGAGGAGAACGCCCCTGGGGGACCTACACGGTCCTTGAGGAAAACACCAGTTACAAGATCAAGCGGATCGAAGTGAATCCGGGGCAGCGGCTGTCGCTCCAGATGCACCACCACCGGAGCGAGCACTGGATCGTGGTTTCCGGCACTGCCAGGGTGACCTGCGGTGATGAGGAGTATGTGGTCAACGTGAACGAGTCCACCTTCATTCCCATCGGCCGGAACCACCGGCTGGAGAACCCCGGCAAGATCCCCCTTGTCATCATCGAGGTACAGAGCGGCGAGTATCTGGGCGAAGACGACATTGTCCGCTTCGACGACGACTACAATCGCTGTGAGCCGGGAACGGAGACTTTCTCCGGAGAAACTGATTAGGCGACAACGGCGTCTCCTCGCCAGGACGGTAGCCGCATAGTATCGACCGGTTGAAGGACGGGGCGTCGCTCCCCCCAGCGACATGTATCCCAAGGGAAAATAGGTGTATTGAAAAAGGAGCCGAGCGGCTCCTTTTTTTATTCCTTCTACTGATCTCCTTCTGCGCGCCGGGGAGATCTTCACCTTTATTGTTCGAGAATGGGCTCGACTATTGCATTTTTTTCATTCAAACATTTACAGACAAGATACAACTTGGTGATATTGCATATTTTTGTGTGTGGCTCACCCACGTTGCCGGCTATTTGGCTAGGGATAGTGTCAATAACTTGTTGATTGGATTATTAGGTATATAAGAGATATTCACTAATGATCTGAGGCGCTTGTAAACAAGAGCGTGATATTCAGTCATTTGACGTAATCTGTGCTTTGCATTGCAATGGGGGAGGGGTGGCGTGGTAGGCAAGAGCACTTGTCAGAGAGTTGGCTCGTCGTTGATGCTATTGTTTGTCGGCGTCTTGTCACTGGCCGGCCCAGCCGAAGGAGCGCTGGAATGTTACAGCTGCCACGGCTCTTCGAGCCCGGTGGATTACCGGCCCGCTGACAATGCCTACCGCAACATAAGCTCGGGCGGTTTTCAGGGGAACCACCGAACCCACATGGACGCCTCCGCCGTGCCTGGCAGCTGCTCCCAATGCCATCCGGGGAGCGCTTCGTACACTGCTTCTCACCGCAACGGCAGCATCAGGATTTCGAGCCGCATCAACAATTCACCCCTTGCAACCGCCTTCCGCAATCACACCTCATCCCCCCAGAGCGCAACTCCCACCCCCGGAAGCTGCACGAACATCAACTGCCACTTCGAGGCGGCGACCCCGATTTGGGGCTCTTCGCCCCTTGCTGCCCCGACCGGCTGTTCCGCCTGCCATGGCGCGGCGCCAAGCGACGGAAACCACCCGGCGGTCTCTGGTTCCGGCAAGAAACACGGCGACTACCTGGGAACCGGGACGGGGAGTTGCGCCTCGTGCCACACGGACCACACCGCCGAGGCGCGTCCCTTTGCCCACGCCACGAGCGTCGCCAAGCGCGCGCTCGTCGTAAAGTTCACCAAAACGCCCAACAGCGGCGGCACGTACAGCGGAGTCCTCACCTATCCCGGCTATCTGCCGAGCCAGAACCCGCCCCGCAACGGAACCTGCGCCAATCTCTACTGTCACAGCGATGGTCGCGGCGGTGCACCGTTCACGGTAGCGCGCTGGTCCGATTCGGGCACCATCCAGTGCTATTCGTGCCACCGGGGCCGCAGCTCCGACAGCACCGAGGCCAACTGCACCAGCGTGGGAGGCACTTGGGACAGCGACAAAACAAAGTGCTCCCCCTATCTCAACATGAGCAGCAACGGCCACAATAAGCTGGTGGGCTCCCACTGGATCCGGAAGTACCCTTGCTCCTATTGCCACAGTGCCACGGCTGACAGTGCCGGTAACATCATCGATACGACGAAGCATGTAAACGGCACGAGGGATGTGAAGATGGCATCCCAGTGGAACATCGTGGGGCGAACGGATGCGTCCTATGATTCAACAACCAAGGTCTGTTCCAATGTCTATTGCCACAGCGACGGCACCACCGATCCCGAGACCGTCCGCGCCTTCCCCTGGACCGCCACCAAAGCCGGCTGCAACGACTGCCATGGCCACCTGCGGGGCGGCTGTTCTGACACCGGCTGCCATGACGGACGCATAGAAGGCGGGAAGGTGTGGACTCTCCCCTCACGTTTTGGGGCGCTTGGTGCGTACGCCTTCCCGACTGGCCAGGAGTGGATGGAGGCGATGCCGATGTTCGCCAACCAGGGGGCGGGTACTCCCCGCGCCAACTCCCATCCCCGCCACTCGGAAACGAATTTCAGCTGCGACAACTGCCATGCCGCCACCGTTATCGGGGACTGCGCTTCCTGCCACAGCAACGGCATTCCCATCGGGAGCATGGGGGAGTCTTCGCACCTGAACGGCACCTACCACGTCAACAAGACCAAGGACGTGGTCTTCAAGGATGGAGGCTCCTACAACCCGGTTGCCAAAACCTGCTCCAACACCAAGTGCCATACCAGCGGAACCGACCCGGTCTGGGGGGGGGCGGTGACGGGGGCGGTCACCTGCCTCGGCTGCCACGGGACGACCGGTGCGGACCAGGACGACTACAACTCATTCAACGGCACCCAGGCGCGCATCAGCCTCACCCAGTGGACGGTGTCCGGCCACGGCCGCTACTCCTCTGCCGGCGCCTATCCGGTTTCGGGGAACCCGGCGGCAAATTTCCCCGGCAACCCCTGCTGGTATTGCCACGACAACAACGCTCTGCACAAGGACGCCACCAATCCCTTCCGGCTCAGAATGCACCGCCAGTACGAGCGCCGCTTCGTGAAGGAGTGCGTCTACTGCCACATGACCCGCAGCGACGACGAGTGCATCGGCTGCCACGTGGGGCAGGCCGATTCCCTGGCCCCCCAGGCCACGGCCGTCGGTATCGTTTTCAGGCAGAGCAACTGGAGCACGGTAACGCAGTTTCCCAGTCACATCCAGGTGACCGGCTGCACGGCCGTCAACTGCCATGACTCCGACAGCGGCACCTTCGCCAGCGGCACCCACAAGGGGCACGACGTCAATGCCGGAACCTGGACGGCGGAGCAGAAGGATGACGTCAGGAACCAGTACCTGATGATGGGGGTATGCCTCCAGTGCCATGACGACGACAGCGGCGGCCAGTGCACCGAATGCCACCGGGCTCCTGAGAATGACCCCCTGAAGTACTCGCTCGGCTTCGATCCGCTGATGTCGGGGACCCGCTTCATCAAGCCGAAGAGGGCCCGGGCTTCGGCCGGCCATTTCGGCTATAAGCACTACCGTGCATTCAAGGATTCGGGCGGGTGGACGAAGATCCCTTCAGCTACCAAGTCACCCATATGGGGTACCTATTCCAGTTACCAGGGAAGCTGGAAGGGGGGCAAGTTCTGCTGGGACTGCCATGACCCCCATGGGGACTCCAATATCTACATGATCCACGACAAGGTGGCCACCACCTCCGACGGCCGTTTCGGTATCCCGAAAACCCGTGCCGACGTGGTATTCACCAAGAAGCAGAGCGGTCTTGACTATGCCCGGACCACGGCGCCCTACAACGGCATCTGCAACGTCTGCCATTCACCTTCCGCCAGACACTTCACCAGCGTGAGCGGCGACGGCCACAACGTGAGCCGGGTCTGCACCACCTGCCACGAGCACCGCTTCGCCGACAGCCACGCCAACAAGCAGGCGTGCAACAGCTGCCACGAGAACGCCAAGCCGATCCCGAAGCATACCGCCTTTGGCCTGCCGCGGGACTGCACCAAGTGTCATTCGGGAACCATCGGCAAGCGGATGGACATCATGGGACAGATGCGCTCCAACTCCCACCACGTCCAGCGGGCCAACGGCGAGGTTAAGAACACCGACTGCTACCAGTGCCACTGGGAGGCCACCCCCCAGGGGCTCATCGATGTGGACTACCACGAGGGGTACAACTACAAGATTTACTCGTCGGTGAAGAACGCCAAGGTGGACCTGGTGGTCTGGAAGCCGAGGGTCCGCCCCACCTTCTACAACACCACCACGGCCATCCAGTTCCTGGCCTCCAACATCGGGACCGCCTCGGAGCGGGCCGAGGCGGCCAAGGTTACCAACCACTGCATCGGCTGCCACAGCGACCAGAACAACGACACCGATGTCTTCGGCGACTGCAAGACCCCGCGTCAGTATGCGTGGGACCGCTCCAGCATCGCCGCCCGCTACCAGCAGACCGGCACCACGACCTGGGGCAAGTACGCCGGCACGGCCAATGCCGCCAGGAAGAACCAGACCAAGGCCTTTTCCGCCCATGGCAATGCGACGGCAAACCGGGGTGGCTGGAGCACCCAGACCGGCTACGACGGCGACATACCCAATACCCGCGGCGGTGGCCAGGCGGTCCAGTGTTACGACTGCCACAGCTCCCACGGCTCCAAGGCCAACGGCACAACCACGAGCTACGTCACCTTCAACGGCACCAAGAACGGCGGCAACCTGAAGGAGACCCAGGCGGGCAAGGGGGGCTACGCCATGACCTACAAGGCGTCGTCGAATTCGGACAGCAATTCGGTCAACCCTTACAACACCGGCGCCGGCCAGTGCTTCGACTGCCACCTGACCCGCAACAGCGGCATCACCCCCTGGGGTTATTTCTCCACCTTCGGCGCAATCTCCTCGGTGAGGGGGTATCGCGATACCGACAAGTTCGGCCAGGGGCAGGCGGGATACATGAAGCGGACGTCGTTCAAGGGCATCACGGTCAAAGGGGGGCACTTCAAGGCATCGTCCTCCCTTACGAACAATGCCATGGGTACCATCGACGGTCTCTGCACCCCCTGCCACGACCCCCACGGGGTCAGCCCGTCCCTCGGCAGCGATCAGGCCTATGCCGTCCCGCTTCTGAAGGGGACCTGGATGACCTCTCCCTACAAGGAAGAGTTCCCCCTGGACGGAGCGATCACCGGCAGCCGGGGTAGCAGAGGATACCAGAACCCGACACCGACCCCCTATGTCAACCTTGACCAGGGGACTTTCGGCTGGCGCAGGATCACGGAAGAAGACACGAAGTTTGCCGGTCTCTGCATGCGGTGCCATCCCAAGTCGAACCTGACTGCCGGCACTGACAAGACGAAGCCGTGGAAAGGCGTTGACCGCGTTCACCAGACGGTGAAAGGGTGGGGCAAGAACGACATGCACACATTCACCTGCTCCAAGTGCCACGTTCCCCACGTTTCGAGCCTCCCGCGGCTCATGCAGACCAACTGCCTCGATGTGAAACACCGCGGCCGGGTGGCTTCCGGCGGCGCCGCCGGCGAGGGGAGCGGCACCTTCCCGAAGGGGAAAGGGCAGAGTCGCGTGAACTGTCACCCGACTGGCGTGTGGCCCGACAACTCCTGGAACTCCAAGACACAATGGTGATTGCGATGATATATGCGTTAAGACAATTGGTTCGTGGCACGGCAGCCGGTGCTATTTCACGGTTGGCTTTGCTGCTGTTCTTTGTGGCGTCCATGGCGGTACCGGTTTTCGGCGCAGGCGGCGACAAGCTCCGGGATGCGGGTGACACCCCCCAGGCGGGGAAGCAGGAGGCAAAGGCGTCGGTAGTGGATGGTGACGGACGGCTCATCGTTACCGGCTACCGTAACCTTGCGGGCCTGACCGATGACGACTACTGGACCGTGAAGTTCAATCCCGACGGCACGGTAGCGTGGCGCGCCTCCTACAACCGGGCGGGGGGCTCCGACCAAGCCACTGCCATCGCCGTGGACTCCAACAATGACGCCATCGTCACCGGCTTTGCCTGGAACGGCAGCAACTTTGACATCTACACGGTCAAGTACCGGGGAAGCGACGGTGCAAAGCTCTGGGAGAATACCTATAACGCTCCGGCCGGCGGCAACGACATCGGCACGGCCATCGCCGTTGATGGGCTCAACAACGTCTATGTGGGCGGCTCTGTGCAGAACGCGTCCGGCAACGAGGACTACATCGTCCTGAAGTTCGGCGTGAACGGACCGAACCCCGACGGTACCCCCCTCTGGATCGCCACCTGGAACGGAACAGCCAACGGCACGGACAAGCTGGCGGCGATAGCCACGGGGCCGGGGGGAGTGGCGGTGACGGGGCAGTCGTGGAACGGCACCGATTTCGACGTTCTCACCATCAAGTACGACTACGCCGGCACCAAGCTCTGGGAAAACCGCGACAGCTCGGCAGGCACCAATGCCGACGCGGGACGGAAGGTGAGGGTGGACGGCTCGGGGAACGTTGTCGTTGCCGCCTCGGTCAATAACGGCACCAACGTCGACATCTACACGGCAAAGTACAACGGGACCAATGGCGCCTTGCTCTGGAGCGCTACCTACAACGGACCGACCAACATGGACGACGAGCCGACCGCCCTTGCGCTGGACGGAGGGGGAAACGTCTATGTGACGGGGTATGCCACCACCCTCACCGGGAACGAGGATCTCGTCGTCATCCGGTATGATTCGACCAACGGCACGAAGGCGTGGGACAAGCTCTACGATTCGGGGGGAGGGGGGCACGACTTCGGCACCGACATCGTCTTGGATGCCGGCGGTAACGTCTATGTGGGCGGCTACACCCTCACGGGTGCCGGCACCACCGACATGCTCTGCATCAAGTACCAGAACGGAGCCGCCAGTGCCGGCGAGCTCTGGCACACGGCCTTCAACGGGACGGCAGGTAAGAGCGACAAGGCGGTGGGGCTCGGCATCAAGACCACGGACAACGAGTTCGTGGTGGTTGTTGGGGGATGGTCCGATGTCTGGACCGCCGGCGCATCGGACTACGACTACTGGCAGGTGGTATTGGACGCCGGGAGCCTGAATTCGCCGGGCAACCTGACCGCGACGGTCCTCTCCAACACGTCCGTCAAGGTCGACTGGACCGACAACTCCACCAACGAGGACGGCTTCCGCATCGAGCGCAAGCTCACCAGCGAGGGGATCTGGGCCGAGGTCGGCACGGTGGGGGCCAACGTGACCACCTTCACCGACACGGGGCTCACGGCCAACAGCACCTACTACTACCGGGTCCGTTCCTACAACGCCCTGAACGGCAGCTCAAACCCCTCTGACGAGATCAGCGTCATCACCCTGTATGTGAACTATCTCGCGCCTACCTGGAACTACGTCTTCAACAGCAGCGACAACAGCGAGGACTACGCGGAAGCGATCGCCGTGGGGCCCGACAATAACCCCGTGGTTACGGGCTACAGCCTGGCCACCTTGACCGGTTTCGACTACTACACGGTCAAGCTCGACCATACAACCGGAGCACTCCTCTGGTCAGAGCGCTATAACGATGTGGACAGCGAGCTCGACATCGCCAAGAGCGTGGTTGTGGACGGAAGCAACACCGCCATCGTGACCGGCTACTCCTCTCTCTATTACGCCCCGGCGGCCAGGAACATCAATTCCGTCTTCACGCTCAAGTATCCCGCTGCCGGGGGGATTCCCCTCTGGGAAGGGCAGTACAACGGTCCCGGCGGCATCGACGACCGGGCGCGGGCCATCGCCACCGCCGTCGACGGCTCCAACAACGTGGCGGTGGTGGGGTACGGCAAGAACGCCGCCAACAATGACGACATCTACCTGCTCAAGTATGCCGCCACCCCGCCCCTGGACGGCTTCGGCAAGGCGATACCCGCCTGGTCGGCCACCCCCTACGACGGCGGCGGCAACGACTATCCCTCGGCCGTTGCCTTTGACAAGGACGGGAACATCGTCATTACCGGCTACCGTCACAACGGCATCAACTACGACATCTACACCGCCAAATACAACGGCGCCACCGGCGTCAAAATCTGGGACCACATCCTCGACGGCGCCGGCCACGGCGACGACTATGGCCAGAGCCTGGCCGTGGACGCGGTGGGTAACGTCTACGTCACCGGCAGCACCCGCAACGCCGCGGGCAACGACGACATCATCCTCGTCAAGTATGACGGAAAGGCGGTGCCCACCGCCAGCCGGGTCATCTGGCAGAAGAGCTACGACGGAACTACCGCAGGCAACCCCAATGCCGACGACAAGGGGATCACGGTCAAATACGACCTGATCGACGACACCGTGGTGGTGGCCGGCACGACCCTCACGGGAACCGGCGACCACGACTTCATCATCATCCGCTACAGCAGCGCCGGAAACGTGGTCTGGCAGAAGGTCCACCTCCGCCCCTCGAGCGATGACTATGCAACCGCCATGGCCATGGATGTCAGCGGCAACGTTAGTGTCGTCGGCTATACGGGGCCTGCCAGCGGATTGACCACCGATGCCATGGCGGTGAAATTCGACTACGCGGGAAACCTCCTCGCCGCCACCATCTACAACGGCGCTGCCAACGGCTACGACCAGGCCCTGGCGGTGACGGTCAACTCCCTGGGCGAGACCCTGGTGGCGGGGTATACCACCAACGCTACGGGAAACGCCGATTACCTCGTTTTCAAGGGAGACGGCACGCCGCTGCAGGCGAGCTCCCCCTTTACCGCCTCTCCCTTCTACACAAAGGCCGATCTCGCCTGGACCGATACCTCCACCGGCGAGGACGGGTTCACCATCGAGCGGCAGGTGGGGAACTGCACTTCATCCAACCCCTGGCAGCTGCTCACTACCACTGCCGCCAATACGACCGCCTACTCGGATACGGGGCTCAACGTCGGCGAAGAGTACTGCTACCGCGTCCGGCCATTCAAGAGCGGGCAGCCGGATCAGCGCTGGATCGAGCGCGATATCGTGCTTACCAGCCCGCCGCCCCCCAGCGTCGTGACCCCCGTTGCCGCCAACACCACCACCGTCAATCTCACCTGGCAGGACAACACCACCGGCGAGACCGGTTTCCGCATCTTCCGCTGCACCGGGAGCACTGTGTCCTGCAGTGCCGCGGATTACGCGGAGATCGGCTCCGTCGCGTCCAACGTCACCACCTACAGCGACACTGGCGTCACCGCCGCCACCACCTACACCTACAAGGTTCTTTCCTACAAGACCGCTGACTGGCAGTCCCAGTTCTCCACGCCCGCCAGTGCCACGACGCCGACCCCCACGGCCCCCACGGGCCTGACCGCCACCAGGGGGAGCGAGGGGCAGATCGACCTCGCCTGGAGCGACTCGAATAACGACGAGAGCGGTTTCAAAATCGAACGCTGCACCGGATCGGGATGCAGCACCTTCACCCAGATCGATACGGTTGCCGCCAGCGCCACCTCCTACAGCGACATCGTGGCGGTACAGCCGGACACGCTCTATCGCTACCAGATTCGGGCGTACAAGACGTCGGCTGCCGGCTGGAACGGCCCCTACAGCGGCGTCGCCGAGGCAACCACAACCTCCGCAGCCCCAAGCCTGACCTCAGCCACGGCGGCGGACACCACCACCGTAAGCCTTGCCTGGACCGATACGGCCGGATCCGAAACCGGCTACAATGTCGAGCGCTGCCTTGGCACGACCTGTGCCGAACAGGATTACAGCGTCGTCGTCCTCACCGCCCCCAGCGCGACAAGCGTTTCAGATGCATCAGCCTGCAATTCGACCACCTATACCTACCGGGTCCGCGCCGTAAACCAGGGCCTTTCCCGTGGCAACGGCGGCACCTGGAGCCGGAAGGTTCCCCTCGCCATCGCCAATTTCCAGCCTTACTTCCAGACAAAAGTCGTCATCCCCTACGATGCCGACATGAAGGCCGATTTTACCGACATCCGTTTCTACGACGAGACGACCCAAAGGGAGATTCCCTACTGGATCGAGAGCAGGACCAACAGCACGACCGCCACATTCTGGATCAAAACCGGCGGGTTCAATACGATTTCCCTGTATTACGGTAATGGGGGCGCCACGGGTGCCGGCAACGGTCCGCTGGTATTCGAGCTCTTCGACGGCTTTGCTTCCGCTGCCATAGACACCTCAAAGTGGACCACGTCGGGCGCCTATTACTCACAAACCGGCGGCGAGTTCCTGTCGAGCGGCGGCCCAGGCAGCTGGTCCACGGGGATGTACTCCGTTGCGAACTTCAGCCGTCCCTTTGTCTTCGAGGTGAACCACTACCGCTCGGGCGGCCAATATATGATGCCCGGTATCAAGTCGACCACCGCCGACGTCAGCTACACCGATTTCGCCTATGCGGCCTACCCGATCTATGACGGCGGCGGGAACCGCCTGGCGGTCTACGAGGATGGAAACAGCCGCGGGGACAACAAGAAGGCGATCTCTTCGGATGTGTGGCAATACTTCCGGTTCGAAGTCTTGCCGACTACGGGGGCCAACTACTATCACGGCACCAGCTCCAGCGACGCCACCTCCTTCTATGCGAGCACTTACAGCACGGCTCCATCATTCAAGGTGGGCTTCGCCAACTACAACCAGGTATTCAAGCTCGACAACGCGCGGGTTCGCAAGTTCGCAGCCCCGGAGCCCACAGTGACACTCGGGGAGGAAGCGGTTTTCGGCGGTACCTTCCCCATCATGTGGGACGGGCTAGCAAGTAATACCCGTAGCGTGACAACGCCAACCCCCATGCCCCCTTCTGGGTTTACGGCAAGCCGTGGCACTGAGGTCCAGATCGATCTGGCATGGACCGACACCACCAGTGATGAAACCGGGTTCCGGATTTACCGCTGTGCGGGCGCAGGGTGTTCCGTCTTCAGCAAGGTCGGCAGCGATCTTCCCGCAAATACCACATCGTTCAAGGACACCGGCTTGACCCCCGGCACCAGCTACACGTACAAGGTCGCGGCCTTCAAGACGGCATCCTGCGGCTGGGAGCTGGAGAGCGTCACCTCCACCGCCCAGACGACGGTCCTGCCGCCGGCGGCCTTTGCCGTCAGCCCCGCCGTTACGACCGGCTGCGAGGATATCCGCGCCACCGAGAGTGACGGGACGCTTCTCAGCCAGTGGGTGCAGCAACTCCAGTGCAACACCACAGGCACCAGAATCTGGCAGAAAGTCTCCTCCATCCCCGTGGGGACCAAGACCCTCTACTACTACTACGGCAACACCACTGCGCCCTCCGTTGACAACGGCGATGCCACCTTCGAGTTCTTCGACGACTTCACCGACACTGCCATCAACGGCGCCAAGTGGACCCAGACCCTTGGGAGCGCCGGTAACTTCACTGTCCAGAACGGGACCCTGCGGGGGAACAACAGCAGCGGAAGGCTGGTGTCAACGTTCAAGATGCTTAACGGCATGCTCGCCACCTTCAAAGTCAAGACGACGACCCTGGCTGCCAACACCCACATGGTGGGCGGTGTCTACAACGGGACCTACGACTACTTCGGCATCTCGGTGGGGCCCAGCCACGGCGGGTATAACCTATACGGCGAATGGATTACCGCCGTGACCACCACCTCGGTGCCGGCCAACAACATGGGCTATTCAATATACAGCACCGATGGCGCCACTACGACGATCCAGGGGTACAACTGGGACACCGGCGCGTGGTACATAAGTCCAATGTCCAAGAGCTATTCCATCAACAATAAGCCTCTCGGTCTTGGCCTGACCTATTACGGGGACTATTACGGCGGCCAGGCATACCAGACCGACTGGTACTGGGTTCTGGTGCGAAAGCTTGCTGCCGTTGCCCCGACCGCCACCGCTGGCACGAAGGAGTATGGCCCCTTTACCCTCGGCGGTGCAACGTTTGCCGTCCGCATCCCCCTTACCGTCAACCATACGGCCACGGGGGCGGCGGCGCTCAGCAACTACCAGGCAGTCCTCCCGCTGCTTGACACGACGCCCCTTGCAGTGGACCGGATAACGCTCGCCTGGAGCGACAACTCCGGGTCGGAAACCGGCTTCGGCATCGAGCGCTGCACCGGCGCCGGATGCAGCAACTTCGTCCAGATCGACACGTCCGCTGCCAATACGACATCCTATGTGGACCGGGGGGTGGATGCTGCCCAGACTTACTGCTACCGGATAAAGACGCTGATCCCCACGGGGGATTCGGCATATTCCGACGTGGTCTGCAAGAGCACCTCGACCCCCGCGCCACCGGCCGGCCTGGTGACGGCGGTGAGCGGCACCCGCGTGGACCTTTCCTGGACCGATACCACCACCAACGAGGACGGATTCCAGATCGAGCGGTGTGAGGGGCTCAACTGCGACTTCACCACCCTTGACAGCGGCTTCCCGGTGACCATTCCCCAGAATGCCACTGCTACCGTAACTTACAGCGATACCACCGCCTGCGCCGGAACGTACATGTACCGGGTGAAGTCCATCAAACCGTGGGTCACCGGCTGGCCTGCAACCTATACCGCCGCGGTTCCCGCCACCCTCTCCGATCCCCAGGCACCATCGGCCTTCACGGCCACTGCCCAGTCCGAGGTATCCGTCGTCCTTGGCTGGGCCGACAACACCAGCGACGAAACCGGCTTCAAGATCGAGCGGTGCACCGGCACCGGCTGTACGACGTTCAGCCAGATCGCGACGGTCGCCGCCAACGTGACGAGCTACACCGACTACGGACGCCTTCCCAACACGACCTACCGCTACCGCGTGCGGGCCTACAAGGGGGGCGGGTGCGGTTGGGATACCCCCTACAGCGCCGAGCAGGAGGTTGCCACCACGGTCCCGCTTCCGACGGGCCTGACCCTCACCACGCCCTCAAGCACCCAGGTGGCGGCTTCGTGGACCGACACCACCTTCTCGGAAACCTCCTTCAAGATCGAACGGTGCCAGGATGCCGGCTGCTCCACCTTCAGCGAGGTCGGTTCGGTCAGCGCCGGCGTCACTTCCTATACCGATTCAAGCGTCTGTAGCGGCACGAGCTACACATACCAGGTTCGGCCGGTCAACGAAGGGTTCTCCTCCGCCGGCGGCGGCTGCTGGAGCAGGCGCGCTCCCCTGACGATTGCGAACTTCCAGCCGGATTTCCTCGTGAAACTGACCATCCCCTACGATGCCGACATGCAGGCCGATTTCAACGACCTGCGCTTCATCGATCAAGGCACCGGTGGAGAGCTCCCCTACTGGATCGAGAGCAAGACCAACGGCGCCACGGCCACCTTGTGGCTCAAGACCGGCAAAACGGCTTCCATTTATCTGTATTATGGCAACCCGTCGGCATTGGCTGTCGGTTCCCAATCTGGGGTGTTCGGTTCCGGCCTCATGGCCTACTTTCCTTTCAATGAAAATGCCGGGACCACCACCGGTACCACGAAGGACTTCAGCGGCGCCGGTAACGACCTGACCATGAACGGTTTCAGCGCTCCCTACGGTGTTGTGAGCGGCGGCCCCTACGGCAATGCCCTCAGCCTGAACGGTGGCGGGGCCTGGGCCAACCGGGCGGCCCCCAACGTGCCGACTGGTAGTGTCGCGACGGTGGAGGCATGGATCTATCCCAAGGTCTATGCCGACGCTTCATACAACGGCATCGTTTCCTGGAGCAGCCGTGGCTGCAACGGCCTCGGTTTCGCCCTGAGCATCCAGAACAGCGGCCGTCCCAGCATGCCGACCTGGTGCAACGACTATGTGCCGGGAAGCGGCGCCACGGCCACCCTCAACGCCTGGAACCACGTGGCTGCGGTCCTGAACGGCCAGTCGGCAACGCTCTACGTGAACGGCCAGCAGGTGGGGGCCACGACACTCCCCTATCTGCCGAATCTCTCTTCCGTCAACCTGGCGGTCGGTGTCCTCGACTATCCCGGCCGCTACTTCAACGGCCTTATAGACGAGGTGCGGATTTACAACCGCGCGCTCACCGCCCAGGAAATCACCTCCCGCTATGCCGCCGCCATTCCCACGGTTTCCCTCGGGGCTGAAGAGCAGGCCGGCGGCTGCTATACCTCCGACTGGCTCTACACCGGCCAGCCGAGCGCCACCAAGTCGATCACCACGCCGACCATCGCGGCCCCGACCGGCTTCAGCGCCACAAGGGGAAGCGAATCCCAGATCAACCTGACCTGGACCGACGCCAGCAACGACGAGACCAACTTCGTCATCGAGCGCTGCAGCGGCGCCACGTGCGATTTCAGCGGAGCGGACACCATCGAGCTTCCCGCGGGCCCCACGTCCTACAATGACGTGGGGCTTCTCCCCGACACCACGTACCGGTACCGGCTCCATGCCAAGCGGACGGCATCCTGCACCTCCTACAGCGCCTACAACACCAACGGCATCGTTTCGGCATCCACGACGGTCCTGGCGCCCACCAGTCTGACCGCCTCCGCATCCAGCAGTACCTCCGTCACCCTGCGCTGGACCGACAATTCACCCTCCGACACCGGTTTCCGGATTGAGCGGTGTATGGGGAACCCATGCAGCAACTTCTCGCTCGTTGGCTATTCGCCGGGTCACGCCACCAGCTACGAGGACACCGGTGTCTGCCCCGGCACCGCATACACCTACCAGATCAAGGCGGTGAACGTGGGGCTCTCCTCTGGCGGGGGAGGTTCGTGGACCCGCCGCAAGCCGATCACCATTGCCAACTTCCAGCCCAACTTCCAGACAAAGATGACGGTTGCCTATGATGCCGGCATGAAAGCCGATTTCTCGGATATCCGCTTCTTCGATCCCGCCACCAACCAGGAACTCCCCTACTGGATCGAGAAGAAGACCGACAGCTCCACCGCCACGGTCTGGGTGAAGACCAGGACCAGCAGCACCATCCATCTCTACTACGGGAATCCCAACGCCGAAAGCATCGCCAGCGGCGCTCTCGTCTTCGACTTCTTCGATGATTTCACCGACAACGCCATTGACACGACCAAATGGACGGTCACCGACGGCACCGGCTTCTCGGTCTCCGGCGGCTATCTCCACGGCACCAACGTGACGGGCCGACTGACATCCAAAACCAGCTATTCGCCGGGAGTCATTCTCGACATCAAGGCGAAGACCACCTCGTTTGCCATCGACGGACAGATCATCGGTGGGTTCTCTGCCGGGTCGTACAATAACGTGGGGTGGCTTGAGCACCCCGCCTATGTCCACTTTATCAATAACAATTCCTACACCGCCAAGGGGGGAACCCCGACGACCACCGCAAACATGCTCTACTCCATGGCCGTGATAGATGCGTCGTGGGTCAATATGCAGGCGACCAACTTCGATACCGGCGTCCTCTACTGGAACGCGGGGAACGTCAACAACGGCGTGGCGGCGGAGCCCATCGTCTTGGGGCGCCGCTATGATACCGACGCCTCCAACGACCAGCCCTACGCCACGGACTGGGACTGGATCAGGGTGCGCAAGTACGCGGCAACCGAGCCGTCGGCAACCGTCGGCGCCGAGGAGCAGTCGGCGGGGTATACCTTCACCGCCGGGTACACGGGGCCGGCCAGCGCCACCGCCACAGCAACCACACCCGCTCCCGTTGCGCCGGGTGTCCTGACCGTCACGCCGGCAACGGATACCTCGCTGTTGCTCGGTTGGGGCGACCCGATCCCCGACGAGACCCGCTTCGTCATCTACGGGTGCAACAATGGTGACTGCTCCAGCGCAACGCAGATCGCCACCGTTGCGGGGGGGACGGCGATTTACACGCATCCGGGCCTTACCCCGTCGATCCAGTACTGCTACCGCGTCAAGGCCGAGAAAACCGCTGCCTGCACCACCGGCTGGGAGGCGCTCTACACGAACATCGCCTGCGGGACGGCCATCTCCGCCCAGCCCCAGACCCTGACCGCCACCCCCCTCAATGCCTTCACGATCAGGCTGAATTGGGCCGACATGGCATCGGATGAAGAGGGGTACGAAATCGAGGTCAAGGCATGGAACGACAAGTGGGTGAAGACGGCCACGGTGGGTGCCAACGTTACCACCTATGTCGATGCCATTGGCATCGAACCCCTCAAGAGCTATACCTACCGGGTGCGGGCCTATCGGGGCAGCGATAAATCGCCTTACAGCAACACCGCGTCAGCCACGACCCAGGCCTATGTGCCGGGCGACAGCAACTGCAAATAGGAATGTTCATGGGCCGTGTGGGCCATACACCGGGGAGGCAATGATGATTTTCAGGCTGCTGTGGGGAGCGGTTCTCGGTCTGCTTGTGGCGAGTGGCGCCGTAGCGGCCGGTCCGGTGCAGACCGGAACGCTGAACGGACGGGTTTTGGGCGAGGGGGAAAATCCGCTGGCTAACGGCTCGGTTGTGCTGTTCAGGCGGGGCGCCGGTCCGCCGCCGGCCCCGGACCGGTACTGGCTGGTTCCCGATTATGTGGAGGATCTGGACGATGACGGCCGGTTCTCGGTCGCGGTGGAGGCGGGCGCCTACTACCTGGCGGCGATCAAGCGGAACAACCGCAAGGAGATCGGTCCGCCGAAGGATGGGGAGCTCTTTCTTGTTGCCGCCGATGCCAAGGGAATGCCTGCGACGTTCACCGTAAAGGGTGGGGAAACGGCCGGCGCCGGGACCATTGCCGGCGTTCGTCCCTTTGGCAAAGAAACGGCAGCGGCACGTCCCGCGGGGTTTACCGCCATTGAAGGGACAATCGTCGATGGGGATGGAAAACCCGTTGAGGGGGTCATCGTCTTTGCGTTCACCTCGCCAACAATGGTGGGAAAGCCGCTTTTCGTCTCGGAGCGGTCCGGCAAGGAGGGAAACTACCTTCTGCGGGTCGCGGCGGGCGGGGTGTATTATCTGAAGGTGAGGGATGTCTACGGCGGTGGGGAACCCGCCGAGGGGACTGTCTACGCAACCTTTGGGGGCGATATCCCCTCGGCGGTCAATGTGGACTATGGCGACGTAAAGAAGGGGATCACCATTCCCGTCAGCCGCTTCGAGCGCCCCACCCGGAAGAAGGGGAACAGGTAACGCTCAACCGCGTCTTCTTCCAGTCAACGCCCCTGGAACGGAGATGAAAGCGATACGCTGATGGTCCGGCCACCCTGAGAGAATTTCACGCGCCGCTCGCCGATCTCGACCACCCGGGCGCCGGCAACCTCGGCCCCTTCTCCCACAAGGTTCCCGTTCACCACGGCCCGCCGCAGGCTCCGCTCCTCCTGCCAGGCAATGCCCGAGACGGTGAGGTTCGCCCCGGGATACTCGGAAGGTGCCGGCTGCTCCGCTGCGACAGAGCGCTGAACCGGTTTCGGCGCCGGAGCCGGTGCCGCGACGGGTGCTGGGGGCGCTGCCGGTTTCGCCGGTATGGCAGCCGGTGGCGCTTCCGTTGGGGTGGGCGTGAGGGGTGGGGGGGAAGGGACTGTGACAGAGGTCACCTCCTCAACGGGAAGTGGCCTGTTCCGGTCGACGGAGCGGGACTGTTCCGGTTTTTCACCTTCGGTTCCCTTCTTCAGCACGATGCCTGTCCCGACGCCCGCCGCCAGGAGGACGATGCCGGCGGCAACGAGGATGAAGGGCTTGCTTCCCCATGACCTCCCTGCGGATTCGATACGGGTATGCCCCAGCACATCCGGTCGGATGTCAATGCCGCCACCCTGGCGGGCCTTGCGTTCCTGCTCCATTTTTCTCAGTGCATCGAGTATCAGGCTCATCGGCTCTGCTCTCCGTTTGATCGTGTCTGTGCCACTTTTCCCCGGGAACGGTCACCCGCCTCTGTCCGGGCAGCCGTTTTTCCCTGGGTGAGGCCGGGCGGAAAGAACCCTCCGGCTCTCCGGTAAAGGAGGAGCAGGGTCTTTTCCCCGGTCCTGCCGTCGGCATCGAGCCCCTCCGCCGTCTGGAAAGAGCGGATTGCCTCCTGGGTGACGGTGTCGTAGGTTCCGGATATCCTCCCTGCGTAGTATCCCGCTCCCTTCAGCAGTTCCTGCAGTTGTCCGACCGCTTTGCTCCTCCCCCCCGGCTTCAGCCGGGAGGGAATGCCATGAAAATTCTTCCAGATCACCGAAGCGCGGCCGCTCCAGAGTGTCGACAGCTCACCCCCGGTCAGGGTCGAGTGTCCGGCAATGGGTGGATCGATGCCGATGTGCCCTTTGTCGAGGGAGGTCAGGGCCACGAGGCGTTTCCCCCCTTGGGGAAGGGTGATGTGGAGAAGGGCGGGGGTGTCGAGGCGGGCCAGGTCATTGAGGGTGCCCGAGAGTTCGGTCACGGTCAGCCCCCGCTCCCGGGCAAGGGAGCGGAGATCGGCTGGTGACGGACTGGAGGCGACGGGTGGAGCCTGCCACGACCGGAGGATGGTATTGACCGCGGCCGAGAGGTTGTCCTTCTCCGGCACGGCGGCAAGGCCGGCTAAGGCCGCCGTGCGTTTGAGGGGTTGCTCGCCGGATGCGGCCGGCTCGGTCGGGGGAGGGGATGCGGACGGAAGGGATTCGCCCCCTTTCCGCGTCACGGCGAAGGTTCCTGCCCCCAGGGCCGCCACCAGGATGAGGGCGGCAGCGACCGCGAAGCGTCGGGACGGCGAGGGGGGGCGGGCTTCCGTGGCCACGTCGGCAATGGCAGCGGCTGCCATGGCGGGCGAAACCTCGCGGGCCTCGGTGGTGTAGGCCAGGAGGAGTGCCCGGTCGCAGGCGGCGTTGATGAGCCGGGGAAGTCCCCCGGAAAAGCCGAATATCTTCTTTACGGCGCCGGCGGAGAAAATCACCGGCTCCCGCCCCCCGGCGGCGATCCTGATCCGGTGGCGGATATAGTTTTTCGTGTCGTCGAGTCCCATGGGCTCCAGGTGGTAGCGGACCGTGATCCGCTGGTCCAGTTGGCGGAGTTCCTGCCGGGCCAGGAGGTGTCTCAGTTCCGGCTGTCCCACGAGCACGATCTGGATCAGCTTGTCCCGCTCGGTCTCCAGGTTGGAGATGAGCCGGATCTGCTCCAGGACCTCGGGGGAGAGGTTCTGGGCCTCGTCGATGACCAGGACCACCGTATGGCCGGCCCGGTTTTCGTCCAGGAGGAAGCGGTTGAGGGTTTCGAGGAGCTCACTCTTCTCGGTGCTCGTGCCGGGGAGGCCGAACTCCCGGATGATTCCCTGCAAGAGCCCCAGGGGGGAAACCGTCGGGTTGAAGACGAGGGCGGTCCGATGGGTTTCCGGGTCGAGCTGGTTGAGGAAGGTCCGGATGACAGTGGTCTTCCCGGTGCCCACCTCTCCCGACAGCTCGATGAAGCCGGCGCGGGTGTCGATGCCATAGAGAAGGTGGGCGAACGCCTCCTGATGGCGCGAACTCAGGAAGAGGAACGCGGGGTTCGGGGTGAGGGCAAAGGGGTGTTCGCTGAAGCCGAAATGGTCGCAGTACATGGGGTTTCACCGAATCCGGCGGGGGGCCGGAGCGTGCTTGAAATAATCGGGAATCCCATTGGATATACGTGCCGGCGCCACGCCTTGTCAAGCTCTCTCGTGTCGGTAGTCATCATTCAGGGAACGAAAAAGGCCCCGCTGGAGCGGAGCCTTTCCGTTTGCATGATGGATGTTGCTGTTTCCGGCGTCAGAAGCCGCGCGGACTGGGGGTGAAGCCGAGGAAGTCGGCGCAGCCGCGCATGAAGCTTTCCATGAACACGCCACGGGCTGAAGGCTCGGCAATGGCGACTTCGGCCGGCTTGGCCGCCTTGGCCGGCCGCAGCGCGAGACTCATGACCGCGCCGCCGATCAGAAGCGAGCCGGCCAGGGTGAAGGAGGTGGTGAAGCTGCCGGTCGAGGTGTTGAGCATCTCGGAGACGCGCCCCATCACGAAGCCCCCCACGCCCCATGCGGTGAAGAGGAGGCCGTAGTTGAGTCCGTAGTTCTTGAGCCCCCAGTAGTCCTTGCTGAAGGAGGGGAAGAGGGAGAGGTTGGCGCCGTAGTTGAAGCCGATGAAAGTGGCCAGGAGCACGATGAGAACGGCATTGGGGTGCCCGGCCCCCACGAGGGGGATGGCGGCGAACATGAGGGCCGCCTGGAAGACGAACATGATGCAGAGGGTTGCCATCCGGCCGATCTTGTCGGAGAGGATGCCGGCCACGACGCGGCCGCCCGCGTTGCCCAGCGCCATGATGGCAACCGCCAGGAACGCCATGGAGCCCATGCTCTTCTTGGCGATGCCGGCCACGCTGCCGATGACCATGAGGCCTGCGCCGGCGCCAATGAAGTAGGTGATCCAGAGGATATAGAACTTGCCCGACTTGAGCATTTCGCCCGCCGTTGCATTGACCGTCGGTTTGGCAGGCGCCGCCTTGGCTGCGGCATCACTCTTGGGAGCGTCGGCCGGAACGTACCCGGCAGGAGGGTTCACCAGGAAGAAGGAGAGGCCGCAGACCACAATCGCAAAGGCTGCGGCCAGGATGAGCATGGAGGTCTGGATCCCCACGGAGCCCAGGAGCCAGGTGGCGAGGGGGGCGATGTAGACCGGCGCCAGGCCGAAACCGGCCACGACAATGCCGGCGATGAGACCCGTCTTGCTGGAGGGGAACCACTTGAGGGCCGGGGGCGTTGCCGCCGAGTACCCGAAGCCGAAGCCGGAGCCGGCCAGGATCCCAAAGCCGATTACCCAGGCTAGGTAGCTGTTGCTCTGGGAGAGGATGGCAAAGCCGGTGCCCACGAGAACGCCGCCGATGAGGGCGGTGCGTGCCGGACCGATCTTGTCCTGGGCCTTGCCGGCAATGATCATGGAGAAGGCGAAGGCGAGGCAGCAGATTGCGTAGGGGTCGTTGATGGAGGCCTTGTCCCAGTTGAATGCGCCGGGGCCCCCCTTTTCGATGGACGACTTGATCGCCCCCTTGAAGATGCTCCATGCGTAGAGAACTCCCAGGGCCAGGTTGATGCCTGTCCCCGCCAGGGTCACTTGCCATCCCCTGTTCTTGACCGTGTCCGACATGGTTGATACCTCCTTTTATGACGTTCGCGACATTTAACGATTTTTCATACATCTCTCCTTCAGCAACTTGCATACCATTGTTATAAAATTGAGTATATTTTACAAAATTCAAGTAAATCGATTGGTTATGAATGTTGGTCGCTTGCGTGGCCAGAGGGTGATTGTTCCGGTAATTCGCAATCATGCAAAATTTAGTTATACGTTTGGCGGACTCAAGATCGATGACAAGGATGTGGTGCGGTTGTAATGGTTAGTAAAATTAAGGTGTTAGGCTTGTGATTGGCGCGGGTGCGATTGATTCGCATGAATGCAAGGAGAATGGTTGCAGCAGCGATAATAAAAAAAGCCCGCCGAGGGCAGGCTTTATTTAGTTAAAATAAAAATACCGGTTCCGGCAGGTGCTATCCCACCTCGGCGTACTCCCGTTCCCGGAATTCCACCCCCAGAGTCTCGGCAAGGCTCCGCACGGCTGCGATGTCAACCCCCGGCACGGTGACCGCCGTGGCCACTACCTTCGGGATATGCTTCGTCGCTTCCGTGAGGAACCGGCAGATGCCGTCGAAACCCGCCGTGCCGAAGGGGGTGTTGCAGAGGCGGGCGTAGGTTTCGGCGTCGGCAGCGTTGAGGCTGACAGAGATGCAGTCGATAAGTCCCTCCAGTTCCGGCAGGACGTTGCGGCCATGGACCAGGTTCGCCTGGCCATCGGTATTGATCCGGATGCGGAGACCCCGCTTCTTGAGCTCGGCCGCCACTTCCCGGATGAGGTCGATGCGGAGCATCGGCTCACCGTAGCCGCAGAATACCACTTCGTCCACCGGGCCGGGATCGCCGATGGCAGCCATCACCTCGTCGAAGTTCGGCTCGTGGTCAAGCTGCAGGTAATGCCCTTTCACGGTGAAGTCGTCGAACTTGGCGCAGAAGGAGCAGCGGTTGGAACAGCGGTTGGTGATGTTGAGGTAGAGGGAGTTCCTGATCCGGTAGGCGATCCGGGCCGCCTGGTCCTTGCCGCCGATGCCGAAGAGCCGCCGGGCGTTGAGGGAGGTGATCCGCCCCACGTCCTCCAGGGTGAGCCCCTTCAGTTCCGCCACCTTCGTGGCGGTGAGCCGGACATATGCCGGTTCGTTCCGTTTTCCCCGGTGGGGAACCGGCGAGAGGTAGGGGCAGTCGGTCTCGATAAGCAGGTGCTCGGTCCTGATGCCGCGCACCACCTCGCGGAGCTGTTCGTTGGAGGGGTAGGTGACGGTGCCGGGGATGGAGAGGTAAAATCCCATTTCCACGCATTCGCGCGCCATGGCCAGGTCCCCGGAAAAGCAGTGGAGCACCCCCCCCACTTCGGCGGCCTTTTCCTCCCGCAGGATCGCCATGACCCGGTCGTGGGCGTCCCGGTCGTGGACGATGATCGGCAGCGCCAGTTCCCGGGCGAGGCGGATGAAGTGGCGGAAAACCCGTTCCTGCTCGTCGCGGGGGGAGCGATCCCGGTAGAAGTCGAGGCCGATCTCGCCGATGGCTACCACCTTCGGGTTCCCCTGGGCCAACTCTCGAATGACTTGGTAGCAGCGTTCGGTCACCCGCGAGGCGTCGTGGGGGTGGACCCCCACGGCGCAGTAGATGTGGTCGTGCTTGCGGGCCAGTTCGCAGGCGGCCTGGCTCGACTCAAGGTCTGCGCCGACGGTGATGATATGGGAGAGCCCCGCCTCGGCGGCGCGGCCAAGCACCTCGTCGAAGTCGGCGACAAAGTCGTGACCGTCGATGTGGGCATGGGTGTCAATGAGGAAACCGGTCTCGTTCATGATTGTTCCTTTTTCGCGGTGCAACGTAAAAGGCGGCATGGTGATGCCGCTTGAAACAGAACTATCATGAATGTCCGTCCCCTGGCAAGGGCACAGAATCACGGCGTTGCCATCAGTGTCGGCATCCACTGCCAGACTCCTGTAGTGGTCGTAAGCATCCCTTGTTACCGTGCAATGTTCCGTGGTATACGGATTGTTGTATGGTATGCGGATGAAGGGGGACGAGGTCTTGTCTGGAAATGCAGCACAGAGAGTCTCATTAATGTGCCGGGTCGGCGTCGGGATGGGAGGTACGGTTTCCTTTCTGGCGGCGGCAGTTCTCTTTGCGGGATGTTCGACGCCTCCCACTGCTAAAAAACGGGCATTGACGGAGCTTTCCGGGCTGCGGCAGCGGTCTGCCTCCAGTATTTCGCGCCAGGAGTACTGGAACATCGAGGAGACCGTGGCCCGGGCGGAATCCCACCTGGCCAGGGGTGAACGCAAGCGGGCAGAGGTTCTGTTCGATCTGGCCGCCGGCAAGGCAAAGCTTCTCTCTGAGCGACTGGAGCTGGCCCAGGCAGAAAAGGACGAACCACAGCCGTCGAGCCGGGACGCGGTGTCGAAGCAGACCGCTGATTGGGATGACCAACTCCCCCCTCCGGCGATGGACAGCGTCTCCCCCTTGCCCCCCCCTGCTCCTGCAAGCCCGGCTATGGCCCCTCCCACCGAGCATCTCCATCCCCAATCGGCGCCTGCGCCTGTTGAGCCGGCCGAACCGCAGCCCGGTGAAATGCGCTCCGTGGAGAGGGGGGAACCGGCCGAAGCGACCGAAACCGCCAGACCACGGTCTTCTGTGATCATCGGCAAGAGATTCTCCTACACTGTTGGCAAGGGTGAAAGCCTGCGCTATATCGGCGCTAAATTCGGGGTCAGCTGGCGGCGGCTGGCGCAGCTCAACCGGATCGACCCCCAGAAACCCCTCAGGGCCGGACAGGTGCTGCGTGTCGACACCCGCCGGATTGTCCCCCGCCAGATCGACGACGGCATTGTCATAAACATCCCTGATCGCACTCTCTACTATTTCCGTAACGGAGAGGTTGACCGGGTGCTTTCTGTCGCCGTGGGAAAACCGAAACCGGTAAATGATCCCGAAAAGCGCGACTGGCATACGCCGACCGGCAATTTTCGGATCATCGGAAAGGTGAAGGATCCCACCTGGCGTGTCCCCCCCTCCATCCGGAAGGAGATGAAGGAGCGGGGGAAGGAGGTGAAAACCATTGTCCCGCCGGGGAAGAAAAACCCTCTCGGGAAATACGCCCTGAAAACGTCGATACCAGGAATTCTTATCCACAGCACTAACGCGCCCGAATCGGTCTACAGTTTCAGCAGCCATGGCTGCATCAGGGTTTTTCCCGAATTCATGGAGGATTTCTTCAATTCCGTGACAGAGGAGACCACCGGAGAGATTATTTACGAGCCGGTAAAGATGACGGTTGCCGAGGGACAGGTGTTCCTTGAAGTGCACCGGGACATTTACAACCGCTACGAGAATCTCGATGAACAGGTGAAGAGCATCGCGCAGGAGCAGCACGTCGAGGAGAGAATAGACTGGAACAAGGTCCAACAGGTTCTGAAGAGGATGAACGGGGTACCCGAAAGGGTTTCGTTCTGATTTCCGCAGGGGCGTCATCGTTGCCGGCTGTTTTTGTCCATGCGGCGTATCCTTTTTATATGCACCAGGTACCGATGGGTAATATTCTGTAATATCAGTATGTTACGTAAAATTTTCGCGGGAGGATGAGTTTCATCCCCCCGCGTTTGTATGTCCCCCCTATACAAACACTCTCGACCGCAATACCTTTTCAATCCCAGGCCACAAATAATTCCTTAATTATTGTAGTGGGTTACAAATTAATAAAGTTTTTTCATCCTGCTGGCATACCCGATGCTATGTAAAAGACAAAAGCAATCAGTTAGCACCGGAAAACAAGGAGGATGCCATGAAAGCCATAGCCAACGCCCTGATCGTTACGATAGCCACCGCTTCTTCTGCCCTTGCCGCCAGCGGCGCAGCCGCCGACGAAGGGGGATTCCTCGCCCCGCTGTTCCTGGCCCTGGGCGTCGCCGTCGTCGCCTTCCAGACCATCCCGGCAATCGTCCTGCTCGGTTCCATGGTGAAGGGGCTCTTCTCGGCCAAGGAAGAGGAAGGTGCCCGCTAGGTTTCGGAAACAACCCGGTCAGAGACCGGCACAATACGAATACGATGAGAAAGGAGACGGCCATGAGAGCGAGAACTGCAGCCGGCACACTGGCACTGGTAATGGGGAGCGTAACGTCGGCCCTGGCGGCATCGGGAGCGCGGGAAGACAACAGCGGCGTGTTCGTGTGGATTTTCCTCGGGTTCTGCGCCCTGATCATCGTGGCCCAGCTGGTCCCGGCAGTTCTCACCATGCTCGGCATGGCCAAAGGGGTTAAGGAGAGCTTCGGGGAAAGGGCCGAGGTGAAGAGCCGCTAGAAAGCCCGGCAATCCGCCTGCCGCAGAATTAATGGGGCCGTCATCCGTGAAGGGGTGACGGCCTCTGTTTGTATGGTGGTTCGCGTCAGCCGAGAGTAAAGAAGAACGTTGCCCCATTTCCCGGGGTGGCCTCGGCCCAGATTCTCCCGCCGTGCCGTTCGATGATCCGCTGCACGGTAGGAAGGCCCGTGCCGCTCCCCTCGAACTCGGACTCGCAATGGAGGCGGCAGAAAGGCTCGAAGAGCTTGCCGGCAAATGCCATGTCGAACCCCACACCGTTGTCCCTTACAAAAAAGACCGCTTCCCCCGTCTGTATTATTTCCCCGAACTCGACTGCCGCTTCCGGATTCCTGGCGCTGTATTTCACTGCATTCTCCAGAAGGTGCCGAATGCAGGTTTCAAGCATCCGGTGATCACCCTGCACCACCACGTCCGGGGCAATGGTAACCTTGATCGTGCGTTCATGTTCCCGCAGTTCGTCAAATATCTGGCCGCAAAGCTGAGAGAGATCCACCGGCACCATCTCCATCTCGGTGCTCCCAAGGCGATAGATAACCAGCAGGCTGTCAATGACGTCTCTCAACTTCCGGCTTGCCACCCCGAGCCTTTCCGCCAGATAGAGCACCTCGTTAGAGCCGGCATCCCTGGCGGACTCGGCAATTGCCGTGCTGAAACCATCCAGCCGGGCAATCGGCGCCTGTATTTCGTGGGAGATGGAGTAGCAGAAGCTCTCCAGCTCCCGGTTCAGGCGCTCCAGTTCCGCGGTGCGTTCGGCAACCCGTTGTTCAAGGGAGAGATTCAGGTCTTCAAGCTGCTTCTGCTTGATGGCCAGTGCCTCCCTGGCTTCCATGGCACGGGACCGTCCGCGTGCCAGAAGCCGGGTGATCGCCGTCAGGAGCAGGCTCAGCACGATCCCCGTGACGGCCACGTATCCTGCCTGGTTGCTCTTCAGGCGCTTTTCAAAGGGGGGTAGGGAGCGGAACGCCACGGTCCAGATGCGGCCGGCTATTTCCATCCGTTTGATGGCGAGCAGCGGGGCCTCCATGACCCCGGCGAAGCGGATCTTGTCAGAGTCGTGCAAGAGTGTCTTTTCGGATATTTCCTCCCCGTCGTAGATCTCGATATCGATTTCGTTGGCGCGACCACCGAAAAGTCCGGCCATGAGGTCGTCCATGCGAAATGGCGAGTAAACCCACCCGATGATTGCCGAGCGGCGCGACTGCACGGAATCGAGGCGCTTGCCGTTGGCATAAATAGGGAGATAACTGAGAACCCCCGCCTGTTCCCGCTCCCCGGTCTCCTGCACAAGCCTCACCTTGCCGGACAGGGCAACTGTGCCGGTGTCGCGCGCCCGTACCATGGCGGCATGCCGCACCTGCTCGGAAAACATGTCGTAACCGAAGGCACGCAGATTGCGGCCCGAGAACGGCTCCAGGTAAATGATAGAGGTATGGATCTCCTGTTCCCTGTCCGGCCAGATGGCGTAATCGGGGAATCCTTCCTTCCTGACGGACTCGATATGTGACTGCAGTCGCGCTGCCGGTACGATCTGCGTAAAACCCACCCCCTGGATGCCGCGGTAGGACTCTTCCAGGCCGAGAGCCGTCACGTAGTCGCGAAACTCATGGCGTTCCACCGACTCGGAAGCGGTGAACAATCCCCGCGTCCCGCGCAGCACCTGCTCGTACGCCTGCATGCGCTGTTTTATGAGGGTGAGATCTTCCTGCACGAGAAAATCGAAATTCGCCCGGAGATCCCGGGCAACGATCTGATGTTCATGCTTCCACAGTTCGTAGGTAAGGAGCAGGCCGACCGTCAGAACCGCCAGCGGGAGCCAATGGGCGAACCTTTGCAGATTCGGCACTTTCCCCGGCGACTTCGTTGCTGGGCTCTCTTTCGGGGCCATTAATTAATCCTCTGGTGGTAACCGCCCGGGGATTCGTTCCCCAAAGTATCCGGGAAAGGCGTTGGACGAAGCCGATGTCCGGATGGCAAGGGGTGTCGGTTGGTCGGCAGGCAAGTCTCGTTTCAAGTATAGATTGGCTCGACGCGGCTTCAAGCCAATTGGATGGAAATTCGGGAGCGGCACTGGCAATGTTTGGTTCGTATCCATACCGCTGTTTCGCCTTTTGACGTACAACGCGATTGTGGTCTTGATGGTCCATGTGCTCACTGTCATGAAAATCATTTGCATGGCAAGCAGTTGTCGAGTGCAGTAGTATTCAGTTTGCAATATAGTTGGTAATCGCCACCGTTATTTGACTGTGGCTCTCTGGCGACCTGTAGAAGTACCGTATCAACTCAGGAATCATGCGGATCAGTGACCAATGGTAAAACGAATTTTGCATTCCCTGTTCTCGTCCCGTGTCGGAATCGCATGTGCTGCGGCCGTCGTGGTGTTTGCGGTTTGCACGAGCATGGTGCGGTTTCGTCCCTACTGGCATTTCGAGGGGATCTACGTACTCAAGGGGGGAAATGGCCTGCTGGAGATCAAGGATGATCTGGTTCTCGGCGACGAGAACCGGCTTGTTCTTGCGCTGCCGGCGCAACCCCTTCTCCGTTTTCTCCGGGGCGACGTCAGCTATGCAACGGACGCGACGCGCCTGGAGCATGAATGGTACCGCTTCGATGGCAGTGGCCATGTGAAGGGACATTTCGCCGACGGAACCATTTTTCTCACCTGTCTGAGCCGTTATCTCGACAGCGACGGCAGGGAGACAAGGGGAGTTTTTGTCGGCGGAGAATTGCCGTATCATCTGAATCAGGCCGGTAACGAAACCCTCAACGATACCGGCGTCTCGTTCTATGACGGAAACCGCTGGTTTCACCTCTGGTGTAACGTTAATGAATCGATAAGCCCCTGGAGTAACCCGTCCTCTACCATTGCTCCGTCGTTGTGGCGGTTCCTTGATAGCAGGGTGGCAAAGCAGACGTCCGAGGAGCTTGTTATCACGAGCAGTCACGAAGTGGAACTGGACGGTCTGCCGTTCCGTATCGACCGGGCTGCCCGGTTCACGGCCGGAGCCCGTTATTTCACGCTGGCGATCCGGATTACGAATGTCGGGCAGTATCCCGGCGGCTACTACTATGTCTACGGTGACGAGCCATGGGTGGGAAATTATGGGTCATCGATCGGCAATGTGGGGTGGGTGAAGGACCGCCTTGTCCCCTACGAGGAGACGATCAACCCCCAGGAGCACCACTGGGCCGGCTATTTCGATTACGGCAATGAAGCCGCGGGCGAAGAGCATAACTACAGTGGGATGGCCAACTTCATCGAGTGGAAGGGGAACGTAACCCCTGACCTCGTCTATTTTTCCAACAAGATCGGCTCCTTTGCCCCGCCGGGGAGCCGCGTCCCCCTCAATCACCCCAACAACCGTGTCCTGTTCCTGCAATGGGGGCCCCGTCTCCTGGCCTCCGGTCAATCAAACACAATCATTCTTTCCATCGGGATGGCCGACCGTGACCCAGTTTCGGGATTTCCGGTCAAACCGGATACCACCCTTGATCCGGCTCTCCTGGAGCCGTTCCTTCCCCCGCGGTAGTAACTCTGCTGTTACCCCCAAAGAGCCTGTATCAGCCGGGTGGCAAACTGCTGTGTATCCGCTCAATCCCGTACGGAGAAGCGGCTTGCGGTGAGAGACTCCGCCGGCTCCATTCTGATGCCGTGGTCCGGGTTGGCCGCGGCGTGGAGCAGCGTCCTGAAAACCGTCTCCGCCGCGTCGGGGCGCCCGAGGGCCGCGGCAATCTCGTCGGCCGTGAGAGAGGAGCCGGTCCCGCGCAGGTGGGCGATGATGTCGGCCTGGTGCGCCAGCACCGTCCCGGCCGCCTTCTTTCCCGCCTCGACGCCGGGCTGGTGGTAGGCGTTGATGTTCACCAGCGAGGCGTAGAGCCCCACCGCCCGCTCGAAGAGGGCGATGAGCATGCCGACGGTGCGGGGTGATACCTCGGGGATGGTGATGGTGAGGGATTCCCGACCCTTTTCGCCGAGGGCCGTGCGGGTTCCCTGGAGAAAGCCGGACAGGTAGTCGCCGCTCGTCACCCCCGGTTCCACCGGCAGGGACGCACCGCGCCGGTCCCGGAGCACTTCGATGAAGGTGACGAAGAAGTTGTTCACCCCCTCGCGAAGTTGCTGCACGTAGGCGTGCTGGTCCGTGGACCCCTTGTTGCCGTAAACCGAAATCCCCTGGCAGACCACATTCCCTTCCCGGTCCAGCTCCTTGCCGATGGATTCCATGATGAGCTGCTGCAGATAGCGGGAGAAGAGAAGGAGGCGGTCCTTGTAGGGGAGGACCACCATGTCGCGGGCACCTTTTCCGCCGGTGGCGTGGTGCCACATGAGGGCCAGGAGCGCCGCCGGGTTGCGGGCCGTGTCAGGGCGGCGGGTGAGTTGGTCGCAGAGCCGGGCACCTTCCAGCATGCCGGCGATGTCGAGCCCCTGGAGGGCAGCGGGAAGGAGCCCCACGGCCGAGGTTACAGAAGTGCGACCCCCGACCCAGTCCCACATGGGAAAGCGGGCAAGCCAGCCGGCACTGGTGGCGGTCCGGTCCAGCTCGCTCCCTTCGCCGGTGACCGCCACGGCGTACCGGGGGAAGTGGAGTCCCGCCCGGCGGTAGGCGATTTCGGCCTCCAGCATGCCGTTGCGGGTCTCCTTGGTGCCGCCGCTCTTGGAGATGACCACCGTGAGGGTCCCGGCAAGGTCCGGCCCGATCTGGGCCAGGACCCGGTCCATGCCGTCGGGGTCGGTGTTATCGAAGAAGTGGGGGGTGAGCGGGTTGTCCACGTCCCCCAGGGCGTCGGCCACGAACTGGGGCCCCAGGGCCGATCCGCCGATCCCCACCACGAGGAGTTTCCGGAAGGGGCGTCCGTCCGGTGCCGCGATGCTCCCGCCGTGGACGGCGGCGGCGAATTCCCTGATCCGCTGCACGGTCTCGCCAATCTCCGCGGCGATTTCATCGGTGGGGGAGAGGTCCGGGGATCGCAGCCAGTAGTGTCCCACCATCCGCCCCTCGTCGGGGTTGGCGATGGCGCCTCCCTCAAGCTCCCCCATCTCGGCGAACGCCTTCTGGGTGGCCGACTCCATGGACGCCAGGAATCCGTCCGCGAAGTTCATCCTGCTGATGTCCAGCATGAGCCCCGACTCAGGATCGTGGAAAAGGTGGGATTGGTAACGGTTCCAGAGGAGGGTGTTGTCCATGGTGGTCTCCTTTTCTTGTTAGCTCAACGCACCGGTGCAGCTTGATCCCTCGCCGGCGGTGCAGCAGTAGCAGTGCTGGGCCAGGAAGAGTTCAGCCCCTGTTGTGGCCGCCTCCTCCAGGTCGTCGATCTTGAGGATTTCGCCGCTGCCGCTGGTGATGGGAAGGCCGATGGCCTGGTTGAAATCGCAGTTGTAGAGAAACCCCTTCCAGTCGACGCTCACCAGGGTCCGGCACATGATGTTGCGGGCCGCCTCGGGGTTGAAGCGGGTGGCGAGCATGGCGAGGTAGCGCTCGTAGGCCCCCTTTGCTTCCAGGTACTCGCGGAAACGGCCGATGGGGGCGTTGGCGATGGTGTAGAGGTTGTTGAAGCGAATGCCATAGCGTGTCAGGAGTTCGATCTTGTAGGCCTCTTCCAGTTCCCGTTGGGAGCCGGGGATCAGGGGGCCGCCCGGATTGTAGACCAGGTTGAGCTCCAGCGTGCCGCCATAGCCGAGTCCGTTCAGAATTCGCAGGGCCTCGATGCTCCGGGCAAAAACCCCCGGCCCCCGCTGCCGTTCCACGTTCTCCTCCTGGTAGCAGGGGAGGGAGGCAATGACCACCAGTTCCTGGTCCCGGTAGAATCCCGGCAGCCACTCCATGCCCGGCTCGGTCATGATGGTCAGGTTGCTCCGCACCATCCGGCGGGGAGAGTGGCCCCTGGTCTTCTCCACGAGGGCGCGGAAGTGGGGATTCATCTCCGGGCAGCCGCCGGTGATGTCAAGGGTGATGCCGGGGCGACGGGTCAAAAGCCCCACGATCTTCTCCATCACCGCCGGTCCCATGATCCTGTCCCCGGCGGGGGATGCGTTCACGTGGCAGTGGGCGCAGGTCTGGTTGCAGATGTTCCCCAGGTTCACCTGGAGGGTCTGGAGCCCCTCGAAGGTGACGTACATGGGGTCGATTTCGCGCAGCCGTTCCTTGAATACCGCAACCATTCATGCTCTCCGTGTGAACTTTCTGTAGATGACCGGGATCAGGGCAAAGAGCCCCAGCAGGGCAAAGGAGCCGAGCACCCGCGGTGAGGCGGCGTCGGCCGGATTCGAGATGGTGGCGAGGCTCGCCCCGGCGTTCACGTAGACGAAGCCGCCGGGAATGATGCCCACCAGGGTGCCGATGATAAAGGTGCGCAACGGCAGGTGGGTAAGCCCGGCCGCAAGGTTGATGAGGAAAAAGGGAAAGAGGGGGACGAGCCGCAGGAAGAGGAGATAGTTGAGCCCGGCCGTTTCCAGCTCCCGGTTTATGGTTGTGAGGCGATGGCCGAACTTCTCCTGGACCGCATCGTGGAAAAGGTAGCGGGTCACGAGGAAGGCGAGCGTGGCGCCGAGGGTGGCGCCGATCACCGCGTAGACCGTGCCTTGTACTGCGCCGAAGATGGCGCCGGCCGCAAGGGAGAGGATCGCGGCGCCGGGGAGGGAGAGGGCGGTCTGCACCACGTAGATGCCGATAAAGAGCGAGACCGCGGCGAGACGGTGCTGCTCCGAATAGGATACGAGAAGTTCCCGGTTCGCCTTGAGGGATTGAAGGGTCAGGTGCCTGTCGAGCCCCGACATGAAGAAAAGCGCCACGGCAAGCCCGATGACGGCGATTGCGACAAGCTTCGGTCTGGTCATGGAAAGGTTATAACTGCCACCCGATGCGGGTGTCGAGTACTTTCTCGACGAACGGGGGGAGCCGCGGCGGTCCCGGCAATCCGCGGGAAGAAGTGTGAGTGCCATGGAAAGCCCCTTCCGGGTCTGGTTGCTACCACCCTCAGTATAGCCGAGGCCGGCCGACGGGCAAATCAACTGGGCGTTGAAATCCGGTCAATCCGCGATGGATGGCGGTTTGCGCGGGCAGAAAAGCTTTGACAAAACTGGCGTAATTCCCGTAGTATTGCCCAAATCTTAGCCTGAGGTCGTGTTAATGCATTCTGCTCTTGCCCTGGTCGGTGATGACCTGAAAAACGTCGAAGCACAGTTCAAGAAGGACCTCGAGTCGGATGTCTACCTGATCCGCAAAGTGGGGGAATACGTTCTCGCCAGCGGGGGAAAACGGATCCGGCCGACGCTCCTGCTCCTCGCCGCCAAGCTGTGCGGCTACACCGGCGACCGGCATGTGCCCCTGGCGAGCGTCATCGAATTCATCCATACCGCCACGCTTCTCCACGACGACGTGGTGGACAACGCGACCCTGCGCCGCGGCAACGCCTCGGCCAACGAGGTGTGGGGCAACGAGGCATCGGTCCTCGTGGGCGATTTCCTCTTCTCCAAGTCGTTCTCTCTCATGGTTCAGGCCGGTGACCTGCGGGTTCTCAAGGTCATATCCGATGCCACCACCATCATTGCCGAGGGTGAGGTCCTCCAGCTCCTCTGCACGAGCGATCTGGATATGACGCTGGAGCGGTACATTGAAGTGGTGAAGAGCAAGACCGCCGTCCTCCTCTCCGCTGCCTGCGAGGCGGGAGCCATCCTCGGGAAGGCCACGCCGGAGCAGGAACTGGCCCTGCGGGACTTCGGCATGGATCTGGGGATTGCCTTCCAGCTCATGGACGACACCCTCGACTACACGGCCAGCGAGGAGCAGTTCGGCAAGGAGATCGGCCATGACCTGGAAGAGGGGAAGATCACCCTCCCGCTCATCCACACCCTCCGCAAGTGCACCGACGAGGAGCGCGAAACCATCGCCGCCGTCGTGGAGAAGGAGGTCATGGAGCCGGGTGACTTCGAGGCGGTATTCGCCCTGGTCCACAAGTATGGCGGCATCCAGTACACCACCGAGGTGGCAGGCGAGTACATTGCCCGCTGCAAGGAGCACCTCCAGGCGTTCCCCGCCTCCACGGAGAAGCAGGCCGCGCTCGATCTGGCCGACTACGTGGTGAGCCGCAACCGTTAACGAACCCTCTGCCCCGGTCACACGGCGGCTCAGTCTGTCTGGTCTATCTCACCCGGTCCGGCGCCGGCCGGGCCTGACCGATTTCTCCCTTGCATTATTGCTGGCCATCCTCTACATAATCACACCATGACGCTGACAGGTCCCCTCCGCATCCTGTTTCTTGCCGCAGCAATCATCGGGATCAGCCTCTTTCATTATCTGACTCCGCTCCATCTTCCTGCGCTCCACGACATCTTCCAGCGGCTCTACTACCTGCCGATCATTCTGGCCGCCCTCTGGTTCGGTCTGAGGGGGGGGCTCGCCGCTTCCATCATCGTCAGCATCCTTTACGTTCCCCATGTCCTCTTTCAGTGGGGCGTGCATCCGTCGCTGGAGCTGGAGAAATTCCTGGAGATTCTCCTCTACAACGTGGTGGGGGGAGTTACCGGATTCCTCTGCCAGAAGGAGGGGGAGCGCCGCGAGGAACTGGAACGCGCGGCCCGGCGCCTCGAAGAATCGTACCGCGCGCTCCGGAGCCAGGCAGACCTCATTATCGGCATCGAGGAACAACTGCGCCGGGCCGAGCGGCTGTCGGCCCTTGGAGAGCTTTCGGCCATGCTGGCCCATGAGATCCGCAATCCCCTCGGCTCTATCCGGGGGACGGCGGAAATCCTTCGGGACGACTTCCAGCCGGGGCATCCGAAGCACGAGTTCCTGGAGATTCTCCTCAAGGAGACCGATCGCCTGAACCGGGTGGTCGAGGATTTTCTCCGGCTGTCACGTCCTGGTGACGGGGAGAGAAAGACCTGCGACCTGGCTGCCGAGCTGCGGGAGTTGGTGACTCTTCTCGGCAGCGATGCCGCGGCCCGAGGGGTGCGAATTGGCCTTGAGGCTGACGAGGTGCCGCCGGTCACCGGCGACCCGGAGAAACTGCGGCAGGCTTTTCTCAATTTGATGCTGAACGGCATCCAGGCCACCGGTGCGGGGGGGACTGTTACGGTGAGGGTGAAGATGTTCCCGCGTAGCGGCGACGACCGCCCCCTTGTGGAGCTGGCGTTTGCCGACACCGGTGCGGGAATCCCGCGGGAGAGCCTCGAAAGGATATTCACGCCGTTTTTCACCACGAAGGAGGGGGGGACGGGACTCGGTCTCGCCATCACCCAACGGATCGTGGAGGGACACGGCGGGACCGTGACGGTGGAGAGCGAGCCGGGGCAGGGGACAACGTTCCGGGTGCGGCTTCCCCTGTAAGGAGTGACGGGTGGCAAATGGCGAGAAGAAAACCGTGCGGGTGCTGATCGTTGACGATGATGTGTCGCTGCGCCGGGTGCTCGAGTATAATCTCCAGGAGGAGGGGTACGAAGTGCTCACCGCCGGCAGCGGCGAGGAGGGGCTTCGCCTCTTCGAGGATGGCGCGCCGACCCTCGTGGTGACCGACCTGAAGATGCCCGGCATGGGTGGATTTCAGCTCCTCAGGGAGGTGAAGGAGCGCTTCCCCGACACGGTCGTCATCGTCATCACCGCCTTCGGCGCGGTGGAAGCGGCGGTGGAGGCCATGAAGGCCGGGGCCTACGACTTCATTACCAAGCCTTTCAATCGGGAGGCATTGAAGCTGACGGTTCGCAAGGCCCTGGACATGCAGGGGCTTTCCCGGGAGAACCGGCGCCTCAGGGAGGAGCTTTCCGAACGGGAGGAGTTCCGCAGCATCATCGGCATTTCCCCTCCCATGGAGGAGGTCTTCCGTGTCATCGACCGGGTGGCCGATACCGACGCAACCGTTCTCATCACCGGTGAGTCGGGGACCGGCAAGGAACTGGTGGCCCGGGCCATTCACAACCGGAGCTCGCGGCGCGCCGCACCCTTCGTCGCCATCAACTGCGCCGCCATCCCCCGCGATCTCCTTGAGAGTGAGCTCTTCGGCCACGTGAAGGGGGCCTTCACCGGGGCAGTGCAGGACAAGGAGGGTAAGTTCCGGCAGGCCGAGGCGGGAACCCTTTTCCTCGACGAGGTGGGGGAACTGCCGGTGGAGCTCCAGTCGAAACTTCTGCGCGCGCTCCAGGAAAAGGAAGTGCAGCCGGTCGGGGGGGCTCACACCATCAAGCTCGACGTGCGGGTGGTGGCAGCCACCAACGCCGACCTGGAGGAAGCCATCGCGGAAGGGCGCTTCCGGGAGGATCTCTTCTACCGCCTTTCGGTTATTCCCGTCCACCTCCCCCCCTTGAGGGAGCGGAAGGAGGATATCCCGCTGCTCGTGCGCCATTTTGCCGCCAAACACGGCGGGGCCTCCGTCACTTTTTCTCCCGAGATCCTGGCAGTCATGGCCGCCTACGGCTGGCCCGGCAACGTGCGGGAACTGGAGAACACCGTGGAGCGGATCCTCATCATGCGCAACGCCGACACGATCCACCCCGACGATCTTCCCGAGAAGGTGCGGCGTGGGCGCTCTCCCCAGAGGGAATGCCGGGTCATCAACCTCCCCGACGAGGGGTATTCCCTAGAGCAACTCGAACGGGAGATCGTCGTCGAGGCCCTGGAGCGCAACAACTGGAACCAGAGTTCGGCGGCGCGCTTTCTGCGCATACCGCGTCATACCCTCATCTACCGCATGGAGAAATACTCCATCACAACGCCGGAGAGAAAAAAATGAGAAAGATTTTCCTGATTCTGCCGATCTTGTTCCTGTTGGCCCTTACGGGATGCTCAAAAGAGTCGAAGCCTCCCGTCGAGGAGAACCCTGCCCCCGATTTCACCCTGAACACCCTGAACGGCGAGGTGGTGAAGCTCTCCGACCTGAAAGGCCAGGTGGTGATCGTGAACTTCTGGGCCACCTGGTGCCCCCCCTGCCGCGAGGAGATTCCCTCCATGATGCGGCTCAACGCGGCCATGGCCGGGAAACCGTTCCGGATGCTCTGCGTCTCCATCGATGAGGGGGGGAAGGTGGCGGTGGAGGAGTTCTTCCGCAAGACCGGTTTCACTCTGCCGGTGCTTCTGGATGCCGACAAGCGGGTCGGCAAACTCTACGGCACAACGGGTGTCCCCGAGACTTTTGTCATCGACCGCCATGGTGTTATACTCAAAAAGGTCGTCGGCGCCATGGAGTGGGACCACCCCGAGGTGATCGCCTTCCTGAACAACGAACTTAGCAAAGCGAGATAGCAAGTAGCAAGTAGCAAGTAGTCAAAATAGCTACTTCACTACTTCACTACCTCGCTACCTCACTACCTCACTACCTCGCTATCTCGCTATCTCGCTATCTCGCTATCTCGCTATCTCGCTATCTCGCTATCTCGCAGAGGTCTTCATGGATTCATCCCACGTTACTTTCTTAGGCGCGTTCATTGCGGGGTTCCTCTCGTTCCTCTCTCCGTGCGTGCTGCCGCTCATCCCCTCCTTTATCACCTACATCACGGGGCTTTCCTTCTCCGATCTCCAGGCGGAGCACCCGAGCCACAAGGTCCGGCAGCAGACCATCGTCCATACCCTCCTCTTCATTGCCGGATTCACCACTGTCTTCGTCCTGCTGGGGGCCTCGGCAACCTTTATCGGCGGGTTTCTCCACGAGCACATGGACATTATCCGGAAGGTTGGAGGAATACTGATCATCATCTTCGGCATCCATGTCACCGGTCTGGTCCCCATTCATCTGCTGCTGGGAGAGAAGCGGGTCACCGTCCACCGCAAACCGGCCGGCTATCTGGGGAGCTTCGTTGTCGGGCTTGCCTTTGCCGCCGGGTGGACTCCCTGTATCGGCCCCATCCTCGCCTCCATCCTCATGGTGGCCACCACGGAGGAGACGGTTTCCCGCGGCGTTCTTCTCCTCCTGACCTATTCCATGGGGCTTGCCATTCCCTTTTTCCTCTCGTCCCTGGCCATGCACCAGTTCCTCGTCGTTTTCAACCGCTTCAAGAAGCATATCCGGATCTTCGAGATTATTACCGGCGTCTTCCTGATCATCGTCGGGGTCATGATTTTCAGCAACTACCTGAGTATCCTGTCGCGGTTCAGCATGAAGTGGCTCGGGGGGGAGTGACATCATGGCGGGGACAGGCGCCTCAATCCAGTTGACCGTCGTGGATCTGGACGCCACCGAGGCGTTCTACGCGGGTATCCTGGAGCTTGATGTAATGAGGGCCCTGACCGCCCGCGGCGCCCCCGAGCACCTGATTCTGAAACATGACCGTTTGGAGATCATCTTCGTCCAGGAAGATGCGGTGGTGCGGGAGCATCCGGCCCTGGAGGAGCGTTTCGACGAGTTTCCCAAGGGGGTCGGCTTGACCATCCACGTGAAGGTGGATGACATCGTAGAGACCTATGAGGCCGTTGCGGAGGAGGAACTGGAGATCTTCTACCCGCTTGAGACCAAGCCGTACGGCATCAAGGAGTTCTGGTGCTTCGACCCCGATGGATATCTGGTGGTTGTGGAGGAGGCCCGCCGCGGGAAGTAGCACCGAAACACGATACAAATGAAGAAAGGGGCGTGAATCTCACGCCCCTTTTCCGTCATCCCTCTGCTCGTTCTTCTTCCCGGAAGAACAGGTGTCCGCCATTCAGGTGGGAACCCCTAGCCTTGGCAGGATAATCTTGTTGAGGACAACCCAGAAAGCCAGAAAACCTCCCGCTATCAACAACTCGTCCATTGTTATTTCCTCCTGCACGCATACTACCAATTATATTCGGGAAAATATATATGTTTTCGTGGAGGATTTTTTTGTATTCCCGGGACACCGTCCGTCGATGAGGGATCATTTGACTTGCCTGAAATCAGGGCTATACATTGAATTGCGCTGTTCATGCTGCTCCAGCAAGTCTGGATGGTAAAAGAGGGAGAAACCATGCCAAAACAGACCGGAAACGCAAGGAATCCCTTTGTCCTTCTAGCGCTCTTCATCCTGGTGTGCAGCGGCGGCTGCGCGACATACCCCATCAGTCACGATAAGGCCGTGCCGGTGGCGCGAGGGGCGCTGTTCGAGTACCCGTATTTTCACGATCAGGTAACGGGGATCGCGGTTTCCGGCCAAGGGAGGATTTTTGTGAATTTCCCCCGATGGGACAAGGATCCTCTCTATTCCGTGGCCGAGGTGCTCCCCGACGGGTCGCTCCGCCCCTATCCCGATCATGGCTGGAACCGGTGGGGGGCCGATGAAACGGCCCATCCGGAGGCGCACTTCATCTGCGTGCAGAGCGTTTTTGTTGATCACAGCGACTTTCTCTGGATTCTCGACCCCGCATCCCCTGCCTTCAATGGGGTGGTACCGGGCGGAGCGAAGCTTGTGAAGGTCAACCTGAAGACCGACCAGGTCGAGCGGGTAATCCCCTTCGCCCCTTCGGCGGCACCCCATGAAAGCTACCTGAACGACGTGCGGATCGACCCTGAGGGCAACTTCGCCTTTATCACCGATTCGGGGAAAGGCGCCATCGTCGTGGTCGACCTGGAGAGCGGCAAGGCCCGAAGGCTCCTCTCCGGTCACCCTTCAACCAAGGCGGAGCCAGGTTACGTGCCCGTGATCGAAGGGAAGGAGTTGCGGAACGAAGATGGCACGGTGCCCAAGATCCACGCCGACGGAATCGCCCTCGACAGCCGGGGGGAGTACCTCTACTACCACGCTCTGGTTGGCCGTACCCTCTATCGCATCAGGACTTCCTTCCTGAAAGACCCGTCGCTGCCTGAGAAGGATCTGGAGAACCACGTGGAGCGGATAGCGGAAACGGGAGCCGCGGACGGGATGCTCATGGATGCCCAGGACAACCTCTACCTGACCGCCCTGGAAGAGAACGCCGTCAAGCGGTACCGGCCGTCGGAACCGACCCTGAATACCATTATCCAGGGTGGCTTGCACTGGCCGGACTCCCTGGCCATCTCTCCCGATAACTACCTCTACGTTACCGATTCACAGATAAACCTGGCGCCCCGCTTCAATCACGGAAAGGATCTGCGGATCATCCCCTACAAGTTTTTTAAGACGTGGCTTATGCCGTTTTCACATGATGGGTTGCTTCCCCCGTGATACGGGAGGTGTGGCAGTACCTTTGTGCCGGGGAAAATCATCAGGTATGTCTGAATGGGGTTGATTGATGTCCCTTCAAGAGCCCTCAAAGGAAGCCGTCGAAATCGATATCACCGTTCACATTTTCACCGTTTCGGCAACACTCGTTGGGGTGTGCCTGACGGTCATCAGCCTGCTCATCATAAGCCGCAAGCTCTCCCATGTGAAAAGTCTCGGAGAGGACCTGCTGGCCTTCGATGCTCTGTTGTTTCTTTCCTCGTGCATTCTATCCTACTCCGCATTGCGGGTGCGGAAGAAGGGACGTCGGCATACACTTGAAAGGACCAGTGAAGAAGTGTTCTTCGTTGCCCTTGCCTTGATGGGGATAATTTGTGTTTTCATCGTGTATGAACTGATTTGAGAGGACGGTCATCTAACGGGGCAAATCAATTTACATAGTTGAGTTCAGTCCACTATCTTGGGGATCACATAGAAGAGGGTGAAATTGAAATCGCCCGTCAGATAGTCGAGATAGCCAAGGCCGGCCAATATGATGGTGCTGAACGCCAGGTGAAACGTCCTCGATCGCGCTTCAAGCCAGGAGAAAAATATGGGGTAGAGTCGAGATGGGGCAAGATGTTCCATATGAGGTGATAGTAGCAATAAACTAACCATCGTTCCATTGATACTGATGGGAATAAATCTCGTCTATTTCATGATTCTGCCATGAACATTAACCGTCGTGATTTTCTGAAACTAGCCGGTGCAGGGGGGCTTGCCCTCGCCCTGCCCGGCTGCGCGGGGAATCTGCCTCTACCAAAGGAGGTCTTTCCCGACTTTGGCGACTCTGGGCGCCCCTGGCTCGGCCTTGCCACGTCGCTTCGCGAGGAGCACGACTACGAGGCGCGCATCGAGGGGACGATTCCCTCCGCCCTCAGGGGGACTCTCTACCGCAACGGCCCGGCGCTTTTCGACCGAGGCGGGCTGCGCAAGCGGACTTTGCTGGACGGGGATGGAATGGTGCAGTCCTTCACAGTCGGCGACGGCGGGGTCCGCTACCGCAACCGCTACGTCCGGACGGAGAAATTCGTGGCCGAAGAGGCCGCCGGCCGTTTTCTGTATCCCACGTGGAGCACCCAGAAGCCGGGAGGTTTCTGGGGCAATTTCTGGCAGGCGGGGTCGGTTCCGAACCAGGCGGGCATAACAGTTTTCTGGTGGCGCGGAAAACTCTACGCCTTCGACGAGGGGAACATTCCGTACGAGCTCGACCCGGAGTCCCTGGCCACCGCCGGTCCTTCGAATCTGGGGCTGACCCCCGGCACTGCCTTCTATTCGGCCCATCCCAAGCTTGATCCCCACACCGGGGAATGGCTCCACTTCGGGGTGAAGTACGGCCCGAGGCCGCTCCTCCATCTCTCTGCCTTCGCGGCCGACGGAAGTCTGAAGCGACACCGGACGTTTCCTCTCCCCCGCTATGTGTACATGCATGACTGGATCGTTTCCGGCCGGTACCTTATCCTCTCCCTTCACCCTGTCGAAATCGAATTCTGGGGATTTCTCCTGGGATTTCGAAGCCTTTTTGCCTCGCTTCGCTGGCGGCCGGAATGGGGGAACCTGCTGATGATCGTCGAACGGGAAGGGGAGGGGAAGCCGCGCCTGGTGGAGACCGAGGCGTGTTACATGTGGCATTCCTTCAACGCCTATGAGGAGGGAGGCGAAACCGTTGCCGACTTCATCGGCTACCGCAATCCGGACCACTTCGTGGGAGATGATCCGGTCATCTCCGCCGTCATGGAAGGGCGTAGGGGACACTACGATTTTCCCGGAGAGATCATGCGGTACCGGATCGACCCCGTCCGTTGCACGGTTCGTCGGGAGACCCTGAACCCGGGGAGCTGCGAGTGGCCACGCATCGACGAACGCCTCCGCTGCCGTCGCCATCGCATCGGCTACGCGGTGAAGTGCCTTCCCGGCGAGTTCTTCTGGTCCATTGTCATGCGCGTCGATTTCCTGAGCGGAACCACCGCCGAATATTCTTTCGGACGGGGGAAATACTGCACCGAAGCGGTCTTCGTGCCCAAACCGGGAACATCTGCGGACGCAAGCCAATCGGCCGGAGAGGGGTGGCTCCTGACGGAGGTCTACGACAGCCATACCCGAAAAAGCTTTCTTGCCATCTTGGACGCGGGAAGGGTTGCCGACGGCCCCCTTGCCATTGCCCATCTTACCCATCACGTTCCTTTCAGCTACCATGGTTGGTGGCATCCTTCACCCGTTTAATCATCAGGGGATATTAAAGGAGTTCGCGACGGTTCCGGAATTTACATGCAGAAAGAGATTGACAGAATGCGTGTCCGTGTCCTATATTGAAAATCACTTTCAGCTCGGAGCGGAAATGAAACGGGTGAAACAGAAAATATTCCAGGACTATATTGCCAGGCAGGGTCTCAAGTCGACCCGCCAGCGCGACATCATCCTCGACGCCTTTCTTTCCTCCGACCGGCACCTGAGCATCGAGGAACTGTACCTTAAGCTCAGGGCCAAGCATCCCAACATCGGCTACGCCACGGTCTATCGCACCCTGAAGCTCTTCGCCGAGTCGGGAATCGCCCGGGAGATCCACTTCGGCGACGGCCAGACCCGCTACGAGCACGTCTCGGAGGGGGAGCACCACGACCACCTGGTATGCACGGGATGCGGCACCATCATCGAGTTTGAGAACGAGAGCATCGAAAAGCTCCAGGATGAGGTGGCGGCGGCCCACAACTTTCTCATCAAGCACCACAAGCTGGAACTCTACGGCCTCTGCGCGAAATGCCGTTCGTAGTCCGTTCGTACGCGACGGAAAATTTCTGTCGTGTCTTTTTTTGCTTGTGTGATTGAAAGTGAATATCAATAGCATAATTTCATGAAGGAGTGACCATAGATGGGAATATTCAAGCGCAAGCCTTCCTGCCACGACAGCGCTAACGCATCGACCGCGGGAGGGAAGAGAGTGGCACTGGTGGGGAACCCCAACGTGGGGAAGAGTGTTCTCTTCAATGCCCTTACCGGCGCCTACGTGGCGGTTTCCAACTATCCCGGGACGTCGGTGGAGGTATCCCGCGGCTCCACCACCATCGAGGGGGAGCAGTACGAGATCATCGATACTCCCGGCATGTACTCCATCCTTCCCATAACCGAAGAGGAGCGGGTTGCGCGGGAGATCCTCCTGGGTGAGCGGCCCGACGTGGTGCTTCATGTCCTCGATGCGCGGAACCTGGAGCGGATGCTGGCCATGACCATACAGCTCGTGGAGGCGGGGCTCCCGGTGGTTCTGGTGGTGAACATCATGGACGAAGCCGAGCGGATGGGGCTTTCCATCGACATTCCGCTCCTGCAGGAGAAGCTGGGGATTCCGGTCATCGGTGCCGCCACGGCCAAGAAACGGGGGCTTCCCGAGATTCGTGAGGCCATCGCCTCCTACGACGCCGGCCGCCACGCGACGTTCGGGTACAGCCGCCGCATGGAGGGGGATATCGCCGCTATTGCCGAACTTTTGCACGGTGACTACACCCTGTCGAAGAAGTCCCTGGCGCTCCTGCTCCTCCAGCGGGATGAGGAGATCGCCAGGCTCGTGGCGGAACAGGAAGGCGCGCAGGCGCCGCTCATCGCCGAGCAGGTGAAGGAGAAGATCTTCGAGCGGCGGGAGTCGTTCCACCTTGACCTCTCCCTCGAACGGAAGGGTATCGTGAAGGGGCTCCTGGCGGGGGTCACCGCATTTCCGGACAAACGGCGCATCACCTTCGGAGAGCGGCTCTCCTCCTGGGCGGTCCACCCGATCACCGGCGTTCCGCTCCTGTTTGTGGCCCTCTACTACGGGCTCTACCAGTTCGTCGGCGTTTTCGGCGCTGGCACCCTGGTGGATTTTCTGGAAGGAACCCTCTTCGAGAAATATTTCAACCCGTGGATAACTGGGGTCGTCAAGGGGATCGTGCCGTGGGAAATCATCCAGGAGCTGTTCGTGGGAGAGTACGGCGTCATCACCCTGGGGCTGCGGTATGCCGTGGGGATCATCCTTCCTATCGTCGCCACCTTTTTCCTCTTTTTCTCCATCCTTGAGGACAGCGGCTACTTTCCGCGGCTCGCCCTGCTGGTGGACCGGCTCTTTAAGAAGATCGGCCTTACCGGCCGGGCGGTGATCCCCATGGTCCTCGGCTTTGGCTGCGACACCATGGCCACCATGGTCACCCGGACCCTGGAAACCGTGCGGGAGCGGATCATCGCCACGGTGCTCCTGGCCCTGGCAATCCCCTGCTCGGCCCAGCTGGGGGTCATCATGGCGCTCCTTTCCAAGACGCCGGGGGCCCTGGCGGTCTGGGGAGTCTGCCTCCTGGTCATCTTCCTGGTGATCGGGCTCCTGTCGGCCCGGGTCATGCCGGGCGAGACCCCCATGTTCTACATGGAGCTTCCCCCCATGCGGCTCCCCCAGTTCTCCAACGTCATGACCAAGACCTACACCCGGATGCAGTGGTATTTCATGGAGATCCTCCCGCTCTTCATCTTCGCGTCGGTGATGCTGTGGCTCGGCAAGATCACCCATTTCTTCGAGAAGCTCGTGGTATGGATGGAGCCGGTCATGGCGACCATCGGGCTTCCGAAAGAGGCGGCGGTCGCTTTCATCTTCGGCTTTTTCCGGCGCGACTACGGCGCTGCCGGCCTCTATGACCTCCAGACCAAGGGGCTCATGGATGGCCGGCAACTGGTGGTGGCTGCGGTGACCCTCACCCTCTTCGTCCCGTGCGTGGCCCAGTTCCTGATGATGAAGAAAGAGCGCGGCACCAAGGTTGCCACCATCCTAGCGATCTTCATCTCGGTGGTGGCCTTCGGGAGCGGCTACCTGCTGAACAAACTCCTCCTGGTGACGGGGATTGTATGATTCGCTGCGGCTTCTGCGGTCATGAGTTCCCCGAGGAAGAGGGGATCAGGGGATGCGGCCGGTGCGGGAAGACCTGCCGGTCCGTGCGCTGTCCGAAGTGTTTCTACGAGAACCCCCCCGAGCCGAAAGTGCTCAAGGCATTAAAGGGCATTCTGAAAAAAGATGGGAAAACGCGATAAAATCGAACTGTCACCATGTGTGCATCGATAAAGGAGAGACCATGAAACTGTCCGAAAAAGCGGAAGAGATCCTCGAAGCCCTCTGGATAGCCTGCGAGGAGGAGGGGAAGCCCTCCCTCGACAAGGAAGAGATTACGGTTGCGGCCGGCGATCCGGCATATGGTGAACTGGCTTCCCTGGCCTTTATCGAGATGCGGGACGGCCGCGTCTCCCTGCGGCCCGAGGGGAAAGACGAGGGGAAGCGGACGGTGCGGCGCCACCGGCTCGCCGAGCGCCTCATGATGGATGTGTTCAACATCCGCGGCGACAGCGCCGAGGCCAAGGCGTGCGAGTTCGAGCATCTGCTCCACGAGGAGGTGGACGCCAAGGTCTGCACCATGCTCAACCACCCGGTCACCTGCCCCCACGGCAAGCCCATTCCTCCCGGCGATTGCTGCGACACGGCCAGGAAAAGCGGCGATCTCGGCGTCGTTCCCCTGACAGAGCTCAAGGCAGGGGAGGAGGGGGACATCGCCTACATCCTCACCGAGGACGACACCAAGATGCGCAAGCTCATGGCCATGGGGGTCCTGCCGGGAAACCGGATCAACCTCATGCAGACCTTCCCGTCGTACATCTTCCGGATCGGTTACTCCGAATTCGCCATTGACACCGCCCTGGCCCGGGAGATCCACGTGCGGAAGTAATTCCCCTTTGTCACCTTGTGTCGGAGCATGATGTCGGGAGGGGCGGGACTCCCGCTCCGAACCGATCCAGCGTCACCAGCCGGTCTTCGTGGCACCTGAGCAGCGGCTTCCGAGGCTTTCCCTCCGCTAATTCCATAGGTGGTTTTTTGCGGGGATCGCTTCTCCGCGAGAGCCCCGCCCCTCCCGGGAACCAGTGGTGGCAAATGCGATAAAGAAGAAGCAAGGCCCTGGGTGGAAAAGGATTCCGAAGGCTGGATGATATCTTGTCCGGCCTTTTGTCATTACTGAACCCTCAGGTGCTGCTTGTGTCGGCGCATTTTTTGCTATGTACATCCAGGTTCGTTAGCGTTTTTGGGTGAGATTGAAGGATTGTCGCGGATTTTCGAGAAGTTTGCCGATAATGCCAGGTTCAGGTTTTCTACCCTTTGTGTCGAATAACCGCCTCGCCACCGCAAATTGCTCTTTTTTGTTGTCGCAGGGTGTTACTGATGTTTAAATCGTAACACTCGCGGGTGATGTTTCAGGGCTGGAGGATTGTCTCATGCACATGGCAGACGCTCTCATTTCCCCGGCGGTCGGTGGTACCCTCTGGGTCGCTGCGGGCGGCACGATTGCCTACTGCGCACGGAAGGTGCGCCAGGATTTGGACGAGAGGAAAGTGCCGCTCATGGGGGTGTTGGGGGCCTTTGTCTTTGCCGCCCAGATGATCAATTTCACCATTCCGGGGACCGGCTCCAGCGGCCACCTGGGGGGCGGGCTCCTGCTGGCGGTGCTCCTGGGGCCCCACGCGGCGTTTCTCACCATCGCCTCGGTCCTCGTGGTGCAGGCCCTGTTCTTTGCCGACGGCGGGCTCCTGGCCCTCGGATGCAACATCGTCAACCTGGGATTTTTCCCCGCCTTTGTCGCCTATCCTCTCATCTACCGCGCCATTGCCCCAGCCGGTTCCGGTCAGGGGCGAAGCACCGCCGCAGCGGTTGCGGCCGCGGTCGTGGGGCTGCAGTTCGGGGCATTGTCGGTGGTGCTGGAGACGGTAGCTTCGGGAATCTCGGCGCTTCCCTTTTCGTCCTTCGTGCTCCTGATGCAGCCGATACACCTGGCCATCGGCATTGTGGAAGGGCTTGTCACCGCGGCGGTGGTCGGTTTCGTGGTCAAGGCCCATCCGGAAGTCATCGGTGCGACGCGCCGGTCCGTGACGAGCGGTTCCGGATTCAGGTGGGTGGCGGTTTCGCTGCTCGCTCTGGCAGTGATCACCGGTGGCGTAGTCTCCCGGTATGCCTCCGGGAAGCCTGACGGCCTCGAGTGGGCGATTGCGGGTGTCACCGGCAAGGGAGAGCTTGCCTCTCCCACAGGCGGGGTCCATGGCGCCCTGGCAGCAATCCAGAAAAAGAGTTCGTCTCTCCCCGCGTATTCCTTTGCCAAGCCAACTGAAGACGGGGCCGGGGAGCCGGCGGCCCGGAAAAGGGGCGCGGCGAAGGGGGATGACAGGCTCGGCACGTCGGTCTCCGGGATTGCCGGCGGCGGTCTGACCCTGGTGATGGCCTTTGCGGTCGGCTTCTTGTTGCGCCGTCGCGCCGCATCGTGATTCCACCGCGGCTCCGTCCGGCCCCCTTTCTCTCCCATGGCACGCATTGAAACAGCACTCCGCGACCTGAACCGTATCGACCTCCTGGCCGGCGGCGATTCGTCCATCCACCGGCTCGACCCCCGGGCCAAGGTTCTCGTCACCCTCGTGTATATCATTACGGTGGTTTCCTTCAGCCGTTACGAGATTTCGGGCCTCATCCCCTTTGCGATCTTTCCGCTGGCGATGGTTGCCGTCAGCGGGCTCCCTCCGGAGATCGTGACTCGGAAGCTCCTGCTGGTCCTCCCCTTTGCCGCCCTGGTGGGTCTCTTCAATCCCCTGTTCGACCGGGAACCGTTGCTGGCCCTCGGTTCCCTGGCGGTGTCCGGGGGATGGGTGTCGTTTCTGTCGATCATCCTTCGCGCCGCGCTCACCGTGGGGGCCGCCCTGGTGCTGGTGGCCGTGACCGGCTTTACCGGGGTCTGCCTGGCGCTCCAGCGGTTCGGAGTGCCCCGGGCCTTCGTGGTGCAGCTTCTCTTCCTCTACCGCTATATCTTCGTCCTGGGGGACGAGGGGATACGGATGTCCCGGGCCAGGGAGCTGCGTTCCTTCGCCGGGCGGGGGATGGGTCTCAAGGCCTACGGCTCCCTGGTGGGGAGCCTCCTTCTCCGCACCTGGGACCGGGCCGAGCGGATCCACATGGCCATGCTTTCCCGGGGGTTCCGGGGGGAATTCCACGTGCGGCGCGAGTGCTCTTTCGGACGGCGCGAGCTAGCCTTCACGGCAGGGTGGTGTCTCCTCTTCATGCTTCTGCGCTTCGTCAACGTGCCGCACCTGATCGGCGTGCTGGTAACGGGAGTCTTCCCATGAGTCATCATATCGTCGAGGTCAAGGATCTCCGCCATTCATACCCCGACGGCACCGAGGCCCTTCGGGGGGTTTCCTTCACCATCCACCACGGGGAATCGGTGGCGGTGATCGGCGCCAACGGCGCCGGAAAATCGACGCTCCTCCTCCACCTTAACGGTTATCTCCCCCCAACCGCGGGGGAGGTCCGGATCGGCGATACCCCGGTGGTCCGCACGACCCTCGCCGAAGTGCGCCGGACCGTGGGCATGGTCTTCCAGGACCCGGACGACCAGCTTTTCATGCCGACGGTGGGAGAGGACGTCGCCTTCGGTCCCCTCAACCTGGGGCTCCCTCCCGGGGAAGTGGAGCGGCGGGTGGCGGAATCCCTTGCCCGGGTCGGCGCCGGGCACCTGCGGGACAAGCCTCCCTACCGGCTCTCGGGGGGGGAGAAGAAGCGGGCCGCCATCGCCACGGTCCTCTCCATGTCGCCGGATATCCTGGTCATGGACGAGCCCACGGCGGGGCTCGACCCCTTTGCGCGGCGCCAGCTCATGGGGCTTCTCCGCGAGTTCCGGCATACGAAGATATTCACGAGCCACGACCTGGACATGGTGCTGGAGCTCTGCGAGCGGACCATCGTCCTCAGGGAGGGCGTGGTGGCGGCCGACGGCCCGCCCCGGGAGATTTTCCGCAACGCCGAGCTCCTGGCGGCATGCCGCCTGGAGCCCCCCTTTTCCATGCAGGGGTGTCCGGTCTGCGGCACTGGGGGGCGATAGCGCCACTCCCCTATGGAAAGTGGTTAATAAGCTGGAAAGGAAATCGCCGATGAGAAGAACCCTGTTTTTCCTGTCTCTGACGGCCTATGCATTCTGCTGGAATCCTGCCTTCGCCGCCGACGAAATTCCCGAACAGGTGACGGTCAGCCACTGGTCGTGCAAGCAAATAGGTGAACTGGCAAAAAAGTATGACGCGGAAAAAAAGCTCCCGGATTCGGTGCTGGTGGAAGGGAAGCCCATTTCACGAGGCGAACTGGCGCACTATCTCCTCTACGTCATGGAGAAGGTCGTCAGGCAGTGCGACCTGAAGGGAAAAGACGCGGTGGACCGGGGAGATCTGGACCGGATTGCGGCCCTTCACGAGGCGTTGAAGGACGAGTTGCCAAAGTATGAGGGGTACCTGACGCGGCGGGAGGCCATCGAGGCGATCCTCGCCAAGCCCGAGGTGCCGGCGTTCGAGTACAAGATCGGTGTCAACGGTTTTCTGCGGGGAGAGGGGGTCGGCAACTTCCGGCTTCCCGACTTCAGTTACGCTCCCCGCCACGGCGAGGGACGCTTCCTCTACCGGGTAAAGCCCTACGCCTACTGGCATCCGACCGATTACCTCGACTTCCATGCGGAAGGCCAGGGGTTCGGCTACAAGGGGGGGAACCAGGAGCACGGCAAGCTTTCCCTGTATCAGGGGTTTGTGGAAGCGAGAGTGCCGGACTCCGAACGGTTGGCCCTCAAGGTTGGCCGTCAGGAATTCGTGTACGGCAGCACCTTTATCCTGGGGAGCGATGCCTTCATGGATGGCCTCACGTTCGACGCGCTGAGGCTGCGGGTGAAGCCCATGGAGCAATTGACGGTGGACCTCCTGGGGGGCTGGTATGCGACTCCCTTCTCCGATGGGGTGAAGGGGAATCTGGCGGGCGGGTACGCCACGTGGACCTTTTCGGAAGGGAATGCCATCGAGGCGTACGGTTTCCGGGATACCGGCTCCGGGGACCATCACGCAGGCGAACACCGGAACACCTGGGGAGTGCGGGGAACGGCAGCGCTGGGGCCGGCAACCCTTGAGGTGGAGCCGGTCTACCAGACCGGCCGCCTCTTCAATCCGAACACCGGCGGGAACGAGAGCATCCAGGCCTACGGCGGCCATGCGGACCTGGGCATGGATGTCTCCATGGCCGGCTTTCACAGCCACTTTTTCCTGAGCTACGCCGTCGGTTCCGGCGACGGAGAAGCGGCCACGGTTGTGTCGTCCCGGAAGGAGTTCAGCAATCCGACCAACGATACGCCGCTGTTCGGAGACATGAAAGTCATCGGCGGCTTCGGTTACGATGTCGGCGACCACCATGCCAGCGGCCTCCAGATCTACACCATCGGGTGGGGAATCGACCTCACGAAGGAACTGAACCTCTCCGCCACGGGGCGCTACTTCCTTGCCAACCACGTGGAGGAGGGATTCAGCCGCAGCATCGGCCTGGAGACCGATTTTACCCTGACCTATGCGGTGAACGGCAACCTCTCGCTCGTTGCCGGTTACGACCACTTCTTCACCGGGAAGTTCTTTCGCGACGCCGCCGGGAGCGGCGACGACATCCATTACGGCTACCTGATGCTCCAGTTCGACCTGGCCCATCAGAAGTCGAAGGCGCCGGCGAAAAAATAGCAGACGCACGGAGGGGGCGGGGAAAAATCAACTGCCGTCGCTCCGGAGCCGGTAGCCGACTCCGGGTTCGGTGAGGATGTGGCGCGGACGGGAGGGGTCCATTTCTATTTTGCGGCGCAGGTTGCTGATGTTCACCCGCAGCACGTGGGGTTGCTCGAGGTGGGAGACCCCCCATATCTGCCGGAGAATCTGGCTGTGGGTGAGGACCTTTCCCGCATGGACCACCAGGAGGCGCAGCAGTTCGTACTCGGTGGGGGTGAGCTGGGACTCGCTGCCGTCGACCGTTACCCGCCGGCGCGCCAGGTCCACCTCCAGGTCTCCGGAACGGAAGATGGGTTCCGGCACCTGTTGCAAGGCGCGCCGCAGTGCCGCGCGAATCCGGGCCACAAGCTCTGCGACGCCGAATGGCTTGGTCAGGTAGTCGTCCGCCCCGGCATCCAGCGCAGCCACCTTGTCGTCCTCACGCTCCCGCACGGAAAGGACGATGATCGGCACCTGGGACCACTCCCGTATCCGTCGGATGACTTCAACCCCGTCCATATCCGGAAGCCCCAGGTCGAGGAGGATCACGTCCGGCATCGTCGCAACCGCTGCCGCCAGCGCTGTATGGCCGTTTTCCGCCTGGTGGAGGGAAAACTCCCCGGTATCGAGGGCGGTGCAGAGGAAGCGCCGTATCGCCAGTTCGTCATCGACTATGAGTATCCGCGGTAGACGGTTTTCCTTCGGCATTTCTTCTCCCCTATTTGATCGTTAACGTGACGATTACTCTCAATCCGCCACGTGCCCGGTTTTCGGCCCGGATGGCGCCGCCGTGAGCCTCGACAATCCCCTTGCAGATTGAGAGACCAAGGCCGGTCCCCCGTGACCCTTCCGGGATCGGGATTCGGTAGAACTTGTCGAATACCCTCTTCAGGTCCTGTTCGGGAATTCCGGGACCGTGGTCGGCCACCTCCATTTCGAGCCTCCCGTCATTCACACGAACAGATATCTCTATGCCGCTTTCCGGTGGCGAGTACTTTAACGCATTATCAAGCAGATTTGCCAGCACCTGGGTCATCAGGACCATGTCCATCCTGACGAGCGGCAGATCGGGGGGGAGATGTACATCGACCTGCCGCCCTCCGATCCGCCGTTCGAGAGCAGCCAGAGCGCATCCGACCAGATCCTGAACATCGCACAGCTCCTTCTTCACCTTGAGCGCCCCGGCCTCCAAACGGGTCATGTCGAGGAGATTGCCGACGAAGCGGTTCAGCCGCTCCGCCTCTTCCCATGCGGTGTCGAGAAGCTCCATCCGGGCTTCGTTGGCCAGGGTATGCACCTTTTCCCGCAGGGTGTCCAGGGCGCCGGTTATGGAAACGAGGGGAGTACGCAGGTCGTGGGAAATGGAATTGAGAAGGGCACGTTCGAGGGTTTCCCGGGCCTGGAGGATCTGGGTCTGCTCGGCCTGCCGGGAGAGCTGGACCCGCTCCAGCGCCATGGCGGTCTGGGTGACAAAGGCGTCGAGGAGCCGACGGGGCTGGGTAGACCGATAATCGGCAACGTTTTTCAGCCTGATCCCCAGTACCCCGAGGATATTCCCCGATGTCTGGAGCGGAAGATAAAGGAGACCTGCCGAGACGAGTGTTTCGGTCCCCTGTCCCGCCGGTTGCCGGTTGCGAAACGCCCAGTCGGCCACTGCCATCTCCTTTACATCGGGTTTGAGCCCTTTGCTCGCGGCAGCAACTTCGAGCCGGTCCCCTTTGGGGAGGAGCACGGTAGATCCGGCGGCAAGTGACTCGCCGATGTTTCTGACTACAGCCTGCACGAGGGTTTCGATGTCGGCGGCGGCGGCCAGGTCGCGGCTCAGGTAGTAGAGGGCCGCGGTCTGCACCTCCCGTTCCCGCACAGCTTCGGCCCGTTCGCGCGCCTTGGAGACGAGGGTGCTGATGACCACCCCGACAGTGAAGAGCGCGACAAAGGTGATGAGATACTGGGTGTCTGCCACGGCAAAGGTCAGGCGTGGCGGCACGAAGAAGAAGTCGAAGGCCAGGACACCCAGAAAGGCCGTAAGGATTGCCGGCTTGAGGCCGAGCCGCAGCGCGGCCAGAACCACCGCCAGCAGGTAGATCATGACCATGTTGGTCGGCGCGAGGAATGGGCGGCCGAGGAGGCAAACCAGGGTAGTAGCGGCGACCAGGGCCAGGCTCGCCATGTATCCGGTGAGGGAAATCGGCCTTCTCTGTCTGGGGATTACCGGTCCCTTTTTGGCTCCGGCCGGTTCGAAGCTGACGACGTGCACATCGATGGCGCCGCTCAGGCGGATAATCTGATCGACAAGGGGAAGGCGCAGGAGCTCGCGCCAGCGCGGCTTGGCCGGCTTGCCGACCACGATCTGGGTGACGTTGTGGCTGCGGGCGTAGTCGATGATTGCATCCGCCGCCGACGTGGCGGTTAGAGTGGCAACGTGGGCGCCGAGGCTTTCTGCCAGGCGGAGATCCTTCCAGACCCGTTTCCGGTTTTCTTGCTCCTGTCGCCCGCCGCCGGGAGTCTCCACGTAGACCGTGAACCAGGGGGCCTTCAGTTCATCCGCCAGGCGGCGGGTGGTACGGATCAGCCGCTCGCTGTACGGGCTGCCGCTGACGCTCACCAGGAGCCGCTCGGTCGCCGGCCAGGGCCCCGGAATCGCCCGTGACTCCATGTAGGCCCGCATCTCCTCGTCCACGCGGGAGGCGGCGCGGCGAAGGGACAGCTCCCGCAGGGCGATCAGGTTGCCGGGCCGGAAGAACTTCTCCGTGGCAAACGCGGCCTGCTCCGGTACGTAAACCTTTCCTTCGCGCAGGCGCTGCAAAAGATCCTCCGGCGGGATGTCCACGAGCCGGATCTCCGTCGCCTGGTCCAGGAGGCTGTCAGGGACGGTTTCCCGCACCGCAATGCCAGTGATCTGCACCACCACGTCGTTCAGGCTCTCGAAGTGCTGGACGTTGACCGTGGTGTAGACGTTGATGCCGGCCGCCAGGAGTTCCTCCACATCCTGCCAGCGTTTCTCGTGCCGCGAGCCGGGGGCATTGGTGTGGGCCAGCTCGTCCACCAGGGCGAGTTGGGGTTTTCGGGCCAGCACCGCATCCACGTCCACTTCGCGAAGTGTGACCCCCTGGTATTCGATGCGTGCCGGTGGGATGATCTCCACCCCTTCGAGAAGTGCATCGGTTTCGGCCCGGCCGTGGGACTCCACGTACGCGGCCACCACGTCCCGGCCTTCCCCTTTCCGCTGGCGGGCTGCCTCCAGCATGGCGTAGGTCTTTCCGACACCGGCTGCATAGCCGAGAAAGATCTTCAGCCTTCCCTGTTCCGCTTGAGCCTCTTCCTTCTGGGCGAGCCTCAAAAGCGCCTCCGGCGAGGGGCGTCTTTCGTCGTTGATATCGGTCATGGGGCCAACCTATCCAATGCCAGATTCAGTGCCAGCACATTCACCCGCGGACTTCCAATAATTCCGAATTGACGATCTTCGGTGTGGCCGGATACGAGCCTCCTCACCTTGTCCTCCATCATGCCCCGCGCCTTGGCGACCCGGGGAATCTGCACGCTTGCCGCTTCCGGCGAGATATGGGGATCGAGGCCGCTGGCCGAGGCCTGAACCAAGTCGGTCGGGATTCCGGTGGAGACGCCCGTATCTTTGAGTGCCTTGACCCGGTTGGCCACTGTCTTCAGGTAGTCAGGATTGGTCGGACCGGAGTTGGAGCCGCCGGAAGCGGCCGGGTTGTAGCCGAAGTCAGTGGTTGCCGACGGGCGGGGCCAGAAATACTTCGAATCGGAGAAGGGCTGGCCGATGAGTGCCGATCCGATCTCGCGGCCACTCCGGTCGGTGATGAAGCTCCCTGTGGCCTCTTTTGGAAATACGGCCTGGGCAATCCCGGTAACCACCGCCGGATAGATACCGCCGCAGATGATGGTAAAGACGAGTACCATCATAATAGCCGGTTTTATGTCGTTCATGGTTTCCCCTTTCCTTATGCAAACATCCCGATCACCAGGTCGATCCCCTTGATCCCCACGAACGGCGCGATGATCCCTCCGGCCCCGTAGATGAGGAGGTTGTGGATCAGGAGTTTTTCGGCCGGCATGGGGCGGAACTTGGTTCCCCTGAGGGCCAGGGGGACCAGGAGCGGGATGATGATCGCATTGAAGATGACCGCCGAGAGGATCGCGCTCAGGGGGGTGGCCAGGTGCATGATGTTCAGCACTTCCAACTGGGGATAGATGGAGAGGAGCATGGCCGGGATGATGGCAAAGTATTTGGCCACATCGTTGGAGATGCTGAAGGTGGTGAGGTTCCCACGGGTCATGAGAATCTGCTTCCCCACCTCGACGATGTCCAGCAGCTTCGTAGGATTGCTGTCCAGGTCGATGATGTTGGCCGCCTCCCGGGCCGGCTGGGTGCCGGTGTTCATGGCCACCGCCACATCCGCCTGGGCCAGGGCCGGGGCGTCGTTGGTGCCGTCGCCGGTCATGGCCACCATGTAGCCGGCCTCCTGGTTTTCCTTGATCAGGCGCAGCTTGTCCTCCGGCTTGGCCTGGGCCAGAAAATCGTCCACCTGGGCCTCGGCCGCGATGGCGGCAGCGGTGAGGGGGTTGTCGCCGGTGATCATTACGGTCTTGATCCCCATGCTCCGCAACTGCTGAAACCTCTCCTGGATACCACTCTTGATGATGTCTTTCAAGTTTACCACTCCGAGGATCTCGGCGTCGCAACTGACCACGAGCGGGGTTGCCCCGGCCCGGGCGATCCTGTCGACCACATCCGCCAGTTCGCCGGGGATGGCCCTTGCACCCAGGGTTCTGACAAAGGCAACCGTCGAGTCGGCAGCTCCCTTGCGGTATTGGTTGCCGCCCGCGTTGACACCGGACAGGCGGGTTTCGGCGCTGAAAGCGATGGTTTCCGCATCGGGGGGGAGCGCGTTACTTTTCAGACCGTGCTTCTGCTTCGCCAGCGCCACAATGCTCCGCCCTTCAGGAGTCTCGTCGGTGAGCGACGCCATCAGGGCTGCTTCGGCCAGTTCCTGTTCGCTGTGGCCGCCGACCGGGACAAAAGCCACCGCCTCACGGTTACCGAGGGTGATGGTGCCGGTTTTGTCCAGGAGGAGCACGTTCACGTCGCCGGCCGCCTCGATGGCCCGCCCCGACAATGCGATGACGTTTTTCTGGAACAGCCGGTCCATGCCGGCAATGCCGATGGCAGGCAGAAGCGCGGCGATGGTGGTGGGCGCCAGACAGACGAACAGGGCGGTCAGGACGGTCAGCGACACCGGGGACCCCTGGCCGGCGGCCCTGACGCTGTACATGGAGAGGGGGCTGATGTTGGCGCAGACCAGGAGGAAAACCAGGGTCAGGGCGATCAGGAGCACCTCCAGGGCGATCTCGTTGGGGGTCTTGCGCCGCTTGGCCCCCTCGATCAGGGAGATCATCCGGTCCAGGAAGGTCTCCCCCGGATTGGCGGTGATCCTGACGATGATCGAGTTGGCAATGACCGTGGTGCCGCCGGTGACCGCGCTCCGATCGCCCCCCGATTCGCGCACCACCGGGGCCGACTCGCCGGTCACAGCGGACTCGTTCACCAGGGCCGCCCCGGCCACCACGTCGCCGTCGCCGGCGATCAACTCTCCCGCCTCAACCAGGATGTAGTCATCTTTGCGGAGCTGGTTGGCGCCGATCAAGGTGAAGTTGTCACCGAATGCCGGTTTGCTGAGTCGTTTGGCCGTCACTTCGGTGCGGGTCTTGCGCAGCGACGCGGCCCGCGCCTTGCCGCGCCCTTCCGCCAGAGCTTCGGAATAGGTGGCGAAAATAACCGTCAGCCAGAGCCAGGCCGATACCAGACCGGTGAACCAGGCAGGCTCCCTGTTGGCTCCGGTGAGCGACATTATGAAGGTTACCAGCGTGATGACGCTGGCGATCTCCACGCAGAACATGACCGGATTGCGCCACAGTTCCCGGGGATCGAGCTTTTTGAAGGAATCGATCAGCGCGGGTTTCATAATCCGGCTGTCGAAGATGGAGATCGGGTCAGGCTTGTGTATCGACATGGATTATTTACCTCCCAGCATGGTCAGATGCTCGACGAGCGGGCCAAGCGACAGGGCCGGGAAAAAGGTCAGTGCGCCCACGATCAGAATTACCAGCATGAGCCAGAGGGCAAAGGGAACCTTGTCGGTGGGAAGCGTCCCCAGGCTGGGTGGGACGTACTTTTTCTCCGCCAGGGAACCGGCCATGGCGAGCACGGCGACGGCTGGGGCAAAGCGCCCGACCAGCATGGCCAGGGAACCCAGAATGGTATAGAAATCGACGTTGGCGTTCAGCCCGGCAAAGGCGCTGCCGTTGTTGTTGGCCATGGAGGCAAAGGCGTACAGCACCTCGGACAGGCCATGGGCGCCGGGGTTGGCCTTGGAGGCCACGGCTTGAGGCGTGATCATGGCGACGCCCGAAAGGATCAGCACCACAACCCCTGCTGCCAGGACCGTGATGATCGACATCCACATCTCGCGCACCTCGATCTTCTTCCCCAGAAACTCCGGCGTCCTGCCGATCATCAGCCCTGCCACGAAGACTGCGATCACCACGAAGGCGAGCATGGTGTAGAGCCCGGAGCCGACCCCGCCGGGAGCGATTTCGCCCAGAAGTATCAGGCCCAGGGGGATCATGCCGCCGAGGGGGGTGAGGGAGTCGTGCATGGTGGCCACCGCACCGCAGGAGGTACCGGTGGTGGCCACCGTGAAGAGGCTCGCGCCGGCCAGCCCAAAGCGGACCTCCTTTCCCTCCATGTTGACACCGTGGACGCCCAGCTTGGCCACGAGGGGATTGCCGCTCGTTTCCACGCCTTGCAGCACGGCAAAGGAGATCGCCATCATCAGGAGCATCACCCCCAGGATCGCCCACCCCTGGCGGGTATTTCCCACCATGACGCCGAAGGTGGAGGTGAGGGCGAACGGGATGAGGAGGATCAGGAAGATCTCAACCATGTTGGAAATGGGTGTGGGGTTTTCATAGGGATGGGCCGAGTTGGCGTTGAAGAAGCCGCCGCCGTTGGTCCCCAGTTCTTTGATCGCTTCCTGGGACGCGACCGGACCCATGGGAATGGTGATATCTTTGACGGTCACGCGCCCGGTGACTGGATTCCCCTTGCCGTCCGCCTTCGGCTTGTCGTAGGTGATGGGCTGGACCAGGGGGACTGTTTTGTAATCGCTGAAGTTTTGGATCACCCCCTGGGAAACCAGGATGAGTGCACCAATAAGGGAAATGGGCAGCAGGACATAGAGGGTGCAGCGGGTCATGTCGACCCAGAAGTTACCCAGCATCGAGGTCCTGCGTCGGGCAAAGCCCCGGATCACCGCAATCGCCACGGCAATGCCGGTGGCGGCGGAGACGAAGTTGTGCACCGCCAGCCCCACCGTCTGGGTGAAGTAGCTGGCCGCCGATTCACCGCTGTAGGCCTGCCAGTTGGTGTTGGTGACGAAGCTGATAGCGGTGTTGAGGGCCAGTTGCCAGGTGTAGGCCGGGAACTTCTGCGGGTTGAGCGGCAGCAGGTGCTGCAGCATCAGGATAGCGAAGAGCGAGACAAAAAGCGCCAGATTGAAAAGGAGCACGGCGACGGCGTACCGCTTCCAGTCCATCTCTTCGTCACGGTTCACTCCGCAGATCCGGTAGAGGAGGTTCTCGCACGGGACGAGGAGTGGCGACAGCATGGTGCGCTCCCCCTGGAAGACCTTAGCCATGAAGGCCCCCATCGGCTTCACCACGGCCAAGAGGAGGACTAGAAAAAGGGTTGTTTGCAGCCATTCGTACTGGGTCATGATTTGGTCTCCGTTTCGGATGCCAACGTACTTATTGTACCTGTTGATCACGTCGGCGAAAGGGGGTAGGCCGGGTGCGGACTTCCCACCGTTGTTCGCGTTCGTTGAAATAGAGTGTATTCCCCTGTTCAACCTGTGGCGGCGCGATGGTTGTAGAGTCTGACGGCAGGATCGTTACTCCCCTTCCGTGGTCATCGGTGAAATCTTCTCCAAGGTAAACGCCGGTATCAGTATCAAAGCGATAGATCTTCATGGAAATTACCTTCCTCCACGTGAGCCCGAAAGCTTTTCACCTGATGTTAGAGTAGCCCATCCCGCATAAAGGAGGTCTCAATATGCCGCTGAAAGACATCAAGAAACCGTCAAGACTCAATTGTAGTCAAATACACGCCTCCGTTGTTCTTGACGCCTGCGGGGAGATGGGTGAAAATGATCGAACATTCCGCCGCCACGAAGGGATGGCAGATGAGATTGAGCACGGGAGGAGTAAATCGATGAGAAGATTGGCAGGCGTAACGGCGGTTGCAGCCATTCTGGCTGCTTCGGCCGCTTTTGCAGCAGAGAAGGTGGCGCTCCCCAAGGGATACGAAAAGTGGGGAAAGAGCTCGGAGAAGGTGATTAACGACAAGACCTCCCTTTTCTACGGCATCCACAACATCTATGTGGACAAGAAGACGATGCCCGCCTACAAGAAGGGGGGGCCGTACCCGGAGGGGAGCCGTTTCGTGGTGGTGCAGTACACCATCAGGAACGAGGGGGGAAAGCCGGTCAAGGGGAAGAAGAGCATGGTCGTCCTCATGACGAAAGACAAGAAGCAGTCCGCCACCGGAGGCTGGCTCTTCGCCGGCTTTACGCCGGAGGGGAAACCCTCGGGAATCGACCCGGTGAAAAACTGCTTCGAATGCCACCAGAAGGAGGCCAAGGAGAGGGATTTCGTCATCTCCCGGTACGCCGACTTCAAAAAATAGAGATCTTCACGCAGCTATCCTGCTTGAGAACATGCAAAACGCCACGGGAAACCGTGGCGTTTTTGCGTTTGAAAATGGGAGGTGCTTATTTCCTCTCAACTATCCGTCCAATCGGCCGATAAGGAATTCTGGGTAACTTGTGCGTGAAAGGAGCAGGAATGAAGACGCTGATTGTCGAGGATGATTTCGTATCCCGCAAAATCATGAAGGAGCTGATCACCCCCTTGGGCGAGTGCGATATCGCCATCGACGGTGAGGAAGCCGTGAAGGCCTTTCGGCTTGCCCATGAGGAAAAGCGCCCCTATGACCTGGTCTGCATGGATATCATGATGCCCAACCTGGATGGCCACGGCGCCCTGGAACGCATGAGGGAACTTGAGCGGGAAATGGGAATCGCATGCGCCAATGAGGTGAGGGTCATCATGACCACAGCCCTCGATGACCCGAAGAACGTCGTTGATGCCTTGTATCGGGGCGGGGCAACCTCGTATCTGGTGAAGCCCATCACCAGGCAGAAGCTGTTGAAGGAGATTCGAAGCCACGGTCTCGTATAGCCGGCGGCGAGATCAGGAATTTCCTGATACCATAAGCTTTTGTTAAAGATATCCAGTTCTCTGACGATAGTATGAACAGATAGCGATTCCGTACAGTTAGCAAAGCCGATTCCGGTTGCGCCGGCTGTTTTTCCCAGAGCAAAGGTGGTCTTCCGTGACATTAGCATTCTTTCGCAGGTTCAGGCCAGACCCGGACCAGTCCGAAGCAGCGATTGACGCTTCATCTCCCCTGTCGGCAAACCAGGCTCTCTCCGCACAGTTCGAGCCGTGGCACCAGCAGCTCCTGGGCATCGGAGGCCGGCTTTCCCTTCTCAACGGCTCCACCGAAGAGGAGTTTCTCGCCATCGGCGCCCGTCTCCACGACTTCTACGGCCGGGCCGGGGAGATCGAGGAGATGTCACGCCAGGTGGCGGACCTGATCCTGGGCGACGAAATCAGCCGCGACATGGCGGCGCTCCACGGCATTGTCGACCGGATTGCCGACTACCTCTCCCGCGCCGAGGCAGAAAGCGACCAGAGCGCCACCACCCTCAAGACGATACTTTCCCACATCAGCAATGTCGACGAGCCCCTGGACGGGTTCCGGAAAATAATCAAGAACCTCCACATGATAAGCACCTCCGTCAAGATTGAAAGCGCCCGGCTCGGGGAGGGGGCCGCGGGGTTCAATACCCTGGCCGACGACGTGGAGCGGCTTTCGGTCTCCATCAAGGAAAAGTCCGTTGCCATCCTCGGCGAGAAGGAGACCCTTTCATCCATGATCGGCGGAACCCTTGCCCGGGTAACCGCGTCGGAGGTCGAGCAGCGGAAAAACGTCCGCCATATCCTCGACAAAACCCGCGAGAGCCTCGTCACCCTGACCGAGATCCATGGCCGCTGCTCCGAAGCGGTCGGCGTCGTGACCTCATCCTCGGCCGAAACCGCCGGGAGCATCGCCGAGGTGGTCACGTCGCTCCAGTTCCACGACATTACCCGGCAGCAGATCGAGCATGTCAAGGAGGCCCTTGACGATCTGATCCCGAATCTTACGGACCAGGCCGGCGATCCGGTGAAGAACGCCTGCGAGGTGGCCGATGTCTGCGAGCTCCAGGAGGCCCAGTTGCGCCACGCCCGCGAGGAACTTTCATCGGCCGTGGCGCGGATCGTGGAGAACCTGCGGGCCATCGCTTGCCGGCAGACCCGCCTGTCGGACGAAACCCGCCACATGGCCGGAACCGCCGACCGGGCCGGCAGTTCATTCTTTGCCGACATGGAGAACGGCATGGGGCGGGTGACGGAGGTCCTCTCCGACAACGCCGCGGCCAACCGGAACCTGGCATCGGCCATGGAGACCGTAATGGCATCGGTGCAGGACATCGCAGGCTTCGTCACCACCATCGAGGAGATCGGCTCCGAGATCGAGCTCATCGCCCTCAATTCCCAGGTGAAGGCCGCCAATACCGGCGATGGCGGGGCAGCCCTGGGCGTTCTCGCCGAGGCGATCCAGCACCTGTCGGTGGAGGCCCGGACCCGGACCGGCGCTGTCTCCGATACCCTCAGAAACGTCACTGAAGTGACCGGGGGCCTGAGCCATGAAGTCGACACCGACGTCCGTCTCATTGCCGAAGAGGTTGACGGATTCATCGGCGAAATCCGCAACCTCGTCGGTTCGGTCCGCGGCGTCAACGAGCGGCTCATCGACCTCCTCGGCCGGATCGACGCGGCCGTCCAGGCCCTTTCCCGCGACATCGACCAGGCCACTGGCGTGATGACCGTCCACGAAACTTCGACCGCGCTCATCGATGAGGTGCTGGCCGAGATCACTGGGGTCGTGGGTGCTGTCCGCCCCTTTGCGCCCGCTACGGCTGCCCATGCCAAAGAGCTGCGGCTGCGGGAGCTGGCCGACCGGTATACGATGCACAGCGAACGGAGGGTTCATGATGCCATGATCGCCGGGAATGGCGCCAGGGTCGAGCCGACGCCGGATCTATTTGCCGCGGCCGCGGGCGGGGCCGCCGACGACGGGCTTGGCGACAATGTGGAGTTGTTTTGAGGCTGGGACCGGGGACCGGCAAAGTCGGGAACAGTGCAAGGAGACTAGAATGGACGGACTGACAATTACACGGGAAGAAGTTGGAGGGGAAAACGCGACCCTTGTCCTCAAGGTGAATGGCGAGCTGACCATTCCCTTCGCCGGAGAGTTCTCGACGGCGCTCCTTGACGCCTTCGACGGGGCGGGACGGGTGCTTGTCAACCTGGAAGGGGTGAGCGCCGTGGACATCACCGGTTTGCAGCTTCTCTGCTCCGCCCACCGGTCGGCCTATGGCAGGGAGAAGGAGCTTGCTGTCGAAGGACTGACGAATCCCATACTGGAAGAGGCGGCATGCCTCGCCGGTTTTCGGCGCCACGTGGGATGCGCCGTTGATGTGGGAAAATCCTGTATATGGATTGGAGGATACGAGTAATGGCCAAGACAATCATGACGGTTGACGATTCCGCCAGCGTGCGCCAGATGGTAGCCTTCACCCTCAAGCAGAACGGCTACGACGTGGTGGAGGCGGTGGACGGCAAGGACGCCCTGGGGAAACTGGGGGGGGCGAAGGTCGACATGGTGATCACCGACCTGAACATGCCGAACCTGGACGGCATCGGCCTCATCAAGGGGGTCCGGGGGCTTCCCGCCTACCGCTTCACCCCGATCATCATGCTCACCACTGAAAGCCAGGATGCGAAAAAGGCCGAAGGAAAAGCCGCAGGGGCCACCGGCTGGATTGTCAAACCCTTCAAGCCCGAGCAGCTCGTGGCGGTGGTCAAAAAGGTGCTCGGCTAATGGACGCCCACAGGCAGGCATACAAGGAAGAGGCCTACGAGCTCCTGGCGGAGCTGGAGACATCGCTCCTGGAGCTGGAGGAAACTCCCGAGGACATGGACCTCATCAGCCGGGTCTTTCGTGCCATGCACACCATCAAGGGGTCCGGGGCCATGTTCGGCTTCGACGACATTGCCACCTTCACCCACGAGGTGGAAACCGTCTTCGACATGGTCCGCAACGGCCGGATGACGGTCACGAGGGACCTGGTCAACCTCACCCTCAAGGCTCGGGACCTCATTAAGGGGATGCTGGACGCCTCGGACGGCGGGGCAGAACCGGTGGAAGGGCGCCAGGCAGAGGAGGTCATCGCCGGGCTCCGGCGGCTTGTGCCGGCGGAGCCGGATGGCGCATCCGCCAAAGAAACACCCGTGGGAGGAGGCGCCCAGGAATCGAAGAGGGGTGAAACAGCGGTCACCTACCGCATCCGCTTTGTTCCTTCCCCTGAGGTGACCGTCAACGGTACCAACCCGCTGCTCCTTCTGGCGGAACTCCGCCAGTTGGGCCACTGCCGAACCGTTGCCCAGATGGCAAAAGTGCCCCGGTTGGAGGAGATTGATCCTGAACACTGCCACGTCTTCTGGGACGTGATTTTGACTACGAACCGGGGGATTGACGCCATTCGGGACGTCTTCATTTTTATCGAGGACGACTGCGAGCTGAAAATCGATGTCATCGACGACGGCGGTATCCTCGACGTTGACGCCGATTACAAGAAGCTCGGCTTTATTCTCGCGGAACGGGGTGATCTGACCCGGCAGGACATGGAGGCGATTCTCGCCAAACAGAAGCGCTTCGGCGAACTCCTCGTCGAGCAGGGAATCGTTTCCCCCGAGAAGGTTGAGTCGGCCCTCATCGAGCAGCAGCACGTGAAGGAGGTCCGCAAGGAGCGCCAGGTCCAGGAGAGCGCGTCGAGCATCCGGGTACCGGCGGAAAAGCTCGACCTGCTGGTGAACCTGGTGGGAGAACTCGTCACCGTCCAGGCCCGTCTTTCCCAGACCGCCGCCGGCCGGGCCGATGCCCTGCTGGTTACCATTGCCGAGGAGGTGGAGCGGCTCACCAACGAGTTGCGCGACACGGCCCTCAACATCCGGATGCTCCCCATCGGCACCACCTTCAGCAAGTTCAAGCGACTGGTGCGGGATCTGTCGGTGGAGCTGGGCAAGGATATCGAGATGACCACCGACGGCGCCGAGACCGAGCTGGACAAGACGGTCATCGAGAAGCTGAACGATCCCCTGGTCCATCTCATCCGCAACTCCATCGACCACGGCATCGAGCGCCCCGAGGAGCGGGCCGCCGCCGGCAAGCCTCCCCAGGGGACCGTGCACCTGGCCGCAGTACACTCGGGGGACAGCGTCCTCATCACCATCACCGACGACGGCAAGGGACTCGACCGGGAGGCGATCCGGGCCAAGGGGGTCGAGCGGGGACTCATCCCGGCCACGGCCGAACTCTCCGACAAGGAGATCTTCAGCCTCATCTTCGCCCCCGGCTTCTCCACCGCCACGACCGTCACGAGCGTCTCGGGGCGCGGGGTCGGCATGGACGTGGTGAAGCGGGCCATCGACGCCCTGCGGGGAACCATCGACATCCGGAGCGAGCGGGGGACGGGGACCGTCATCACCATCAAGCTGCCGCTAACCCTTGCCATCATCGAGAGCCTCCTCGTGAAGATCGGCTCCGACTGCTTCGTGCTCCCCCTCTCCGTCGTGGAGGAGTGCGTGGAACTGACCCGGGAAGATGTGCGCAACGCCCACGGCCGCAACCTGGCCACGGTCCGGGACCAGATTGTCCCCTACATCCCCTTGCGGGAGCGGTTCCTCATCCGGGGTGAGCAGCCGGAGATCGAGCAGATCGTCATCACCCGGGTGGGGGGAACGAGGGTCGGCTTTGTGGTGGACCACGTCATCGGCGAGCATCAGACGGTGATCAAGTCGTTGGGGAAGATGTACAGGGACGTCCAAGGTCTCTCGGGTGCCACCATTCTGGGTGACGGCTCAGTGGCCCTCATCCTCGATATTCCCCAACTGGTGCGCGATGTGGAACTGGAGCAGATGGCCCGTTGAAGGAGATGTAGTGCAACGGGGAAATTCGGGCTGCCACGATTACCTGTCGTGGCGGCTCTTTTTGTATCAAAGAGACCTATTGAGGTTGTTTCGGCAAGGATTGTGCAGCAATGTGGCAACCCCTTTTTTCTCGTGACATCAGGGGAAATGGAGTAGAAAACCCATGGTTCTCCAGAAACAGGCTTCCTCAATAAAGGCACGGCTTCTCCGGATAAATCTCCTCCTCCTCGGCGTCACATCCCTTGTCATCGTCCTGGTGGTGAACGTCGCCCAGAAGCGGCTGGCCCTCAACGATGCCGGCCGGGATGCCGAGCGAATCCTCGTGCGGTATCTCGCAATCCATGCCTATATCAACAAGGAGCTCAAGCCGCGGCTTCTTGACTTCACCGCGTCCCTGCGGGACAAGGATTACTTCGATCCGGTCTGGATGTCCTCCACCTATGCCGTCCGAGAGATCGACAAAATATTCCAGTCACGCCACGGGAAAGGGTACTACTACAAGGAATGCGCCATCAACGCCCGGAGCCCCCGGAACGAGGCCGATCCCTTCGAGCGTGAGTTCTTGGAGCGGGCCAGCCACAATCCGGCGGTTACCACGTTCAACGGCGTACGCGAGATCGACGGCAAGTTGTTTTTCGTCGCCATGGCACGCGGCGAAGCAATGGAGAAGTCCTGCCTGCTCTGCCACAGTAACCCGGAGACGGCACCAGGCGGCCTGGTCCGCACCTATGGGCCCAACCGCAGCTTCAGCCGCCACGAGAACGAGCTCGTGTCGGCAATTTCCATCCGGATTCCCCTGTCCGAGGCCTATGCCGAGGCCAACAGTTTTTCCCTCAGACTGTCGGCGTTGCTCCTTGCGGTGATTGCCTCGTTTTTCGCCATCAAGAACTGGTTCTTCGGCCGTGTTGTCCTAAGCCCTCTGGCATCTGTCACCGAAAGTGCCCGCCGGATCGCCCACGACCGCCGTTACCTCGGTGAGCAGATCCCTCTCGGCCGCGACCGTGAAATGAATGAACTCGCCGCGTCTTTCAACGTCATGTCGACGGAACTCCACGCCTTCATCAATAACCTGGAGGAAAAAGTGGAAGAGAAGACCGCCGAACTTGTCCAGGCTAGAGAAGAGGCCGAGGAGGCGAACCGTGTCAAGGGCGAATTTCTCGCCACCATGAGTCATGAGATCCGTACTCCCATGAACGCCATCATAGGGATCAACCAGTTGCTGCAGGAGACCCATCTCTCTCAGCAGCAGCGCCGGCTGGTGGACGACTCGAGCAATGCCGCCGAATCGCTCCTGACCATCATCAACGACATTCTCGATTTCTCCCGGGTCGAAGCCCGGCGCCTGGAGCTTTCGGACGAAGCGCTGGAACTCCGCTCCTTTGTCGAATCGCTCCGCCGCCTTTTTGCCGTAAAGGCAGAACGAGAAAACATCAGCCTCTCGATCCTTGTGGGCGATGAGGCGCCGCAGTTTATTTGTGGCGATCCGGCCCGCCTCCGTCAGGTACTGACCAATCTCCTTTCGAATGCCATCAAGTTTACCCCGACGGGTGGGCGGGTCACCCTTGCTGCAGATGCGGACCCTGCCGGCGGAAATCTGCTCTTCACAGTAAGTGACACCGGCATCGGGATAGAGAAGGACAAACATGAGAGAATCTTCGAGATGTTCCGCCAGGCCGATTCTTCCACAACCCGCAACTATGGCGGAACCGGCCTCGGGCTCGCCATAACACGGGGGCTGGTGGAACTGATGGGGGGAACCATCGAGGTGGAGAGTGAGGCGGGGAAAGGGGCGGTCTTCCGTGTTCTCCTCCCCCTGAGGCCCGCAACCGGTCCTCCAGCGGACAAAACCGCCGGCGAGGAGCTTTCCGACAGCGTACTTCCCAGCCTCTCTGTGCTTGTGGTCGAGGACAACGAGCTGAACCGGACGGTGGCCATTGGTCTGCTCACGGCGCTCAAGCAGCGGGTCGCTGCCGTCGCCAACGGCAGGGAGGCTGTTGACGCCCTCAGGGATGGCACGTACGACCTGGTCCTCATGGATATTTCAATGCCCGAGATGGACGGGATCGAGGCCACCCGGGCGATCCGCCGGGGGGACGCGGGGGAGAAGGCTCGCGCGATTCCGATTGTCGCCCTGACTGCCCATGCCCTGAAGGATGACCGGGACCGTTTTCTTGCCGCAGGGATGTCCGACTACCTATCCAAGCCCCTTATCCGTGGCGAGTTGCAGAGGATGCTCCTTCGCATCGCCGGAGAAAGAGGCGAATTGCCACCCGAGGAGAGATGCCCGATGCGTGATGCTCCCGATGAAGGTTCCCCGTTTGACCTTGAATTCCAGCAATCACAGTTCCATGACGCGGGAATCGGGGACTGCCTTGCTGAGGTCCTCTCCATCTTCGCCCAGTCAACGGCGACGGAGTGCGAACGGATGGAGGAATACCTCGCCACCGGCAAGTACGCTGAACTGGCCGCGGCTGCCCACTCCGTGAAGGGAGCGGCTGCAACAATCGGCGCGCCCCATGTCAGCAGATACGCCGCCGACGTGGAAACGGCGGCTCGAAAGAGCGACGGCGTCGCTGTCGCCCGGACTATTCCCTTGCTTCGCCGCGAAGTCCGCCGGGTAGAGGCGGCGGTCGGCGAAATGTCCTGATATTCCCTTCTTGGCAAACGGTCGCCCGATCTCCCTGGTATGGGCGGCCGTGCCGGTTTCCCCTATCTGTTTAGCCTTCTCGTTTAACGGCTGAGACGGATTATTGACGTTGGACATTTCCCCGACGATACGTTGTACCCCCTGACGCGCAGGCGGCCACCGCTGTCCGTCTATGGTAAAAGGCCCCGAAATACGGGGCCTTTTGTGTAGAGAGCCTGCGGTGAAGGGGCAGTACCCGATCGAGAAGTAAACGGTTGCGCCTTTCCCCTTAGCCCGCCATATGCCGGATACAAGACGTATGATTTGTTTTGCAAAGAAAATTTTACATAGCGTTAATGGACTGGCACTAAATATGCTTTTTTATGGCAATGGTTCCGTAATTGGCTGTAACTATTATGATGTTTTCTTTCAGGGAGGAAATTGAACATGCTGCAATCGCACATTATGGCGGGAAACTGCACGGTAAAACCGGCACGGATGACACGCGCCCCCTATGCACGGCACGAACTGAAATCGACAAACTCCGGTTGTGACGAATCTCCTGCCGCCCTGGAGCGGCGCGTTGCCGAACTGCTTCTCGTGGCGGATTTTGGCGCTGTTGTCGGTTCCATCCTCGACCCCCGGCAGGTATGCGAGGTAGCATCTTCATGGCTCGGCGAGACTCTCGGCTGGCAAATGCTCTCGGTTTGCTGCCATGATTTTTCCACCGGCACGATGAGGGGTGGGGCGGGACGCGGTCGTCATTTGTCAAAAAAACGTCAGGAAGGCGCCACGTCCACGGTCTTTATCGCTGCCGCGCAGAAGGGGCTGAGCGATGCCGCCGACGTCCGTACCATCCCTTTCCCCGACGGCTCGGGAACCCTCTCCCTCTCCCGTCAATCCCTGGCCGAAAGTCAATATTCCGACGAGTTCTTTGGGGGAGTTGTCGAAAACCTTGCCCGTTCCCTGGCCGCTGCCCGGGAGTGCGACCGGCTCAAGAACCTTTCCATGCGCGATCATCTGACCGGACTTTACAACCGTCGGGTCTTCGAGGCGATGCTGGAAGTCGAGGCCCGGAAGCGGACCACAAAGCCGTTTTCGCTGCTTTTGATCGATCTCGACGACTTCAAACGCGTGAACGATACCTACGGTCACGGAGCCGGAGACCAGGTTCTCGTCGCCGTGGCGAAGATGCTGAGGCTCAGCTTCCGGAAGTCCGACGTCGTTTCCCGCTACGGCGGCGAGGAGTTCGGAGTGCTGCTCCCCGATACGTCGCAGGATTCCGCCCGGGTGGTTGCGGAACGATTCCGGCAGAATGTGGCGACGCTGTCGCTTCCCGTGAACAAAGAGAAGATAATGCCGACGGTCAGTGTCGGAATCGCCTCCGTGACGCTGCGCCTGGGAATTGAGGTTGCCGATGTGATCGAAGAGGCCGACCGGGCTCTCTACCAGGCGAAGGTGACCGGCAAGAACCGCGTCTGCTCTTCCCTGCTGGGAGAGAATTCGTAAATTTTTAGTGTGGATCAAGCGTGTCGATGACGCCGTGGCCAGTGCCGCGGCGTTTTTTTTTGACACCATTTTGCTGCTGACAGCCAACGGGGAATATTAGAATTCTAAAGATTCCCCGGAGATCGCCGATACCAGCTTTAGAGTTGGTAAATTCCCTTTGTGTAATGCGGGAAATCTGGCGTTCGGTAGGTCGGAAAACACGAAATCAAAGACGGGAAATCCCTGCGCCGGTTCGGGGGACTTTGTACCCCTCCCAGCAGATATCGGCGGTACTCTCAGTATTAAGGAGGTAGAAAGATGAAGCTCATGAATAACATGAAGATAGGCACCAAGATTCTCGGCCTGGTAACGCTCATGCTTGCATTCATGATGACGATAGCCGCCTTCGGCGTTGTGAAGATGAAAGGGATTGGTGAGGAAATTGCGGGCATTGACAAGCAGGACATTCCCCTTACCGAGGCGATCAATGAAGTAGGGAAGATCCAGATGGATGAAATGGTCCTTTTCCATCGGGCGGTGCGTCTGGGGACAAACAACCAGCAGGCCGAACTGAAGAAAGTGGAGGAAGCGTTCGGTAATAAGGCCAAGGAGTTTGATGCCACCCTGAAAAAGGCTGAACAGGTGGTGCAGCAAGCTCTCAAGGAAACGGCTGGAGATGCGGCAGTCCAGAAGGAATTCACCGAAATGGCTGAACGCCTGAAGGTGATCGAGAAGGAATACAACGACTTTGAGAAAGTCACTCAGGAGCTCTTTTCCACCCTCGATGCCGGTAAGTTCAGTGCAGTTACTGAACTGGAGCACCGGGTGGAAAAGGAGGGAAGTGATCTTGAGCAGGCGATAGACACGTTCCTGAAAAATGTCGAGAAGTTTACCAACGACTCCGTCGCCACTGCGGAAAAGGATGAGCAGATGGCCGTCAAGGCCATGATCGGGTTAAGCCTTGTGGCCTTGGTGCTGGGGCTTGGGATCGGGATATTCATCAGCCGTGCCATTACCCGGCCATTGAAGCAAGGGGTTGATGTGGCCACCAGGCTTGCCGGCGGCGATCTGACCATAGCCATCGACGTCACCAGCAAGGACGAGACCGGGCAGCTTCTCGAAGCCATGGCGAACATGGTGGAAAAGCTGAAAATCGTGGTGGCGGACGTGAAATCGGCTTCCGACAATGTTGCCGCCGGGAGTCAGGAACTTTCTTCCAGCAGCGAGGAGATGAGCCAGGGGGCCACGGAGCAGGCGGCGGCGGCTGAAGAGGCATCGTCCAGCATGGAACAGATGAGCTCCAATATTCGCCAGAACGCCGACAATGCCCAGCAGACCGAAAAAATCGCCCTTAAGAGTGCCACCGACGCCAAAGAAGGGGGCAAGGCGGTAGGCCAGACCGTCAATGCCATGAAGGAGATCGCCGGCAAGATATCCATCATTGAGGAGATTGCCCGTCAGACGAACCTGCTGGCCCTGAACGCGGCCATCGAGGCGGCCCGGGCCGGCGAGCACGGCAAGGGGTTTGCGGTGGTTGCGGCCGAGGTGAGAAAGCTGGCCGAGCGGAGCCAGAAGGCGGCGGGCGAGATCAGCGAGCTGTCGGCCACGAGCGTCGACGTGGCGGAAAAGGCGGGCGAGATGCTTGAGCGCCTGGTTCCCGACATCCAGCGGACGGCGGAACTGGTGCAGGAGATCAGCGCGGCGTGCAAGGAGCAGGATACCGGCGCCGAACAGATCAACAAGGCGATCCAGCAGCTCGACCAGGTAATCCAGCAGAATGCCAGTGCTTCCGAAGAGATGGCCTCCACTTCCGAGGAGCTTGCCTCCCAGGCCGAACAGCTGCAGGCGACCATCGGCTTCTTCAAGGTGGATGGCAGCGTTTCGGGCAGGAGCGCAAGCGTCAGGAAGCCCCCTGCCCACAAGGTGGAGGTGAAGCATATTGCTTCACACAGCGCCAACGGCTACGTCGCCAGTGCGTCTACCAGGAAAGCGGGAAGCGCAGGCGTCGATCTCGACCTCAGCTCCGAATCTGACAATCTGGACAAAGAATTTGAAAAGTTTTGATGTCTCCTTATCGTAATGTGTCATCGACGCCGTGGCCACTGTCGCGGCGTCGTTTTTTGTTGGGGGCCTTCGCCTGTCTTTCTGGTTTTTGTCAGTTCGGTTGTCGGACGTTTATTAGGTTTATAAAGTTTTTCCACTGGACGCCGATATATTCCTTAGAGTCAATACATTCCACAAGAGTGTGAGGTGTGGATACACCGCTTCATGAGTAAAGAGAGGTGCCCCGTGTTGAAGAATCAGAAAATCGGTATCAAGTTGGCAATTGGCTTCGGTTTGTTGACGCTGTTTCTTTTGGTTGTCGGGGGGACGGGCCTTTGGTCCACGAGGCAACTCAAGGCCACGATGGATGATGCCATAAAGGTGGATGCCGATATGGTCATTTCCGGTCAGCGTGCCCGTGCCAACGTCAATATGCTGCGCCGCTACGAAAAGGACCTGTACATCAATATTGGCAACGTCCAGAAAACGGAGGAATACCGAAAGAAGTGGGATGAAACATTTGAGCACATAATGGCACGCGTCGATGCTATCGAAAAGGGGCTGTCAAAGACTGACTATGATTCAACAAAGGAAAAGGAAGTTGTGGCCGGGCTCAAAAAAGACCTGCTCGGCTATGCCAATGGCTTCAAAAAGGTGCATGAGAAGATCAAGGCGGGCGAGATCAAGACGACCACCGATGCCAATAAGGCCATCGGCGACGTGAAGGATGAGGCCCACCGCTTCGAGGCCGGCGTCAATGATTTTGCAAAGGGCTCCGAAAAGCGGATGGAAGAGATGGTCAAAGAGGCCAATGCGCTTGCCGGCAAGGCACAGATGCTCCTTATATCCGTGAGTGCCATATCCATTGTTCTGGCAATAATTCTGGCATTCATTCTGACCCGCAGCATTACGCTGCCGCTGCAGAAGGCGGTGGCGGTGTCCAATGCCCTCGCCGTGGGAGACCTTTCGGTTGCTATCGACGTGGACCGTACCGACGAAACCGGCCAGCTCCTCTCCTCCATGAAGAACATGGTGGAAAGCATGCGGGTCCTGGCCAACGCCGCCGAGAAGGTGGCCGGAGGCGATCTGTCGGTCAAGGTGGTGGAAGTCCGTTCCGAGCAGGACATCCTTGCCCGCAACCTTGGCCGAATGCTGGCCACCCTCAACAACCTTCAAAGGGAGACAGAACACCTTGTTACATCTGTTCAGGACGGCAAACTGGACCAACGGGGGGACGCCACATCATTCGACGGCGGGTGGCGCGATCTGGTGGCCGGAATCAACCGGCTCATCGAGGCCTTTGTCGCTCCAATCCACATGACGGCCGTCTCCCTCGACCGCATCAGCCGTGGGGATATCCCCGAGCGGATCAGCGAGGAGTACAAGGGTGATTTCAATGAGATAAAGAAAAACCTGAACAGCCTCATCGATTCCATGAACGCCGTAACGAAGCTGGCCCAGGAGATTGCCGGCGGTAATCTGATGGTTGAGGTTCGGGAACGCTCCGCACAGGATGAGCTGATGCGTGCATTGGCCTCCATGGTGGCCCGGCTGCGCGACGTGGTGAGAGACATTGTCTCGGCTGCCGATAATGTTGGGTCGGGGAGCCAGCAGCTCTCCTCCACGTCCGAGGAGATGAGCCAGGGGGCCACCGAGCAAGCTGCAGCTGCCGAAGAGGCTTCCAGCAGCATGGAGCAGATGGCTGCGAACATCCGTCAGAACGCCGACAACGCCACCCAGACCGAGCGGATTGCCACGAAGTCCGCTGCCGATGCCATCGAGGGGGGAAAGGCTGTAGGCAACACAGTGCAAGCCATGAAAGATATCGCCGGCAAGATATCCATCATCGAGGAGATTGCCCGGCAAACGAACCTGCTGGCGCTCAACGCGGCTATCGAGGCGGCGCGCGCAGGTGAGCACGGCAAGGGTTTCGCGGTGGTCGCCTCGGAGGTGCGCAAGCTGGCCGAGCGGAGTCAGCGGGCTGCCGGCGAAATCAGTGAGCTCTCCTCATCCAGTGTCGAGGTGGCGGTCAGGGCCGGGGAACTGCTGGCAACCATCGTTCCCGACATCCAGCGAACGGCGGAACTGGTGCAGGAGATCAGCGCGGCCTGCCGTGAGCAGGACACCGGGGCCGAGCAGATCAATAAGGCGATTCAGCAGCTCGATACCGTTATTCAGCAGAACGCCTCGGCCAGCGAAGAAATGTCCTCTACCTCAGAGGAGCTGGCCAGCCAGGCGGAACAACTCCAGACAACCATTGGCTTTTTCCGGATTGGTGACGAGGAACGAAGGAGACCCGAAGCCAGGCTGACGAGGGCCGCAAAACGGATCCATGTCGGGCATATGGACGCCGGCAATGCTGCGCTCCCTGCCAAAAACCGCGGGGATCAGCCTCCCTTGGCGGTTGGTGGAATTTCATATGATATGGGTAGTGGTGACTCCATGGACACCGAATTCGAAAAGTTCTGATCGCGGCTGCGTCATACAAGCGCAATGCAGCCCCTCCTGTGGCATTCGGGAGGGGCTGTTATTTAGAGATGGAGAGAAGAGAGAAAATTATTAGTGATTCCGGTCACCCGATAGCCGAGAGAGGATCAAGAGCGGAGGTCATATCTCTGTATTAGAGCCCTGTTTGAAAATAATAGCTAATTTATCGGTAAATTGTGCCGAAAAGGATAGTGGTATTTAATAAAAGCAAGAATGCCGATGGCTTAAATCCCACGCTCTGCCCGATGGAGTTCGAACGGTATCAAAGGAGGATTTATGTTTAAAAACCTGAAGATTGCATCAAAACTCTGGGCGGGCTTTGCCGCAATCCTGGCCGTCATGATTGTGCTGGGGGTGGTGACATACTTCCAGACACACCTCATTGATAACGACCTCGCCATAATCTCCGAGGAGAAATTCCCCAAGACCGTTCAGGCCCACGAGATGGTGAACCAAGCAAATATCGTCGCCCGTGCGGTTCGCAATGCCATTCTCCTGGATGACCCGGTTCAGAAACAGAAAGAACTGGACCGGATTCAGGAGGCCTTCCAGAAGTCGGAAGAGATCGTCGTAGCCCTAGAAAAAACGGAAAAGAGCGACGAAGAGAAGGGAAAGCTTAAGACTGTAACTGACGAACTGAAAGTGTATCGTGAGGCTCTCGCAACTGTCATTGCGGATATCAAGGCCGGCAAGTACGCCCAGGCCAAGGTGCTTCTGATAACTACCGTGAGGGATCGGCAGACGGCATACATGAAAGGTGTCGACGAGCTGGTCCAGTACCATCGCGCGGCGGTGGAAAAGCTTGGCGTCCAGGGGGTGACCGCGGGTAAACGGGCACAGCTCACGGTCATCATTCTGACGATTTTTGGTGTCCTCTTGGGCGGATTTCTGGGGCTTGTCATCGCCCGTTCCATCTCCCGGCCGATCCGTGAATGCATGGCCGCTGCCGACAGCATTGCCGCGGGGAACCTGGATGTGAAGCTCGATAGCGAGGCCACGAACGAGACCGGCATGCTACAGGCCTCCATGGCGCGGATGGTGGCGGCGATCAATGCTCTTGCCGCCGATGCCGGTTCACTCAATGCCGCGGCTGTCGAAGGGCGGCTCACCCATCGGGCGGATGTGTCGAAACACCAGGGAGAGTACCGCAGGATAGTTGAAGGCCTGAATGGAGTCTTCGACCGGCTCGTGGGGTTCCTCGATGCGATGCCGGCGCCGGCCATGATCATCGACAACGACTTCTCGATCCTCTATATGAACGAACTGGGCGCCAAGGTGGGGGGAAAGACCCAGAAGGAAGTGATCGGCCGCAAGTGCTACGACCACTTCAAGACCTCTGACTGCAGGACCGAGAGGTGTGCCTGTGGCCGGGCAATTCGGGACGGCCAGGTCTCAAGCAGCGAGACCGACGCCCATCCCATGGCAGGGCTCGATCTCGATATCTCCTACAGCGGCGTGCCGATTCGGGATGCAGCCGGCAAGGTCATCGGCGCCTTCGAGGTTGTCACCGACCAGACGGCGGTCAAGAAAGCGGCGCGCCTTGCCGAGAAGGTGGCCGACTACCAGAAATCCGAGACTGAAAAGCTCGTGGACGGCCTTTCAAGGCTGGCGCAAGGGGATGCCGGCTTCCGGATCGATGCCGCTCCCGGTGACGCCGAGACCAGGGAGGTTCACGATACGTTCCTTGCTCTCGGCAATGCGATGAACACGTGTGTCAATGCGGTCAACGCCCTCGTGTCCGACACAGCCGGACTCGCGAAGGCAGCCGTCGAAGGGCGTCTCACCCATCGTGCAGATGCGGCAAAGCACCAGGGCGAATACCGGAAGGTTGTGGAAGGGGTCAACGAGACCATCGACCGGCTCGTTGGGTTCCTCGACGCGATGCCCGCTCCCGCCATGATCGTCGATAACGATTTTTCGATCCTCTATATGAACGAGCTGGGTGCCAAGGTGGGGGGGAGGACACAGCAGGAGGTAATTGGCCGCAAGTGTTACGATCACTTCAAAACCTCCGACTGCAAGACCGACAAGTGCGCCTGCGGCCGCGCCATCCGTGACGGACAGGTTTCGAGCAGCGAGACCGACGCTCACCCCGTGGCGGGGCTTGATCTCGATATTTCCTACACCGGCGTGCCGATCCGGGATACCGCCGGCAAGATCATCGGCGCCTTTGAGGTGGTCACCGACCAGACGGCGGTCAAGAAAGCCGCCCGCACCGCCCAAAAAGTTGCCGATTACCAGAATGCCGAGGCGGCAAAGCTGACCGGTACCCTTGTCAAACTGGCTCAAGGCGATGTGAATATCCATATCGAACCGGCTCCGGCCGACGGGGATACCGAATCTGTCCACAAAACCTTCTCCGAAATTGCGCGTAACATAAACTCACTGGTGGCGGCGACTCGTTCCATGGTCACGGCCGCAAAAGAAGTTGCGGCCGGCAATCTAACCGTGGAGCTCACCCAGCGTTCGGAAGCCGATGAATTGATGCAGGCTTTGTCGGAAATGGTCAGGCAGTTGACCGCCGTTGTGACCGAGGTCAAGACTGCTGCCGACAACGTTGCGTCCGGATCGGCCCAGATGAGCTCTGGCTCCGAGGAGATGAGCCAGGGGGCCACCGAGCAGGCAGCGGCAGCCGAAGAGGCCTCCTCAAGCATGGAGGAAATGAGTTCTAACATTCGGCAGAATGCCGATAATGCTGCCCAGACCGAAAAAATCGCCATGAAGAGCGCCGCGGATGCCAAGGCCGGGGGGGAGGCGGTGGCCGAGACCGTGGTCGCCATGAAGGATATCGCAGGGAAAATCAGCATCATCGAGGAGATTGCCCGACAAACGAACCTCCTGGCTCTCAACGCCGCCATCGAGGCGGCCCGGGCCGGCGAGCACGGCAAAGGCTTTGCGGTGGTGGCCGCCGAGGTGAGAAAGCTCGCCGAGCGGAGCCAGAAGGCAGCCGGGGAGATCAGCCAGCTGTCGTCAGCCAGTGTCGAGGTTGCGGAACGGGCCGGCGAGATGCTGGGGCGGATGGTCCCCGATATCCAGCGGACCGCTGAGCTTGTCCAGGAAATCAGCGCTGCGAGCCGTGAGCAGGATACCGGCGCCGAACAGATCAATAAGGCGATCCAGCAGCTGGACCAGGTGATCCAGCAGAACGCCGGCGCCGCCGAGGAGATGGCCTCCACTGCCGAAGAACTCTCGGCCCAGGCAGAGCAACTCCAGTCAACTATCAGTTTTTTCAGGCTCAAGAATGAGGGTAGCCGCAACCCCGCATCCAAGCTGGCAAAAACCCGAAACCGGGTCCAGGTCGGCCATATTGCAGCCGACAATGGCCATTCGGGAAAACTCGCTCCTGGCACTGCCAAAGGGTATGCGTTCGAAATGGAAAACAGTGACGCCATGGACGCTGAATTCGAAAAGTTCTGATTTCTGCAGCTGTTCATAATATCGCAATGGCAGCCCCTCCCGCACTATGCAGGAGGGGCTGTTATTAAACACTGTTTGTATTTTTCATGAAGTTACAGTGCGTTGTGTTAGTTTGACAAGGCATGTTTAATGATGCTGCATTGTTGCCTTGCAATATGGCGTTTGTTGATTATTGGTATATTTGTATTAAGATTTTTTTGTGGCCGATTTGCTTTAAGTAAGAAATCGTGGAATTACAGATCAGGCAATTCCTGAACTGCTAAAGAATTTTCATTTTTTGCCGATATGTATCCTATAAGCGAAGGTTCGGGGCGGGCCGCATGCGCCTAGCCCCCAAAGTACAACCCCACGAGGAGGTTACCATGAGCGTTGCGGCAATAACGGAAACACGGCAGTATCTGACCTTCAAGCTGGCGGAGGAGATCTTTGCCGTGGATGTGGCGAAGGTGCGCGAGATCCTCGAGTTCACAACCATTACGAAGGTTCCCCAGACCCCCGATTTCATGCGCGGGGTCATCAATCTGCGGGGGAGCGTGGTGCCTGTCATGGACATGCGGCTCAAGTTCGGCATGCCCGTGACGGAGAAGACCGTCAATACCTGCATCATTGTCGTGGAAGTGAACCACGAGGGCGAGACCATTATTATCGGTGCCCTGGCCGACTCGGTGCAGGAGGTCTTCGAGCTGGAGCCCGAGCAGATTGAGCCGGCTCCCCGGATCGGGACCAAGCTCAACACCGACTTCATCCTGGGGATGGGGAAACATGATGGGCAGTTCATCATGATCCTCGACATCGACCGTACCTTCACCAGCGATGAGATTGCCACTGCCGGCGTCGTGGCGGGAGAGGCGGCGTAGAGGCCGGGACCAGGGACCAGATCCTATTTATGCTCAATTCTGCCACTGACAACCGCCTTGCCACGGCGGCCATGAGCGACCGGGAGTTCTCGCGATTCGCCGAGTTCATCTATGACCAGTGTGGCATCAAGATGCCGCCGGCCAAGAAGACGATGCTGGAGGCGCGGCTCCAGAAACGGCTCAGGGCACTGGGCCTGAGGGGGTTTCAGGACTACGCCGATTTCATCTTCAGCCGCGAGGGGGCAGGGCTGGAGCTCGTCCACCTCATTGACGTGGTCACCACCAACAAAACCGATTTTTTCCGCGAGCCGGCCCATTTCGACTATCTGGTGGGAAAGGCCCTCCCTGACCTGGCGGAATCGCGGGGGGCCGGTTTCCGCAAGGGGCTCTCCCTCTGGAGCGCGGGGTGCTCCAGCGGCGAGGAGCCCTACACCCTCGCCATGGTTCTTGCGGAATTCGCCGAACAGAACCAGGGGTTTTCCTACAGTATCCTCGCCACCGACATCTGCACCACCGTCCTTGACAAGGCGAAGCTGGCCATCTACGAGGAGGAGCGGGTCGAGCCGGTCTCCCTTCCCCTCAAGCGGAAGTACCTTCTCCGGGGGAAGGATGGACAGAAGGGGCTCGTGCGTGTCATCCCCGAGTTGCGCGGCCGCATCAGGTTCCGCAGGCTCAATTTCATGGACGACGATTTTGGCCTGCGGGAGCCCATGGACATCATCTTCTGCCGCAATGTCATTATCTACTTCGACAAGCGGACCCAGGAGCGGCTTCTCAATAAGTTCTGCCGCCATCTGATCCCCGGTGGATACCTCTTCATGGGGCACTCTGAAACCCTGTCGGGGCTCGATGTCCCCCTGGTCCAGGTGGCCTCCACCATCTATCGGAAACCGCCATGACAGCCATTGCGCCCGATCTTCCGAAGGTGTATCTGAAACCGGGAGAGTTGCATTTTGCCGCAACCCCTGCTGTCGTGACCACGGTCCTCGGCTCGTGCGTATCGGTCACCATGTTCGATCGCCTCAGCGGCACCGCCGCCATCTGTCATGCGCTGCTCCCCGAGGGGCCCCGTTCCGACGCCTTCCGTTATGTCGATTCCTCCATCCTTCTCATGCTCGAAATGTTTGCGGCCCAGGGTGTTAGTCGCCAACGCCTCGAGGTGAAGGTGTTCGGCGGCGCCGACATAATCGGCGCGGGAGGAAACAGGGTGGGGGTAGGGCGGCGCAACGTGGAGATTGCCACCCTGGTCCTGGCTGCCAATGGGCTGACGGTTGCCGCCAAGGACGTTGGGGGAACGCGGGGGCGGAAGCTTTTTTTTGTGACCCACACCGGCGAAGTCTTTCTGAAGCGCCTCCGCCGGGGAGGCGGAGCAGAATAAACGGGGCGTGGAAACTCCATAAACCAGGGAACGTCATGAAGAAAATCAAGGTGCTCATCGTTGACGATTCGGCTGTAGTGCGGCAGACCATGGCCGACATCCTCGCCTCGGACCCCCATATCGAGGTCATGGCGCCGGCGGCCGATCCCTTCATCGCCGCGGAGCGGATGCGGGAGCAGGTCCCCGATGTCATCACCCTCGACGTCGAGATGCCGCGCATGGACGGCATCACCTTCCTCAAGAAAATCATGAGCCAGCACCCCATCCCGGTGGTCATGTGCTCGACCCTCACCGAGAGCGGTTCGGAAACGGCTGTCAAGGCCTTGGAATACGGGGCGGTGGAGATCATCCAGAAACCGAAGCTCGGCACCAAGCAGTTCCTGGAGGAGTCGCGGGTCAGGATCTGCGACGCGGTGAAGGCGGCGAGCCAGGCCAGGCTCCGCAAGATTACGCCGCGTACCGGCAAGGAGATTGCTCCCAAGCTCTCCGCCGATGTGATCCTGGAAAAGCCGGGCTCGAAGGCCATGATCCAGACTACCGAGAAGGTGGTGGTCGTGGGGGCTTCCACCGGCGGCACCGAGGCGCTGCGGGTCTTCCTTGAAGCGCTCCCGGCGGATTCCCCTCCTATTGTCATCGTGCAGCACATGCCCGAGGGATTCACCCGGGCCTTTGCCCAGCGGCTTGACGGCATCTGCCGCATCACGGTGAAGGAGGCGGCCGACAACGACACGGTCATGCGGGGGAGGGCCCTCATCGCCCCCGGCAACCGGCACACGCTCCTCAAGCGGAGCGGCGCCCGCTACTACGTGGAGATCAAGGACGGGCCGCTGGTCTCCCGCCACCGCCCCTCCGTCGACGTCCTCTTCCGCTCGGCGGCCCGCTACGCCGGCAAGAACGCCGTGGGGGTCATCATGACCGGCATGGGGGACGACGGCGCCAGCGGCATGAAGGAGATGAGGGATGCCGGCGCCGTCACCATCGCCCAGGACGAAGCCACCTGCATCGTTTTCGGCATGCCCAACGAGGCCATCAAGCGGGGAGGGGCCGACCGGGTTATCCCCCTGGATACCATCGCCCGGGAAGTGCTGCGGCTCTGCGGGTAGGAATGGCGAGGGAGCGAGATAGTTAGGGAGCGAGGGAGAAATAAACTATTTCGCCATCTCGCTACTTGCTATCTTGCCACTTGCTGCCGCCCGGTAGTATGCTGGTTCGTGAGTTGTCGTTGCATTCTCTCCGCACGGAGTTTTTTTTATGGCAGAAGAAAAGTTTTTCCTCGGCCGCCAGCCGATTCTTGATCGCGAGCAGAAGCTTTACGGTTTCGAACTCCTCTTCCGTTCGGCCGATACCCTTCACGCCAATGTCACCGATTATCTCCAGGCCAGCGCCAGCGTCATCTTCGATGCCCTCTCCAGTTTCGGCCTCCGCGAAATCCTCGGCAAGCACAAGGGGTTCATCAACGTCAATGCCGATGTCCTCATGAGCGAGGCCCTCGAACTCCTTCCCCCGGAAAAAGTGGTCATCGAGCTTCTGGAGCACGTTCCCATAACCGAAACGGTCATAAACCGCTGCCGCGAGCTGAAGGAGAAGGGGTTTTCGATCGCCCTTGACGACCATGTCTACGCGCCGGTCTACGAACCCCTCTACGAGATTGTCGATGTCATCAAGGTTGATCTGATGCGTACCGGCATGGAGCGGTTGCAGTCCGAACTAGAGACGTTCAGGCACTGGAAGCCGAAGCTTCTGGCCGAGAAGGTGGAGACCTACGAGCAGTACGAGCAGTGCGAGGCCCTCGGTTTCACCTACTTCCAGGGGTACTACTTCGCCCGTCCCGTGGTGCTGACCCGTACCCGCGTCGACGTGGGGCGTCTCGCCATCATCAAGCTCTTCAACCAGCTCGTGGCCGAGGTGGATATCGACGAGCTGGAAAGTACCTTCAAGCAGCACCCGAACCTGATCATCAACCTCCTCCGGCTGGTGAACTCCGTCTCCGTGGGGCTCAAAAGCAGGATCACCAGCATGCGCCATGCGATCATGGTGCTCGGCTACCACCAGCTGCGCCGCTGGGCCATGATGGCGCTTTTCGCCAACACCGCCCAGGCGGTGGGCGATAACCCGCTCCTCGTTATGGCCGCAACCAGGGCCCGCCTCATGGAGCTCATCATCTCGGAGCAGCCCACCGTGCTCTATGACCGCGAATATCCCGACCGGGCCTTCATGACCGGCATCCTTTCCCTTGCCGATGCGCTGCTCAAAATGCCCATCGAAGAGGTGGTGTCCCCCCTCAATCTGAACGAGGATGTCCGGCAGGCGCTCCTGGCCCGCGAGGGGGAGTTGGGCATCCTCCTCCAGCTGGTGGAAAAAATCGAGAGGGATGATTTCAGCGCGATTTCGCCCCTCATCGAACGCTTCAGCCTTTCCATGGCGAACCTTGCCCCTGTCCAGCTGGCAGCCTGCAACTGGGTCAACGGCATGGACGACGCCGTCTGATTGGGTCATTACCCCTCCATCCTTGACTTTCCGTCGGCATCCCTTCATACTGCCGGTTTGTTCATGGGGCAAGCCCCCGTGAAGGTATCCGTTTTTTCGGGAGATTTGCCATGAAGCCTCTGTTTCTCAATCCACCCACCTACGAAGATTTCGACGGCGGAGCCGGCGCCCGCTACCAGGCATCCCGGGAGGTGACCTCCTTCTGGTACCCCACGTGGCTCTGCTTCCCCGCCGGGATGATCGACGGCTCCCGGGTGGTGGACGCGCCGGTGCAACGTTTCACCATCGACGACTGCCTGGCCATTGCCCGTGATTTCGACATGGTGGTGATGTACACCTCCACGCCGACCCTGGCCCTCGACATCGCCACCGCCCGCCGCGTCAAGGAGCAGAAGCCGGCCACGGTTACGGTCCTCACGGGCCCCCACGTTTCCGTTCTCCCCGAGGAGACGCTGCGCCAGGGCGAAGGGGTCATCGACATCGTCTGCCGCGGCGAATTCGATTACACCACCAAGGAACTCTGCGAGGGCCGCGAGTGGGCAAAAGTGGACGGGATCAGCTTCTGGAAGGACGGGAAGATCCACCACACCCCGGACCGCCCGCCGATCCAAGACCTGGACGCGCTCCCCTTCGTGGCTCCGGTTTACAAGCGGGATCTTCCCATTGCGGAATACGTCATACCCCACTTCAAGAACCCCTACGTCTCCATCTACTCCAGCCGTGGCTGCCCCTCCAAGTGCATCTACTGCCTCTGGCCCCAGACCTTCTCGGGCCGGGCCATGCGGACCCGCTCGCCCCAGAACGTCTACGAAGAGGTGAAGTGGATCGTCGACAACATCCCCGAGATGCGGGAGCTCTCCTTTGACGACGACACCTTCACCGCCGACCGCAAACACGCCCGCGAAGTGGCGGCCAAGCTGAAGCCCCTGGGGATTTCCTGGACCATCAATGCCCGGGCAAACTGCGACTACGAAACCCTCAAGATCATGCGCGAGGCAGGTCTCCGCCACGTGGTGGTGGGGTACGAGACCGGCAACGAGCAGATCCTGAAGAACATCAAGAAGGGGGTCACCAAGGAGCAGGCCATCGAGTTCACGAGAAATTGCAAGAAGCTCGGCCTTTCCGTCCACGGCGCCTTCATCATGGGGCTCCCTGGCGAGACCCGCGACACCATCCGCGAGACCATCGAGTACGCCAAGGCCCTGGACCTCAACTCCATCCAGGCGTCACTGGCCTCGCCGTACCCCGGCACCGAGTTCTGGGATCTCTGCCGGCAGGAAGGGTGGATCGCCTCCGAGGCCTATATCGACGACACCGGCCACCAGATGTGCGTCATCAACTATCCTCACCTCTCCAACAAGGAGATCTTCGACGCGGTGGAGCTCTTCTACAACAAGTTCTACTTCCGTCCCAAGTACATCGGCCGCAGCATCATGAAGATGATCGTGGACGGCGAGGAGCGGAAGAAGCTCCTGAAGGAAGGGAAGCAGTACCTGGAGTACATGCGGAAGCGGAAAGCTGCCGGATCATCCTGCTGACGGCTGCCATCCCATGAAAGAACTCATCATCAATGCCGACGACTTCGGCCTCTCCGACGGCGTCAACAAAGCGGTCATCAAGGCCTGGCAGGAGGGTATCCTCACCTCCGCCTCCCTCATGGTCGGGGCGGATGCTTTCCACGAGGCGGTGCACCTGGCCAAGGCCAACCCGGGGCTCCAGGTGGGACTCCATCTCACCCTCGTCCAGGGTCGGGCCGTGGGGGAGCATCCCAAATTTCCCCGGATCTGTGACGCCAAGGGGCTTTTCACTGACGATCCGGTCCATGCGGGGATGCGCTACTATTTCATCAAGCCATTCCGCAAGCAGCTCCACCGGGAGATCGAGGCCCAGATCGAGGGCTTCCTCCAGACCGGCATTCCCCTGTCTCACATCGACGGCCACCTGAACATCCACATGCACCCGGTGGTCTTCGACATCCTCTGCGAGCTCATGCCCAAGTACGGCATCACCACCTTCCGCCTCAGCCGGGAAAATCTCCGTTCCAACCTGGCCATCGACCGCTCGCGCCTCTTCGGCAAGGCAACGGACGCCTTCATCTTCTCGAAGCTGGCCAATCGCTGCCGTCCCGTCCTGGATCGGTTTGGCATCGGCTATACGGGGGAAGTGAAGGGGCTCCTCAGCTCGGGGCGGATGACCGAGTCGTACCTCCTCAAGGCCCTTGAGACGCTGGAGGAGGGGACCACGGAGATCTACTTCCACCCCGGTTGCCTCCCCTGCACCGAAATCACCCGGCGCATGCCCGACTACCGGCATGAGGAGGAACTGGCGGCCCTCACGAGCAGCCGGGTGAAGGGGCGCCTGAAAGAGCTGGGCATTGGGCTCAAAAACTACCGGGGCGAGGTCAAGACGTATGCTTAAAACGTTTATCATCATGCTTATGGCCGTCTCGGCCGGCACCATCGGCGACATCCTCCTCGCCAAGGGGATGAAGGAGATGGGGGATATCTCGGCCATGAACCTGCGCGGGATCCTCAACGTGGCCATCCAGGCCCTCACTACGCCGAAGCTGATCATCGGCACCGCCATGCTGGCGATCTTCTTCTTCCTCTGGCTGGCGGTCCTCTCCTGGGAAGACCTCTCCGTGGCCCTCCCCATGCAGGCCCTCAACTACGTCCTCGTGGCGTTCCTCTCCCAATGGTTCCTTGGCGAGACCGTCTCGCCCCTTCGCTGGACCGGCACCATCCTGGTCTGCGTCGGCGTCATGCTCATCACCAAGAGCGGAGCCCAGTGACAGACGGGAATCAGGAAACCGTGTCCAGGGACCGGAAAGAAAAAAAGGGAGCCGTGATTGGCTCCCTTTTTTCATTTGGCAAGGTGCGACGCCTATTTCTTCGACTGAATGTCCTTGACCGCCTTCTCGAATAGCTCGGGGTTGAACCCCTTCAGCACCTTCTTGTCGTCGCCGATGACGATGACAGGAACCCCCTGGCTCTTGTACGTCTTGGTCAGCTCGTCCATGGCCTTCTCGTCCAACTCCACGTCCTTGTTGATGAAGGGGATGTTGTTCCGCGTGAAGTATTCCTTCGCCTCCTTGCAGTGGGGGCACCAGGCAACCGAGTAGAGGACGACCTTCGGATAGGCCTGCTGTTTCGTTGCCACGGCGTCGATTTTGCTCTGGCCGGCAGCCGGGGCTTCCGCCGCCTGGCCTGACACTGCAGCCAGGGAGAGCATGAGAAGGGGGATGAGGGCGGATATTTTCTTCATGACTCGGTTCTCCTTTGCTGTACAATTGGGCTGTCGCCTTTTCTGAACTATACCGGAGAGGCGCGCCAAGTCAAATATCCACGGGGAGCAGCACCATGAGCGCACGCATACGTATCCGGAACGCCCTGGCCGGCGAAGGGCTGGGGAATGAGATAATGGTAAAAGGGTGGGTGAGGACCATCCGGACAGGGAAAGAGGTCGCCTTCCTGGCCCTGAACGACGGCTCCTGCTTCGCCAATCTCCAGGTGGTGGCCGAGCCAGGGCTTGCCACTTTTGCCGATGTCTGCGCCATTGGCACCGGCGCCGCCGTGGCGGTCCGGGGGCGTCTCGTGGATTCGCCGGCCAGCGGCCAGTGCTATGAGCTCCACGCCGATGAGGTGGCGGTGATCGGCCTCGCCGACGAGAGCTATCCCCTCCAGAAAAAGCGTCACTCCTTCGAGTACCTGCGGAGTATCGCCCACCTCCGCCCCCGTTCCAACACCTTCGGGGCGGTTTTCCGGGTCCGCTCCTCCGTGGCCCAGGCGGTGCACCGCTTCTTTGCCGAGCGGGGATTCCTCTATGTCCACACCCCCATCATCACCACCAGTGACTGCGAGGGGGCAGGGGAGATGTTTCGGGTCACCACCCTTGATCCGGCCGCTCCACCGCTTCTGGAGGGGGAGGTTGACTTCAGCCGCGACTTCTTCGCCGCCCAGGCGGGGCTCACCGTGAGCGGCCAGCTTGAGGGGGAGCTTTTCGCCCAGGCCTTCAGCGATATTTATACCTTTGGCCCCACCTTCCGGGCCGAGAACTCCAACACCCCCCGCCACGCCGCCGAGTTCTGGATGATCGAGCCCGAGATGGCCTTTGCCGATCTCATGGCTGACGCAGCCCTGGCCGAGGAGTTCTTCCGCTACCTCTGCCGCCATGTCCTTGACGCCTGCGGGGAGGATATGGCGTTCTTCAACGACCACATCGACAAGGGACTCATTGCCCGGGTGGAGCAGGTGGCGAACTCCTCCTTCGCCATCATGGAGTACGGCGAGGCCATCGAGCGCCTCAAGAAGGCGACCGTGACATTCGAGTACCCCGTGGAGTGGGGGCTCGACCTCCAGACCGAGCATGAGCGCTATCTCACCGAGCAGGTGGTGGGGGGACCGGTCTTTGTTATCAACTACCCCAAGCACATCAAGGCGTTCTACATGCGGGTGAACGACGACAACAAGACCGTGGCCGCCATGGATCTTCTCGTCCCCAAGGTGGGTGAGATCATCGGCGGGAGCCAGCGGGAGGAACGGCTCCCTGTCCTCGAAGGGCGCATGGCCGAGGTGGGGGTCAATCCCGAGGGGCTCTGGTGGTATCTCGACTCCCGCCGCTGGGGCTCCACCCCCCACGCCGGTTTCGGTCTCGGCTTCGAGCGGCTCATCATGTACCTCACCGGCATGGAGAACATCCGCGACGTGATTCCGTTCCCCCGCACCCCTCGCCACGCGGAATTTTGAAAACGAAGAAATCCTCGTTGTTTGTTTTTGGAGCATGCACATGTTCGTCTTCTCCGCCCGCTTCCACATCTTTCTGCCGACCGATTCCCTCAAGGGAAAGCGGGGGATCGTGAAGAGCCTTATCGCCCGGGCGCGGCAGAACTTCAATGTCGCCGCCGCCGAGGTGGATCTCCAGGATGTCCACGGCGAGACGGTCATTGCTTTCGTGACCGTGGGCGGAGACCGCGCCCGGGTCCGGCATCTCCTGGACCGGGTCGAAGAGTGGATCGCCGAGGAGCGGCCCGATGTGGAGGTCGTCGCATCTCTCATCGAGGAATGCTGAAACGGGACAAAAAGGACTATATTTATCCTTTTTGTCTTGACCTTTGCCGGATACGTGATAAGTTTATGTCCGTGCCCCACGGCACCGGAAGATATTTCACGATCCCCAAGGAGGAAGAGTCATGGCCTATGAAGCTAAGGATTACGCGAAACTGCTCGGCATGGAGGGCTTCAGCGAAGCGCTCCTGAAAAACCATTTCACCCTGTACCAGGGTTATGTCACCAACACCAACAAGGTGCTCGACATTCTCGACGGGATGCTCAAGGCGGGCAACACCGCAGCCCCCGAGTATGCGGAGCTCAAGCGCCGCCTGGGGTGGGAGTTCAACGGCATGCGGCTCCACGAGTTCTACTTCGAGAACCTGGGGGGTAAGGGGGGCATCGACCAGGCCGGGAAGCTGGCCGCCAAAATGGCCGCCGATTTCGGGAGCGTCGAGGCGTGGGAGAAGGACTTCCGGGCCACCGGCGCCATGCGCGGCATCGGCTGGGCGGTTCTCTACCAGGATTCGGCCTCAGGCCGCCTGATGAACTTCTGGATCAACGAGCATGACGTGGCCCATCCGGCCGGGTGCGCGCCGATCCTGATCATGGATGTGTTCGAGCATGCCTTCATGCTCGACTACGGGCTCAAGCGGGCCGACTATATCGAGGCCTTCTTCAGGAACATCGACTGGAAGGCTGCCGAGGCGCGGCTGAAGTAACCAGGCACAATACGGGATGTAACGTAGGGGCAATTCGTGAATTGCCCCTACGCCGTTTTCAGGGAGGAAAAGCCATGAAAGCACTCATCATCAGCGTCGACCAGTTTGAGGACTCCGAACTTCTCGCCCCCTACTACCGCCTGCTGGAGGAGGGGATCCCGGTGGACATTGCATCAATCCACCGCGGAACCATCACGGGGAAGCACGGCTACGAGGTGCAGGCGGACAAGTCTCTCGCGGAGGTGAATCCCGAGGGGTATGCCCTCCTTGTCCTTCCGGGCGGGAAGGCGCCGGCTGCCGTCCGAAAGGAACCCGCCGCCCTGGAGATCTGCCGCAGCTTCTTTGCCCATAACAAGCCCGTTGCCGCCATCTGCCATGGCCCCCAGATCCTTATCAGTGCCGGTCTCCTGTCGGGACGGCGGGCCACCTGCTACCAGTCCGTGGCCGACGAAATGCGGGGGGCCGGTGCCCTCTACGAGGACAGCGAGGTGGTGGTGGATGGCAACCTGATCACCTCACGGCAGCCGTCGGACATCCCCGCCTTCATGCGCGAGCTCATGAAGAAGCTCAAGGGATAGGATGTTCTGTTCGGGCCGACACTTTACAGGAAAGCCGGAAGGGAGTCCGTCCCGACCGGCTTTTTTGTGGCCTCTTCCCCTCTTCACACCATGGGTTACTAATGCTATGCTCTTACGTCATTGCCGCGTAGCAAACTTTCACATGAATCCTCCCCGGAGAACTCTATGGCCAACGAAGACCTGGGAAAGCTGAAGATCGACAAGGGCGCCCTTGCCCGTTCGGGAGGCCGGCGCCGGCCGCGCTTCTGGATTGTGGCAGCTGTGGCGGTGGTTGTGCTCCTGATCCTCTTCGTGAGCGGCGTCCTTTCGCCGGCGGTAACCGTGGAAACGGGCACCGTGACCCAGGTCTACCCTTCCCAGGCCTACACACTCCTGAACGCCAGCGGTTATGTGGTGGCCCAGCGCAAGGCCGCCGTGGCCGCCAAGGTGACCGGTCGGCTTGACTGGCTGGGAGTGGAGGAGGGGAGCCGCGTGAAACAGGGCGAAATCCTCGCCCGCCTGGAAAACCTCGATGCCGCGGCAGCCAGGGATCAGGCCGCCGCCACCGTGAAAACTTCCCGGGCGAGCCTCGACCAGGCCAAGGCCGAGCTCACCGATGCTACCCTGGCCTTTGAGCGGGAGAAACAACTCCTGAAGGAGGGGATTGTCGCCAAGGCCGAGTACGATTCCGCCGAGGCCCGCTACCGCCGGGCAAAGGCGGCAGTGACCGGGGCCAGTGCCTCCATCGTCGCTTCCGAGGCGGCCCTCAGGGGTGCCCAGGTGAATCTGGAATACTCCTTCATCCGTGCCCCCTTCGACGCCGTGGTCCTTACCAAGAACGCCGATATCGGCGATATCGTCACCCCCATCGGCGCCGCGGCCAACGCCAAGGCCGCGGTGGTCACCATTGCCGACCTCGGCTCCCTCCAGGTGGAGGCCGATGTCTCCGAATCGAACCTGGAGACGGTAAAGGTCGGGCAACCGTGCGAGATACAGCTGGATGCCCTTCCCGAAGTGCGCTTTAAGGGGAGGGTCCACATGGTGGTCCCCACCGCCGACCGCTCCAAGGCGACAGTGCTCGTGAAGGTCCGCTTCGAGAAGCTCGACCCGCGGATACTGCCGGAGATGAGCGCCAAGGTGGCTTTTCTGGAGCATCTCGTGGCGCCGGGCGAGGAAAAGCCCAAGACGGCGGTGAACCCCGCTGCGGTAGTGGAGCGGGGAGGGCGGAAGGTGCTCTTTCTCGTGAAGGGTGGCCGGGTGGCGGAAACGCCAGTCACCGTGGGCGCGAAGATCGGCGAGATGCTGGAGATAACCGCCGGCGCCAAGCCGGGCGACAAGATCGCCCTCAAGCCCCTGGATAAGCTCAAGGACGGGACGAAGATCAAGACGGCGGAGAAGTAGATGGCAGAAACCACCCCTCCCATCGTTGCCGTGCGCAACCTCTCCAAGTCGTACCGGCGGGGCCAGCAGATCGTGCCGGTGCTTCAGGATATCTCCTTCGACATCGCGCCGGGGGAGTTCCTGGCCCTCATGGGACCGTCGGGGTCAGGGAAGAGCACGCTCCTGAACCTCATCGCCGGCATCGACAAGGCCGACAGCGGTACCATCACCATTGGCGGGGTGGAGATCAGCACCCTCCCCGAGGCGGAGCTGGCCGCGTGGCGGGCCGGCAACGTGGGGTTCATCTTCCAGTTCTACAACCTGATCCCGGTGCTGACCGCCTTCGAGAACGTGGAGTTGCCGCTCCTCCTCACGGGGCTCACCCGCCGGGAGCGGCGGGAGCATGTGGAGACGGTCCTCTCTTTGGTGGGGCTCGCCGACCGGATTGACCACTATCCCTCCCAGCTCTCGGGGGGACAGCAGCAGCGGGTCGCCATTGCCCGGGCCATGGTCACCGACCCGGAGATCCTCGTGGCCGACGAGCCCACCGGCGACCTGGACCGGGTCTCGGCCGGGGAGATCCTCGCGCTCATGGAGCGCCTCGTCAGCGGTTTCGGCAAAACCATCATCATGGTCACCCACGACCCCCGGGCTGCCGAGCAGGCCCACCGGCTCCTCCACCTGGAGAAGGGGGAGCTGACCGACGGGGCGGGGTAGACCGTGTTCATCCTCAAGCTCCTTATACGCAACGCCTTCCGCCACAAGCTCCGGACCACTCTCACCATCGTGGGGGTGGCCATTGCCATCGTGGCCTTCGGCCTGCTGCGGACCCTGGTGGATCTCTGGTACGCCGGAGTGGAGGCGTCGTCGGCCTCCCGCCTCATCACCCGCAATGCCATCTCTCTCGTCTTTCCCCTCCCCATATCCTACAAGGATCGGATCCGCCAGGTGCCGGGGGTGAAGGACGTCTCCTGGGGGAACTGGTTCGGCGGTATCTACAAGGACGAGAAGAACTTTTTCCCCAACTTCGCCGTCGAACCCAAGAGCTACCTGGCCATGTACCCCGAGTACGTCATCGACCCCTCTCAGGTAAAGGCCTTTGCCCTTGACCGCAAGGGGTGCATCGTGGGGCGGAAGACCGCCGAGCGCTTCGGCTGGAAGGTGGGGGATCAGGTGACGCTGCGTGGGACCATCTTTCCCGGCCAGTGGGACTTCGTGATCCGGGGGATCTACCGGGGTGCCCAGAAGAACACCGACGAGACCCAGCTCTTCTTCCACTGGGACTACCTGAACGAAACCGTCAAGAAGACCATTGCCCGTCGGGCCGACCAGGTGGGGTTTTACATGATCTCCCTCACCAAGCCGGAACAGGCGGCGGAGGTCTCCCTGGCGATCGATGCCATCTTCAAGAACTCCCTGGCCGAGACCCTGACCGAGACCGAGAAGGCGTTCCAGATGGGTTTTGTCTCCATGACCGAGGCGATCCTAGTTGCCATCCAGATCGTCTCCTACGTGGTGATCGTCATCATCATGGTAGTGGCGGCCAACACCATGGCCATGACCGCCCGGGAGCGGATCGCCGAGTACGCCACCCTGAAAACCCTCGGCTTCGGGGCGATCCACATCGCGGGGGTGGTCTTTGGCGAATCCATTGTCATCGCCATGATCGGCGGGATTGCCGGGGTTGCCTGCACCTTTCCGGCGGCCCACTGGATCGAGACGGAACTCTCCCAGTTCTTCCCGGTCTTCTCCATTGCCCCGCAAACCATCGTGATGGACCTGGCCGCCGCCCTCGTGGTGGGGGTCGTGGCGGGAATCTTCCCCACCTGGCGAGGGGCGACCATTGGAATAGCGGATGGCCTGCGGAGGATAGGGTAGATGGGCATCCCTTACTCCTACAGCTTCCGCAACCTCTGGACCCGGCGTCTGACCACGGTCCTTACCGCCTCAGGCATGGCGCTGGTCGTCTTTGTCTTTGCGGCAACCCTCATGCTGGCCGAGGGGCTTCGGAAGACCCTGGTGGATACCGGTTCCTACGACAACGTGGTGGTGATCCGCAAGTCGGCCCAGACCGAGGTGCAGAGCGGCATCGACCGTTCCCAGGCCGCGGTGGTGGAAACTCAGCCCGAGATCGCGGTGGAGGGGGGAGAGCGTCTTGTCGCGAAGGAAATCGTGGTCCTCATCAGCCTTCCTAAGCGGGGGAGTGGTAAGCCCTCCAACGTCATTATCCGGGGGGTAAGTGCCACATCGCTCCTCATGCGCCCCCAGGTGAAAGTCATTGAGGGACGGATGCCGCGCCCCGGCTCGGCCGAGATCATGGCAGGAGCCAGCATTGCCAAGCGCTTCAAGGGGGGAGGTATCGGCGAGACCCTGCGCTTCGGCATGCGGGACTGGACCGTGGTGGGAATCTTCGAGGCCGGCAATACCGGCTTCTCATCGGAGATATGGGGCGACGTGGACCAGCTCATGCAGGCCTTCCGCCGGCCCGTCTACTCCTCCATCATCTTCAAGTTGCGGGACCCGTCGGAGTTCGTCAGGGTGAAGGAGCGGATCGAGGGCGACCCGCGCCTGACCCTGGAAGCGAAGCGGGAGATCACCTTCTACGCCGATCAGTCCCAGGCCATGGCCAAGTTTCTCCGGATTCTCGGGATAACCCTCACCATCATCTTCTCCCTCGGGGCGGTCATCGGCGCCATGATCACCATGTACGCCGCCGTGGCCAACCGGGTCACCGAGATAGGCACCCTGCGGGCCCTGGGCTTCCAGCGGGGGAGCATTCTGGCCGCCTTCATCCTGGAGTCGCTCTTCCTGGGGCTCCTGGGCGGGGTGGTGGGGCTTTTCTTCGCTTCGTTCATGCAACTGGTCACCATCTCCACCATGAACTGGCAGACCTTTTCGGAGCTGGCTTTCACCTTCTCCCTCACCCCCGGCATCATCGGCAAGTCGCTTATCTTTTCCCTCGTCATGGGGTTTGTGGGGGGATTGCTGCCGGCCTTCCGGGCGGCGCGGATGAATATCGTGGATGCGCTGCGGGCGACGTAGCGTTTTTCTGCTGTTCGGAGAGTGGTTTTGGGGGGGTCAGAGCCCCAGGGCGTTCTGGGTCTCTGCCAGGTAGGTACGCACGGCGCCGGAACTGACGAGGGAAAGCACTCGGTCCGCCATCTCCCGCGCCGTGCGGAGATCCACGGAGCGGATGGCCTGCTTGACCACCGGGATGGAGGGGGCCGACAGGCTCAGTTCGCGGATGCCCATTCCCACCAGGAGGATGGCCATGACCGGGTCGGCGGCCATCTCGCCGCATACCGACACCGGCTTTCCGGTCGCCAGGGCCACGTCCACCACCCGTTTGATGGAGTGGAGGACCGCCGGCTGGCAGGAGTCATAGTATCGGCGCACCTTCGGGTTGTTCCGGTCGGCCGCCATGGTGTACTGGATCAGATCGTTGGTGCCGATGCTGAAGAAGTCGACCTCGTTCACGAGGATGTGGGCGGTCTGCACGGCAGCTGGCAGTTCCACCATGATCCCGAAGCTGATATCGGGGTCGAAGGTCTGCCCTTCGTGGGCCAGTTCCTCGCGCACCTCCCCGAGGATCTTTTTGATCTGCCAGATCTCGGCGATGCTCGACACCATGGGGAACATTATCCTGGCCTTGCCGTGGAGCGAGGCCAGGAGGATCCCCGCCAACTGGACCCGGAAGATGTCCTCCCGCTCCAAAGACACCCGGATGGAGCGCCATCCCATGAAGGGGTTGTCCTCCGCTGCCATGGGGAAGTAGGGAAGCGTCTTGTCCCCCCCGATGTCGAGGGTGCGGATGGTGACCGGATGGGGAGCGAAGCCTTCCAGCACCTTGCGGTAGAGTCCGACGAGCTCGCTGCGGGTCGGAAAGGCGGAGCGGGTCATGTACGGAAACTCGGTCCGGTAGAGCCCCACCCCCTCGGCACCATTGGCGAGGGCCACCCGGATGTCGCTCAAGAGGCCGATATTGGCCTTGAGCGCCACGTCCACGCCGTCCCGGGTCACCGCCGGCAGGTCCCGCAACCCCTCAAGCTCCCGCCTCCTGACCCCGAAGTCGATTTCCAGCCGCTCGTACTCACCCTTTATCTTTTCGCTCGGGTTGATGTAGATGCGTCCCGAGTTGCCGTCGACGATCACTTCATCCCGCAGCCCCAGTTTCTGGAGTATTCCCTCCACCCCCACCACGGCCGGTATGCCGAGGGACTTGGCCATGATGGCGGCGTGGGAGTTGAGATCCCCCTTTTCGGTGACGATCCCCAGGAGCTTCTCGTGGTCGAGGGTGGCCATGTCCGAGGGAAGTATCTCGTGGGCCACGAGGATCCGCTTCTCCCGCAGCCTGAGCCGCGCATGGCCCGAACCGTCCAGGAAGGCGATGATCCTGCGCCGGATATCCTCCATGTCGGCAGAGCGCTCCTTGAGATAAGGGTCCTCCATCCGGGAGAAAGCGCTCACGTAATGGGCCACCACCTCATTCACGGCCCGTACCGCACCGTAATCCTCCTCAATCAGGTCGTGGACCTTGGCGATGAACCCACGATCTTCCAGGATCATCAGGTGGGTGTGGAAGATGGCGGCATCCTCCTTGGAAAGGAGTTCGGCTACCCTTTTTTCCATGCAGATGGTTTCTATCTTCGCCTTTTCGAGGGCGGTCTGGAATCGGCTTCGCTCCTCGGGGCGCGACCGCACCGTCGCCACTCCCATCCCGTCATGTTCGTCCCGGCGGTCGATGATGACGGCCCTGCCCCGGGAGAAACCCGCTGAAACCGGCGTCCCCATCAGCAGGAGCGAACGTTTTTCCCGCTTGCGCTTGTCACCGGATGGTTCCGCTCCCGCCGGCGCCCCGATGGCCTTGAATTTTTCCAGTTCCCGTTCGAGCCGCTCCCGTTCCGCCTCCTTCAGGCGGATGGAATCCAGAAGCTTGGCGTTGATGACGATGCTGGAGATCTGGTAGGCGATGGTGGTGAGGGTGCTCACCTCCTCCTGCTGGAAGGTGCGCGATTCCCTGGTCTGGATGACGATGACCCCCATGGGGGACTCCCGCAGCATGAGGGGGATGCCGAGGAAGGAGTTGAACCGTTCTTCGCGGGTTTCGGGGAAATACTTGTAGCGGGGGTGGAGCGGCGCGTTGTCGGCGGTGACCAAGCCTTTGGTCTCGATTACCAGACCGGCGAGACCTTCGGAGGTCTGCATGGTGATCTTGCCGACGGAGCTTTTCGAAAGCCCCTTGCTGGCCGCGAGACGGAGGGTCTTGCCGTCATCTTCCAGCAGGTAGATGGAGCAGACATCGGTGCCGATCCGTTTTGCAACCAGATGGACGATGTTGTCGAGGGTGTCGGGGAGGTCGTGGGATTTGAGGATGAGGGTGCTGATATCCTCCAGTGTCCGCAGACCGGTCGTCTCCAGTTGTTCTTCGGCCATGTAGATGCCCTTGACGATAAAGTGACTTAATTATAAGCCATGAATCGGTCAATGGAAAGTCCGGAGTTGGGAAAATCATCCTTCTGTGACTGCGGCGGTGGCGCCGCCCGTATTCCTCTGGTATAGTGTGCCCCAAGAATACCGGGAAAAAGGAGAGGGACCATGGCGGATACGTTCGACGAACTTCTGGCAAAGGGGATCAGTCTCGCTGAGGCGGGCGACTACACGGGTGCCGCCGCGCAGTTCAGGGAGTGCGTGGAGCGCGAACCCGATAATGCCGAAGGGTACTTTTACCTTGGAGAAGCATTGAGCGAGGAGGGGAAGCTCCAGGACGCCCTCAAGGAATACGAGAAGGGGCTGAAGCTTGCTCCCGATGACCTCGACGCCCTCACCGCTGTGGGAGACATCAAGTTCGAGCTGGGGCAGTACAAGGAGGCCCTGGCGGCCTACCAGCGGGTGGTGGCGCTCGACCCTGACAACTCCGATGCCCATGTGAACATCGGCCTTGTTTACAATAGCCTGGAGCGGACCCAGAAGGCGATCAAGGCCTTCGAGAAGGCCCTTGAGATAGACCCGGCCAACGTCTTTGCCTACAACGGCCTTGGCGATGCCTGGTATGGCCTCGACGAGCACGAGAAAGCCATCGCCGCCTTCCAGAAGGGGATCGAACTGGACCCGGACGACGCCGCGGCCCACTTCAACCTGGGTGAGCTTTACTATGACCTTGGCGAGCACGATGAGGCCGAGCATGAGTGCCTGGAGGCCGTGCGGCTCGACCCCGCCTTCAGCATGTCGTATCTCACCCTTGGCAGCCTCTATATGGATAACGAGCGGGTCAAGGACGCCATCAGGTACCTGGAACTCTATCTCAGGCACGAGAAGTCTCCCCAGGCCAAGGAAACCGTTGCCGAGGTGCAGGCAGTGCTCGAAGGACTCAGGGCGGAAGTGGACTCGACTAATGGCTGAAGTGCGGTACCATTGTCTCTAACGAAGATTATTTCCCGGAAGGAGGGATGATCCATGTCCGAAGACAAGAACAACACGCTGATGGTTGGCTCGCTGATGCTCATTGCCGGTGGAATTCTCGGGGCCGGGGCCGCGCTGCTCTTTGCTCCCCAGTCAGGAAAGAAGACCCGCCGCGATATCAAGAAGATCGCGCGCCGGGCGCGGAGCGAAGCCGAGGAGATGGTGGAGGACTTCACCGACAAGGTCACCGACGTGGTGGATAACCTGAACGACAAGACCCAGGATATCCTGGCCCGGGGCAAAGAGATTTCCCAAGACGTGAAAAAGGACCTGATCAAGGCCTTCGAGGAAGGGAAGGATCGACTGGAGAAGGAAAAGTCGCGGCTTGCCAGGATGCTGGGGTAGAGTTGCCGCGACAGGTCTGACGGGAAAGGCGGGGTGCTCACTCCGCCTTTCGTTTTTTGTGACGCTCTGACGAGGTGATTGCGGAGGGTGCCATGAAGGAGCACACATCCAACGGAGGGGAGGCACGGCTCAAACGGATAGTTTCGGCGGATCGCGACGCCCTTCCCCCTGACGGCGGGCCCGGGTTCAACAGGCTCGTGTTCGCCTCGAGCCCCTATCTTCTCCAGCATGCCGACAATCCCGTGGCGTGGTACGAGTGGGGGGACGAGGCCTTTGCCCGCGCCCGGGCAGAGGACAAACCGGTCTTTCTCTCCATCGGCTACGCCACCTGCCACTGGTGCCATGTGATGGCCCACGAGTCCTTCGGGGACCATGAGGTGGCAGCGGTGCTGAACCGGGACTTCGTGGCCATCAAGGTGGACCGGGAGGAACGGCCCGACATCGACGACACCTACATGCGGGTGGCCCAGCTCATGAACGGCAGCGGCGGCTGGCCCCTCACCGTCTGCATGACCCCCGACCGGGAACCCTTTTTTGTCGCCACGTACATCCCCAAACATTCACGGGGAGGGATGCCGGGGCTCGTGGAAATCCTCGGTCGCATCGCCGAGGTCTGGAAAACGCGCCGGGAACTGGTGCACCAGAACTGCACCGCCATCCTCGACAGCCTCCGGAACCTGTCCGTTGCGAAGCCCGGAGAGATACCCGGCGCTGAGCCGCTCCGGGCTGCCCGGAGCCAGTTGGCCGGCATGTTCGACCCGGTCAATGCCGGTTTCGGCCAGGCGCCTAAATTCCCCATGCCCCTCAACCTCTCGTTTCTCCTCCGCTATGGTCGGCGATTCGGCGATCCCGGGGCCACCGTCATGGTCGTGGCAACCCTGGAGGCGTTGCGCCGGGGCGGGATCTTTGATCAGCTCGGCTTCGGCCTTCACCGCTACAGTGTCGACAGCCGCTGGCTCGTCCCCCACTTCGAGAAGATGCTCTACGACCAGGCCCTGGTAGCCATGGCGGCAGTGGAGGCGTTTCAGGCCACGGGGCAGGAATCCTTGCGGGAGATGGCGGAGCAACTCTGCGATTTTGTTCTTCGCGAGTTGGCTGCGCCGGAAGGGGGTTTCTATTCGGCCCTCGATGCGGACACCGAGGGAGAGGAGGGGCGGTACTACCTCTGGACCCCCGCCCAGGTACGGTCTGTCCTTGGCGAAACGGAGGGGGAGCTCTTCTGCCGCCTGTTCGACGTGACCGGGAAGGGGAATTTCGAGGGGGCGAACATTCTCAATCTGCCGGTCCTGCTCCATGAGTTCGCGCAGCGGGAGGGAATGTCTCCCGAAAATCTCGAGGAGAAGGTTGAAGGGTGGCGGTTACTGCTGCTGGCGGAGCGGGCGAAAAGGGAGCGCCCCTTCAGGGACGAAAAGATCGTGACCGCCTGGAACGGGCTCATGATCGCGGCCCTGGCGCGGCTCTTCCTTGCCGGGGGCGGGGAGCGGTTCCTCGTGGCGGCGGAGGCCGCGCTTGTTCGTATCCTTCGGGATCTGCGCCGGGCCGACGGACGGCTCCTCAGGAGCATCCACCGGGGGGAAGGGGAGGTGCCGGCCTTCCTTGAAGACTACGCTGCCCTTCTTCACGGGCTCCTGGCCCTCCATGACGCGACCCTGGATCCACGGTACCGGGAAGAGGCCTGCTCCCTGGCCCGTGACATGCTCCGGCTCTTTTCCGGCGAAGACAGGGGGCTCTACGACACGGGAAACGATGCCGAGACGGTCCTCATGCGGAGCCGGGTGGACTATGACGGCGTCATGCCGTCGGGGAACGGCCTGGCGGCAACCGGGCTCGTCCGGCTCGGCAGAATGGCCGACGAGGAGCGCTTCGTCGAGGCGGGAGAGGAAATCATCCGTGCCTTCATGGCCGGAGCCGGGCGTCAGCCTGTCGCCCATCTCCAGACCCTCATGGCCCTTGACCTCCTCCGGGGGCCGCAGGTGGAGGTTGCCATAAGCGGCGGATCTCGTGGCAAGGTTCAGGGTATGCTCGCTGAGATCGGAAAAAGATTCATTCCGGGCTTTGTCCTGAGAGGGGAGCCGGACCAGGGTCGGCGGGCGACAGCCCAGGTCTGCGCTGCCGGCGCCTGCCACATCCCCGTCGAATCCCCTGCCGCACTGGGGGGGATTCTCGATCGGGTCCTGGACGAGGGCTATCCTCCACCTCAGCAAAAACCGTGACTCCTCCGCTCTGTTTGTGATAATAACCTCCCCTCGACGTCATACATCCAGGTGAACCAATGTCCGAAAAAAAGCAGATCGCCCGGGCCGCCGGTGTGTTGGGCCTTGCCACGATCCTGTCGCGCATCATGGGAATGGTGCGCGATATGGTGGTTTCGCGCCTCTTCGGGGCCGGCCTTGCCACCGACGCCTTCTTTGCCGCGTTCCAGATACCGAACATGCTCCGCCGTTTCTTCGCCGAGGGAGCCCTCACCTCCGCCTTTGTCCCCACGTTCTCCGAATGGCTCACCCAGAAGGGTGAGGAGGAGGCGCGGGAACTGGCCAACGCCTGTTTCACTCTCCTCACCATTGTCATGGCGGCGGTGACCCTGGCCGGGATTATCCTTTCGCCGGCCATTGTCTCCCTCATGTTCCCCGGCTTCAGGGTGGAACCCGCCAAGTTCGAGCTGACCGTGTTCCTGAACCGGCTCATGTTCCCCTATATCTTCTTCGTGAGCCTCGTGGCCCTCTGCATGGGGATACTCAATACCGTCCGGCACTTTTTCACCCCGGCCATATCCACGGTCTTCCTCAATATCTCCATGATTCTCTGCGCGTGGCTTCTCCACGACCGCTTCCAGGTCCCCATCACGGCCCTGGCAATCGGCGTCATCATCGGGGGTTTTCTCCAGTTGGCGCTGCAGCTCCCGACCCTCTGGCGCAAGGGGTTCCCCATCCGCCCCCGCTTCAACCCGGGGCACCCGGCGGTGCGCAAGATCGCTCTTCTCATGGGGCCCTCGGTCTTCGGCGTCGGCGTCTACTACCTGAATATCACCGTCGGCAACATCCTTGCCTCCCTCCTTCCCCAGGGGAGCGTTTCCTATCTCTACTATGCCCAGCGTCTCTTCGAGTTCCCTCAAGGGATTTTTACCGTGTCCGTGGCCCAGGCAGTCCTTCCTTCCATGAGCCGCCAGGCAGCCGCGGGGGAGATTGACCAGCTCAAGGAGTCCCTCTCTTTTGGAGTACGGCTCACCCTCTTCGTCACCATTCCGGCCACCGCCGGGCTCATGGTCTGTGCGACCCCCATCTTCAGCCTCCTTTTCATGGGGGGGGAGTTCGATTACGCCAAGGCGTCAAGTTCGGCCGAGGCCCTTTGCTACTACTCCCTGGGGCTGTCTCTGGTGGCTCTGGTGCGGGTACTGGTTCCCGCCTTCTATGCCATGAAGGACACGAAGACGCCGGTAGCCATTGCCTTTGTCGCTTTTGTGCTCAATGTGGCCTTCAGCCTTCTCCTCATGGGGCCGTTGAAGCACGGAGGGCTCGCCCTCGCCTCATCCTTCTCCGCCCTGGGCAACATGGGACTTCTCCTCTGGTTCCTGCGGCGGAAGATCGGTCCCTTCGGCGGGCGGAGGATCGTCATCTCCGGTCTCAAGGCCTTCCTGGCCGCCATTCCCATGGCGCTTGTCGTCTTCTGGGGGATGAGGCTGACCGATTGGGCGGCACCGGGAGGGAAGATCGTCAAGGCTTGTGTGCTTCTGGGGTCGATTGGCGTGGGGGTGGCGATTTTTATGACGGTTGCACACGTGCTCCGGTGCGACGAGGCCCGTGAGGTGGTGAGCCAGGTCCGGAGGAGGTTGGGACGGTGATCGTTCCGTGTGCGGGGACGCTCTCCGGGGGGCGTGTCGCAAAGGCGGGATTACACGCAATTATGAACAGGGATAGTGTTGCCGCACAGCTGAAAAGGACTTGGCGGAGTGCTTCGGTTTACTAACGTGTCGAATTGTGGCCATAAAGGATAAAGTATATATAAATCAAATGGTTATAGTGTGATTAAAAAGTGGGCAAGAAGCGAAAACCATTCGATACTGTATCCGTTTATACAATTGTCAACACCGTTGTTCACAGGTTATCCACAGAAAGTGTGGAAAATCGGTTACAGCGTTGAAAAAACGTAACAAAGAGTTGCAGCAACCTTCTCATTCTCCCCCGTGTTCCATCCGTTTCGCTTCTTTCCAGAGAGCTTCCATCTCGGCCAGGGAGGCATCTTTCAGCGAGACGCCACGACCGTGGAGGGTTTCCTCGATGTGGCCGAAACGCCCCGTAAAGCGGGTGATGGTCTTGCGAAGCGCCTCCTCGGGGTCGATGGCAAGAAACCGCCCCAGATTCACGATGGCAAAGAGGAGATCCCCCAGTTCAGCCTCCATCCGTTCCTGGTCGCCGGCGAGCATGGTTTCCTCGAACTCGTGCAGTTCCTCCATGACTTTGGCAAAAACTTCATCCACGTGAGACCAGTCGAAGCCGACACGCGCGGCCTTCTCGGTTACCTTCTGAGCCTTCATGAGGGCCGGGAGGTGAGGGGGGACCCCTGACAGGGCTGACTTCCGCTCTTCTTTCTTTTCTTGCTGCTTGAGGCGCTCCCAGTTCTCCAACTGCTCCTGGCTGGTTTTTATGACCTGATCGCCGAAAACATGGGGGTGGCGGTTCACCAGTTTTTCAGCCAGCGTTTCAAGCACCTCCGCCATGGAGAACGCGCCACGCTCTTCAGCGACCACCGCGTGGAATACCGGTTGGAGGAGCAGATCGCCCAACTCCTCCCGGAGCATCGCCGCCGACCCCGCGTCAATCGCCTCAATCACCTCATAAGCCTCTTCCAAAAGATACCGTTTGAGGGACTCATGGGTCTGTTCCGCATCCCAGGGACATCCCCCTGGTCCCCTCAACCGGCGCATGATCTCCATAATCCTTTCAAATCCCGCACCCTCGTTTTTCATGGCGACTCTCTCCCGTCCGTGAAACGTAACGGGGCATCCGCCTGGATGCCCCGTTGATTGCTGAAATGTAAACCTCTTCTCTAAGCGCCCTTCAGGTATGATTCCAGAAATTCCCGCTTATAGTCTGTAAAACGTCCCTCTTCGATTGCACGGCGAATTTCCGCCATCATGTTCAGATAGAAGTGAACGTTGTGAATGCTTGCAAGGATAGCGGAGAGTACTTCATTGGCGTTGAAGAGATGATGGATGTATGCCCTGGTGAAGTTCCGGCAGGTGTAACAGGTGCAGTTCGGCTCGATGGGGTAGAAGTCGCGCCGGTATTTGCGGTTGGTGAGGCGAATCTTTCCCCGGTTTGTAAAGAGGGTGGCACTGCGTGCGTAACGGGTTGGGATAACACAGTCGAACATGTCCATCCCTCGCTCGACACTTTCGAGGATATCCTCGGGGAGTCCAACGCCCATGAGGTAGCGGGGCTTGTTTTCCGGCAGGTAGGGCGCTGTGTACTCCACCACTTTCTTTAGCAGATCCAGCCCCTCGCCGACGGAGACGCCGCCGATGGCGTAGCCGGGGAAATCCATCTGCACGAGTTCTTTGGCGCACATGGCGCGCAGATCCTCGAAGACGCTTCCCTGTACGATGCCGAACAGGGCCTGATCTTTCCGTGTCTGGGCTTTCTTGCACTGCTCTGCCCAGCGGAGGGTTTTTCGGGTCGATTTAGCCGCGTACTTGCGGTCGCAGGGGTAGGGAATGCACTCGTCGAAAGCCATGATTATGTCGGCGCCCAGGTCTTCCTGGATGGCGATGGCTCTGGCCGGGTCGAGAAAGACCTCCTCGCCGGAAACCTCATGCTTGAAGTAGGCGCCTTCCTCGGTTATCCGCTTGTTGGGGAGCGAGAAGACCTGGAACCCGCCGGAGTCGGTCAGGATAGGTCCGTCCCAGGCCATGAAGCTGTGGAGTCCGCCGGCTTTCGCCACCAGTTCCTCGCCAGGACGGAGATGAAGGTGATAGGTGTTGGAGAGGATGATCTGGGCGCCGGTCTCCTTCACCTGTACCGGTGTCATTGCCTTCATGGCTGCGTGGGTGCCCACCGGCATGAAGATAGGAGTTTCGATAGTGCCGTGCGGCGTTACCAATGTCCCCCGCCGGGCAGCGGTCTTCCTGTCCTTTTTATTGAGGGTAAATTTCATGTTGCCTTTTCTGAATAATTGGATTACAAAGCCCGAAGATTAATGGTTACTCAGTTGAGACCTGTTTTTATCTGCATGGTTGGCCAGCATTGTTAACAGAACAGGCACTAAAAAGCAACCGCGCTTTGGCAAATGGCCAATGCCGCGTTGTACCGTGAAATTCTCTGATTCGTTGCTGGGTTACGTACGAATAGACCATCCCGTCCCGGCCCTTTGAATGCAGATATCATGCTTTCTTCCCAGCAGCTCAGATCTCTGTAAGCCGTTCCAATCTCAGGCGGGAGAAGCATTCGCGTCCCCTTTAGAGCTACTTTTTTATTGCTTTTTCCTAAAACAGCGTTTAGTATACAGTATACAGAAAAAAATTAATAATTATTAACATTGTTCTGATGGTTCTCAATGTTGTGATTCACTATAAATCCTTGCAGGGGGGAACTATGGACAATTGTAAGGAATGGCGGGCGCCTCCGCAACCGGTTCAAAGGTTTTCTCCGTAAGGCCGCTTGAGTCTTTCGTTAAAGTTGAGATTTCAGGTGGCGATGTTTCGAATTCTAAACAACGAATACGCGCAAAGGGAAATCATTATGCAACTGTTCACAAGTACTGTTGGAAGAAAAGTTCTGATGGCGATCACCGGCCAGTTTCTGGTGCTGTTTATTATCGTCCATCTGCTTGGTAACTCCTCCATCTTCATTCCGGGCGGCATCAACGCATATGCCGAGCACCTCCACGCACTTCCCCCCCTGGTCTGGGGTTTTCGCCTTGTTATACTCTGTGTGGCGATCATCCATATTTTCTTCGGCGTCCAGTTGAGCCTTGAAAACCGTGCCGCCAACCCCGACACATACGCGGTCAAGAATCTCAAGGAGGCTACCCTGTCGAGCACAAGTATGCTCTACACCGGGCTTCTTCTGTTGGCATTCATTCTTTACCATCTCCTCCAATTCACTGTACGTGCTACTCCCGATATAAAGGTTGGAGTAGACGCTCTCGGTCGTGTCGATGTCTTTGGCATGGTGACCAACAGCTTCTCCCACGGCATCATCGCAGTTCTCTATATCGCCGCGATGGTGGTGCTGTTCCTTCATCTCTCCCACGGCATCCAGAGCTTCTTCCAGACGATGGGATGGAACAATCACAAATCTCGCCCGGTTTTCTCCACGATTGGTAAGGTCGCTGCGGTTGTGTTTCTCCTCGGCTATGCGTCCATTCCTTTTGTCATCGTTACCGGCATTCTGAAAGGTTAGGGGGTTCAAGTGATACTCGACGGAAAATGTCCGACTGGACCAATTGAGAAAACATGGGACAAGCACCGCTTCGACATGAAGCTGGTTAACCCCTCCAACAAGCGTAAGTACAAGATCCTTGTCGTTGGGACCGGCCTTGCCGGCGGCGCCGCTGCCGCGTCCCTCGGTGAACTCGGCTACAATGTCGAGGCTTTCTGCTACCAGGATAGCCCCCGCCGCGCCCACTCCATCGCTGCCCAAGGGGGGATCAACGCCGCCAAGAACTACCCGAACGACGGTGACAGCATCTACCGTCTCTTCTACGACACCATCAAGGGGGGCGACTTCCGTGCCCGCGAGGCCGACGTCTGGCGTCTGGCCCAGGTTTCCAACAACATCATCGACCAGTGCGTGGCCCAAGGTGTTCCCTTTGCCCGTGACTACGCCGGCTATCTGGACAACCGCTCCTTCGGCGGCGCCCAGGTTTCCCGTACGTTCTACGCCCGGGGGCAAACGGGGCAGCAGCTCCTGCTCGGCGCCTACTCGGCCCTTGCCCGCCAGATCAAGGCAGGGACCGTCAAGATGTTCCCCCGCACCGAGATGCTTGACCTGATCGTTGTTGACGGTGAGGCCAAGGGGATCACAGTCCGTGACCTGGTTACCGGCGAGATTCGTAGCCACGTGGGTGACGCGGTTGTGCTCTGCACCGGCGGCTACGTGAACGTCTTCTACCTCTCCACCAACGCCATGGGGTGCAGCGTTACCGCCGCCTGGAAGGCCCACCGGAAAGGCGCCTTCTTTGCCAACCCCTGCTACACACAGATTCACCCGACCTGTATTCCGCAGCATGGTGACAAGCAGTCCAAGCTGACTCTCATGTCAGAGTCGCTCCGTAACGACGGCCGTTGCTGGGCTCCCAAGAAGAAGGGCGACAAGCGCGCGCCGGGGGAGATTCCCGAGGAAGAGCGTGACTATTACCTCGAGCGGAAGTACCCGAGCTTCGGTAACCTGGCTCCCCGTGACATCGCCTCCCGCGCCGCTAAGGAGCAGTGCGACGACGATCGTGGCGTTGGACCGGGTGGTCGCGGTGTTTATCTTGACTTCGCCGCTTCCATCAAGCGCCTCGGTGAAGACACGATCCGCGAGCGGTACGGCAACCTCTTCGAGATGTACGAGAAGATCACCGACGAGAATGGCTACAAGGTGCCGATGCGTATCTACCCGGCACCCCACTATTCAATGGGTGGTCTCTGGGTTGACTACAACTGCGAGAGCAACGTTCCCGGTCTCTTCGTTCTGGGCGAGGCAAACTTCTCGGTTCACGGGGCGAACCGTCTTGGCGCCAGCGCCCTCATGCAGGGTCTTGCCGACGGTTACTTCGTCATTCCCTACACCATCGCCAACTATCTGGCCAAGACGGCTCCGGGCAAGGTCAAGGCCGATAACCCCGAGTGCAAGAAGTCGGTTGACGATGTAAATAACAACTTGAAGAAGCTCATGTCGATCAACGGGAAGAAGACTGTCAGCGAATTCCACCGCGAGCTGGGCAGGATCATGTGGGAGAACGTCGGCATGGCCCGCAGCGAGCAGAGCTGCAAGGAAGCCCTCAAGAAGATCCCCGCACTTCGTGAAGAATTCTGGAAGAACGTCAAGGTCAGCGGTTCTGGCGCCCAGTTCAACCAGGACCTGGAGAACGCCGGTCGCGTAGCTGACTTCCTTGAATTCGGGGAGCTTCTGACCCGCGACGCCCTCTACCGTAACGAGTCCTGTGGTGGTCACTTCCGGGTCGAGCACCAGATGCCTGACGGCGAAGCAAAGCGCGACGACGAAAACTTCTGCCACGCTGCTGCATGGGAGTTCAAAGGGGCTAATGCAGAGCCTGAACTCCACATCGAACCTCTGAAGTTTGAAAACGTCCATCTGGCGATAAGGAGCTACAAATAATGAGCCACGATAATACCATGAATCTTACTCTCCATGTTTGGCGCCAGAATGGCCCAAAAGATCCGGGAAAGTTCGAGGTCTACGAGGCCAAGAATGTCAGCCCTGATCAGTCGTTCCTTGAGATGCTCGACGAGGTGAACGAAGATCTCATCAAGGCGGGCAAGGACCCCATCGCCTTTGACCACGACTGCCGTGAAGGTATTTGCGGCATGTGCTCGCAGGTCATCAATGGCGCTCCCCACGGCGGTCAGGACCGCACCACCGTCTGCCAACTCCATATGCGGATGTTCAAAGATGGCGACACCATTTACATTGAGCCGTGGCGTGCCCGGGCATTCCCGATTGTGAAGGATCTGGTCGTCGACCGTGCTGCCCTTGATACGATCATCCAGGCTGGTGGCTACACCTCTGCCCATACCGGTGGCGTTGCCGACGGCAACGCTCTTCTAGTTCCCAAGGATATCGCTGACTACGCCATGGACGCTGCCGAGTGCATCGGTTGCGGGGCGTGCGTGGCAGGCTGCCCCAACGGTTCGGCCATGCTCTTTACCTCTGCCAAGGTTTCCCAACTGGCGGTCCTTCCCCAAGGCAAGGCCGAGGCGAAACGTCGTGTTCAGGAAATGACGGGCGCCCTTCAGGAGTGTGGCTTCGGCAACTGCACCAACCACTATGAGTGTCAGGCTGCCTGCCCGAAGGGTATCAATGTCAAATTCATCGCGACCTTGAATAGGGAATACCTGAAGTCCCTCTTCTAGCGATGCCCTGACTCATTATGAAGCCGTGCAATGGCACGGAGCGATGGGGCGGATTTAACGATCCGCCCCATTTTTTTTTGATAGGGGAGTAAGTATGACCATTGCAGTTCTGCGGATAACGATCCGTCTGGCCGAGGACATATCTGACCCGTATCTTTTGTTTCGCATTCGTGATGGATTTCAGAGATCGTTCCGGCGGGTGGTGGGTTGCGCGGAGGAGGAATGTGTTCTGTGCAACCGCCGTAATGAGTGCCCGTATCGAATCGTCTTTGCCCAAGCCCTGAGTTCAGATCCGGCGACGGTCAAGAGACATCAGAAACCCCCTCTTCCCTTTGCATTCTCATTTCCGGTAATTCCCAGTCAGCAGAAATCAGACACTCTGTTCGAGATCCGTCTTGCTCTCCTGGGAACGGCGACACGTTTCGTTACTGAGTTTCTGGATTCTCTTAAGCTTCTTTGCTCCAAACACGACCAGAGAGACGAATTGGCTGCTATCGTGGAGCGTGTCGAATCCCTAGGCTATCGTGGGGAGCCTTACCTTATTTATGCGGCAGATCACTCGGCCGGGTTTGCAGAATCCCTCACCCTCCTGACGTCCGAGGGGCTCTGTGACACGCGTTGGGTGGACGTTTCGGGCGACGTGACCCTCCGACTGCTCACGCCACTGAAGATTATGCAGGATGGCAGGCCGAGTCGTACCTTTTCTTTCCCCCTTTTGATGCGCACCCTCATACGACGAATTTCATCCCTTGCTTCCTATTACTGCGACGACGAGATTTTGGTGGACTTTAGGTGGTTGGCGTCCCTCTGTGAGACGGTTACCGTATCGGGCAGTTCGATTCAGTGGGTTGAATGGGGTGGGGGCAAACAGGGGAGAAAACTCGCCGGATTGACCGGAGAGGCGGTATTGAGCAGCGTGCCCGAGGAATTTATCCCGTTTTTGCTCTTAGGCGAGTTCCTTAATGTGGGTAAAGGCGCAGCGTTCGGCCTCGGTCGCTTCTCCATTGGTGCTAATTGCCCGTAATGCCTTGCAAATCAAGGAGTGTGTGTTACCACTTTACTGACATTGCAATGATATGATCTGCTGAAACTTGACCGAGAATCGAGTTTCGGCGTCAAGGAGTCACCCATGGGGCAGTCTGTCTGGAAACCACTGATATTGGTATTTGTACTCATTATTGTATTCAACTTTGTCTATGGATACTTCGCCCGGCAGACTGCCGAGGGTGGGGTTTCCATTTCGTATAGTCGTTTCAAGGATGAATTGGCCGCTGACAACATCAAGAAGATTAGCCTTAAGGGCAATTCGATCAGCGGAGAGTTCAGGAACAAGGTACCGCTGACCGATTCGGCTTCCGGAAAACCGGTTGTTCGGGACATCACCCAGTTTACTACAATAAAGCCAGCCATTGAGGACCCAAGCCTCATGGCCGATTTACAAAGCAAGAAGGTGGATGTTACTGCTGTTACAACTGAGGTCTCACCCCTCTTGAGCGGACTTCTCTATCTGCTCCCCTGGATTCTCATCATTGGTGTCTGGTGGCTCGCCATGAGGGGGATGCGGGGGCAGAGCCCCGGCGCGATGATGGGGGGATTTGCCAAGTCCGGGGCACAGATGTATACCCCGGGTGAAAAGAGCAGGGTGACGTTCGACGACGTGGCAGGCATGGAAAATGCCAAGTTGGAGTTGAGAGAGATTGTCGACTACTTGCGGGACCCGAAAAAGTTTCAGCAGATTGGGGGAAAGGTGCCGAAGGGGGTTCTGCTGGTCGGCCCTCCCGGAACAGGGAAGACGCTTCTTGCCCGGGCTGTTGCCGGAGAGGCGGGCGTGACGTTTCTCAGTATCACCGCATCTCAGTTCATTGAGATGTTTGTTGGCGTCGGGGCGGGGAGAGTGCGGGACCTCTTTGCCACGGCCAAGAAGTCGGCGCCGAGCATTATATTCATTGACGAGATTGATGCCGTTGGCCGGAGTCGCGGAGCCGGCCTCGGTGGAGGCCATGACGAGCGGGAGCAGACCCTGAATCAGCTTCTCTCGGAGATGGATGGCTTCGATCCCCATGATGAGGTCATCGTCATGGCGGCTACCAACCGCCCCGATGTCCTCGATGCAGCGTTGCTCCGTCCAGGCCGCTTCGACCGGCACGTGGTGATCGATCGGCCCGACTGGCGGGACCGGGAAAAGATACTCCAGGTCCATACCCGTAAGATTCCCATGGACAAAGATGTGTCCCTGGCGGTGATTGCCCGGGGGACGCCGGGGATGACCGGCGCGGACCTGGAGAACCTTGTGAACGAGGCAGCAATACTGGCGGCGCGGGAGAATTCCTCCACGGTTACCATGGAACACCTGGAAAGGGCCAAGGACAAGGTTCTCATGGGCGGGGAGCGGAAGATGTACATCACCGACCAGGAGAAGCGGATTACCGCTTACCACGAAGCGGGCCACACGCTGGTGGCCAAGCTGCTTCCCGGCACCGATCCGGTCCACAAGGTGACGATCATCCCGCGGGGGCAGGCTCTGGGGGTGACGCAGCAGCTTCCCGAGGACGACCGCTACCACTACTCGAAGACGTATCTCGTGAACCGGCTTTCCGTGGCCCTTGGAGGGAGGGTAGCAGAGCGGCTCGTCTTCGGCGATCTCTCGACGGGAGCCCAGAACGATCTCAAGATGGTGAACGATCTGGCGGAGAAGATGGTCTGTCAGTGGGGAATGAGCGACAAGATCGGCGCCATGACCTTCCGGCGCGGCGAGGAACATCCCTTTCTCGGGCGCAAGCTGGCGGAGGAGAAGACCTTTTCCGAGCAGATGGCGTGGCTCATTGATCAGGAAATCGCTGTCGTCATCAAGGAGGCCGAGGCCAAAGCCGAAGAGATCATCACTGGGAATCGGGACAAGCTCGATATCCTCGTAGAGGCCCTCATTGAGGAGGAAACCCTTGACGGAAAGCGGATCAATGGGTTGCTCGGTCTGGCGGAGCGTCAGTAAATTATGATGTAGCCGTGGTCCTGGGCGATTTTGGATATCTCCAGGGTGTCCCTGATCCGGTAGGTCTTTCCTTCCAGGGTGAAGATATAGCCGTTGTCGCCGTCGGGTACGGCACTCTCCATCAGGGTTTCGAAGAGGGCGGTCTTGATGGTTTCCATGGTAGGGGTGCTCCTTGACGGAAATTTTTTCGATGCACCGACTGAAACTGGCTCACGGGACTACCTGCCCGACTCTGTCAAGGTTTACTGTATATAATTGAGAGCCCCGTTGGCAACGCTTTTAACGGAAAAGAGGTACCAATGCATCATCGGCGAAAAAGCGGCATCCTCCTTCATCCCACATCTCTTCCCGGTCCGGGGGGGATTGGATCTCTCGGCAAAGAGTGCAGACACTTTATCGATTTCCTTGAAGCCGCCGGCCAGAGCCTCTGGCAGATTCTCCCCCTCGGTCCGGCCGCTTACGGCAACTCACCCTACTCATGCTATTCGGCCTTTGCGGGGAATCCGCTTCTTATTGATCTTGCTGCCCTTGTGGACGAGGGAGACCTGGATGAAAGCGCGCCGGTCCCCGTGTTCCCTGCGGAATACGTCGATTTCGCCCTGGCGGAAAATTACAGAATTCCCCTGCTGAAGGCGGCGGCCGCCCATTTTTACGCCTTTGGCGACCGTGAGCGGAAGGAGGAGTACTGGCATTTCTGCGACACAACCCCTTGGCTCCACGACTACGCCCTCTTCATGGCGCTCAAGGAGCATTTCGGGGGGAAGAGCTGGACCTCCTGGCCCAAGGAGATCGCCCGCAGGGAGCCGGCGGCCCTGGAGAAGTATTCGGTTCGGCTCGGTGTGGCCATTGGAGAGCAGAAGTACGCCCAGTGGCAATTTTACCGTCAATGGCGCCATATCAGGGAGTATGCCAACGGCAAGGGGATCGGCATTGTCGGTGACATCCCAATCTTTGTCGCCTTTGACTCGGCTGACGTCTGGAGCGCGCCCCATCTTTTCAAGCTGGACGAGAAGGGAAAGCCTACGGTCGTTGCCGGGGTCCCCCCCGACTACTTCAGTGAGACCGGTCAGCGGTGGGGCAACCCCCTCTACAACTGGGACGCCATGGCCGCCGAGGGATATCGCTGGTGGATCGAGCGGTTCCGCAGCTGTTTCGCCCTGTGCGACATGGTCCGAATCGACCACTTCCGGGGCTTCGAGGCATGCTGGGAGGTGCCGGCCAAGGAAAAAACCGCCGTCAACGGCCAATGGGTCAAGGGGCCGGGGGCTCCCCTTTTCGACGCCGTCATCGGTGCCCTGGGGCAACTCCCCATCATCGCCGAGGATTTGGGAGTGATCACGCCGGAAGTGGAGGAACTCAGGGACCGTTATCGTTTCCCCGGCATGAAAATCCTCCAGTTCGCCTTCGATTCCGGCCCGGGGAATCCTTATCTCCCCCACAACTACATCCCTGGCTGCGTAACCTACACCGGTACCCACGATAATGACACCACCGTCGGCTGGTTCAAAACACTTTCCCCTCACAACCGCAAGGGTGTCCTTGCCTACACGGGTACCTCCGGCAAGGAGATTCACTGGGAACTGGTACGGCTTGGCCTTGCGTCGGTAGCCGATCTGGCGATTTTCCCCCTTCAGGATATCCTCGGCCTCGATGGATCCGCCCGGATGAACCTTCCGGGAACCCCCCGCGGCAACTGGTCGTGGCGCTTCACTGCTGGGGCATTGGCGGAGAAGCATGCTGAACGGCTCCACGAATTGACGACGCTCTTTGGGAGAAAGCGGGGAGAATAGCTCTACTCCTGGTATAAATGTTCTTGACAGACGCGGTAGGTATTAACTACATTTTAAGCCACTGTATATAACAATAAAGGTGGGTTATATTTCTTAACCCCGGGAGAAGATGCATCAATGACCGATACGAAAATAAGCTTCGACACCCTCGCCCTGCACGCCGGCCAGGAACCCGACCCCACAACCCTTTCCCGGGCGGTTCCCATCTACCAGACCGCGTCTTACGCCTTCAAGAGTTCAGAGCATGCAGCCAACCTCTTCGGGCTCAAGGAGTTCGGCAACATCTATACTCGGCTCATGAATCCCACCAGTGACGTGCTGGAAAAGCGCCTTGCCGAACTGGACGGTGGGGTTGGAGCACTTGCCGTCGCCTCGGGCCAGGCGGCCATCACCTACGCCGTGCTCAATATTGCCCAGGCGGGGCAGAACATCGTCTCCACCAGCTATCTCTACGGGGGGACCTACAACCTCTTCCATTACACCCTCCCCAAACTGGGGATTACCGTGAAGTTCGTCGATACCTCCGACCCGGAGAACGTCCGGCGGGCCATCGATGACAAGACCCGCCTCGTCTACACCGAGTCGGTGGGGAACCCCAAGAACAACGTGGACGACTTCGAGGCCATTGCCCGCATCGCCCACGAAGCCGGCATCCCCTTCGTGGTCGACAATACCGTGACCACGTCATACCTGTTCAAGCCCCTGGAGCACGGTGCCGACATCGTTGTCTACTCCCTCACCAAGTTCATTGGCGGCCACGGCACGAGCATCGGCGGCGCAGTGGTGGACGGCGGGAAGTTCCCCTGGAATAACGGCCGGTTCCCCGAAATGACTGAGCCTGATCCCTCCTACCACGGCCTCTGCTACTGGGAAGCCCTCGGGAATCTCTCCTACATCCTCAAGATGAGGATCACGCTCCTGCGCGATATGGGAGCCTGCATCTCTCCGTTCAACTCTTTTCTCTTCCTGCAGGGGCTGGAAACCCTCCCGGTACGGATGGCCCGCCACGTGGAGAACGCCCGGGCGGTTGCCCAATGGCTCGAAAAGCATCCCCTTGTCTCCTGGGTGAATTATCCCGGCCTTGCGAGCCACAAAGACCACGGCAACGCCAGGAAGTACCTGCCGAAGGGGGAAGGCGCCATTATCGGCTTCGGCATCAACGGGGGGCTCGAGGCGGGAAGACGGTTCATCGACAGCGCGAAGCTGCTCTCCCACCTGGCGAACATCGGTGACGCCAAGTCGTTGGTGATCCACCCCGCCTCCACCACCCACCAGCAACTCTCCGAGGAGGAACAGCTGGCGAGCGGCGTCACCCAGGATTATATCCGCCTCTCCATCGGCATTGAGGAGGTGGCTGATATCATTGCCGACATCGACCAGGCATTGGCGGCGTCCCAAGGGTAACTCCATCCACCCTTTGGGGTGTTGAATTGGCCACCGGGAAAAGGGCGATCCTCAAAGATCGCCTTTTTTCATTTGCATCAACCGGGGGGCAGCGGTACACCACTATCATGAACTTTCTCGCTCACCTCCACCTGTCGGGCGACGACCCCGACATCCTCACCGGCAACATGATGGGAGACTTCGTCAAGGGACGCCTCGAAGGGCGTTTCCCCCCTCGCGTTACCCTAGGCCTGGAACTCCACCGCCGGATCGATTCCTTTGCCGCCGGGCATCCCGCCTTTCAGGCCAGCCGACGGCGGATCGAACCGCGTTTCGGCCTCTACCGCGGGGTGATGGTCGACCTCTTCTACGATCACTTCCTTGCTGCCAACTGGCGACAGTACTCGGCAGAACCCATCGAGGCATTCATCGCCCGCTCCGAGGCCGTGGTGCGGAGCCGTGCCGTGCACCTGCCCGAACGCCTGGTGCGGGTCGTCCCTGCTATCTTCGGCGAGTGGCTCCCCTCTTACGCCGAGCATGAGGGCATAGACCGGGTTCTCCGCCGGATGGCGGTGCGGGTCGGGAGACCGAACCCCCTGGCTGACGGCGCCGATGAGCTCCTGCGCTGCTATGACGGATTGCGGGATGATTTTCGCCGGTTTTATCCGGCGCTCATGACCTTTGCAGAAGAGTTCATCGGTAAGGTTGATCGGTAGAAGGATAAAAAAAGGGACACCACGCGATATCCGCGGATGTCCCTTGTAACGTTGAGAGTTTGGCCCAATCCCTAGCGTTTGTACCCTATGGCACGCAGGAAATCGCGTCGTTTCTGCCGGTCATCGTCCGACTCGACCCCTTTGGGAGGGAATCCGTCGATGACGCCGAGCACCCCTGACCCCTGGGCCGTTGAAGCGACTATCACCTGGAGAGGGTTGGCGGTTGCGCAGTAGATACTGCACACTTCGGGACAGTTCTTGATCTGGTTCAGGATGTTGATGGGATAGGCGTCGCGCAGCAGGATGCAGAAAACGTGGCCCGCTCCGATTGCCTGGAGGTTGCGCACGCAGGCCTGGGTCAATTCATCGTCGTTACCCTCGGTGCGGATGAGGCACGGCCCCGACGCTTCAGTAAAGGCGATGCCGAACCGCGCCAGGGAGACAGTGGTGGCGATAATCTCGTACAGGTCCTCGGCGGTCTTGATAAAGTGAGTTTGGCCGAGGATGAGGTTGCAGTCGTCGGGAATGTCGATTGCGATGGCGTTGATTTCAAGGCTCATGGGTCATTCCCCTCTGGTAGAGGGATAGACGGTTACTCTTTCTCGCCGGGCCAACTGTGCATGCAGTAAGGGCACTGCTCAACGTCGGTGGGGATGGTATCCCGCAGTTGCTCCTTCTCGCGCTGTACGGTGCACCTTTTCGACACGGGAAAGGTGTGGATGGTTTTTTCTTTCACGAAGTAGAGCATGCCAGTCTCCTCCTCTGTGGGATTCAATGCCGCTAACGGCCCGATAACTATAAACGCGCTTGGTGTTCCCTGTCAACCCGCGGGCATGACACCCGGCAAAGGGAAGCACGGAAAAAGCCTCGGAATTGCTTCCGGGGCTTTGGTTGTGCGGTACTTCGTCGAGGCTCTTTTTTCCAATCCGTCGGTGGAAATATCGCGGACCTTTCCGCCATGCTCCTTGCAGGGCCATGACGGATGGTATCCGTTCCGTTTCCCCTTTTTCAAGAGGTTTCACGCTCCTGGCGGATGGAATTCAGCACTGCGTATTCCGCGTCGCTTCACGAAGCACCGTAGCTGTCAAAGATCACTTCTTTCATAATCAGTATCACTACTGTCCGGTTAATAGTTGAATAAGTTCAGTTGGTTGCGCTCAGGATAATCAGCATTTCGCTTGAGAGCCTCCGCAACCAGCGATGAAATGGGCTTTTTCTCGAACAAGTTGACCTCCAGAATCTGTAGAAAAGTGTAGAGCGAACACGGAACCCCCAACTTCTTTTTCGTGATCGCCACCAGCAGATAGATGCACAAGGCAACCCATATCTGGCTCTTCACGGCATTGACTGACGTTCCGATGAACGACTTGATCCGCAGGTGCTGTTTGATCCATTTGAAAAACAGCTCCACCTGCCAGCGCTGCTTGTAAATCGCAGCCACCGTCGCTGCCGGAATCTCGAAGTTGTTCGTGAGAAATACGAGTCGCTTGTTCCGTTCTTTGTCAACATAGCTGACCCGGCGCAGTTTCTCCGGATACCCCTTTTTCGACTTCTGCGTCACCAGGGTGATAATCTGGTCTGCCCGTACACCTGATTCCTTGTCCTTCGGATGGGAATATAACCGCTGGCATTTCAGGTTGTCCTTTGCCCGAACTACGAAGAATGCTCCCTGCTTGTGGATGGAGTGGAGCCGGGCAAAATCGACATACCCTCTGTCCATCGTGTAAATGGCATCCTTTGCAACCGGCAGATGGTCCAGCATCCTGACATCGTGGACCTTGCCAGTGGTAATAGTGACCCAGGTTGGAATGGGACCACGCAGATCAATGAGCGTATGCATCTTGACCGCCGCCTTGGTTTTGCGGAACTCGGCCCATGGGAACAGCGTAAGGCACAGGTCGATAGTGGTCGAGTCAAAGGCGTAGAGCGGTTGCGTAAGCTCAACGGCGATGGCATCAGCCTGGTACAGCTGCTGAGCTATGCCGATCAGTACATGACCGAAGTCTTGGAAGATACGCCAGTCCCTGCGCTCGTTCGCGTCGGCAAGGGTCGTGCGGGAGACATCACCACGAAAGCCGATGTGGTACAGCTTCTCCTGGTGGGAGTTCAGGCAGGTCTCGATATCCCGCAAGCTCTCACGGCCAGCCATCTGGGCATAAGCCAGGCAGAGGAACTGGTCATAGGTCGAGAACTTCTTCTCCCGATACTCGCCACGGTGTCGGCGAACGCAGAGATTGAATTCGTACCGGGGCAGAAACTGCAGAAGTTGTTTGAAAACGGTCGGACCGGTGTGCATTGCTCCCCTCCTGTAAAGGGAGGAAGGCTACACCCAGAACGAATTCATGTCGAAAAAAGAACAATTGTGCCAAAGAGCAATAAAGTTCAACAAGTTACAGCTGTACAATCAAAGTTTACCGGACAGTAGTAAATCAGTATAGTAATCCTTGGGGGGAATGTCAAAGTAGTCCCCCTTGGAAATCGGCCACAGACGCGGCCTTTGAGTGGGTCAAAATCTATGGAATTTTCTACGATATCGTGAGGTTTCTTGCACCGGCAAGCTCTCCGCGGTAGGATGCAGAAACGTCTGAGACATATCGACGAGCCGATAGCCATTCTACCATGAGGTCACCATGACAACTCCCGAGCGCCGCTCGATCCTCTGCCCAAACTGCGGCAGGCTCATCAGTCGCGACGAGCCTTCTTGCCCCTGGTGCGGCACCTCCCATCCCGGTTCGTGGCTGAAGAACAACCCCCTCACCCGGAGCGTGGGGAGCGCCGACCAGCTCGTCACCATCATCATCACGGTTAACATGGTGATGTACCTCGTGTCGCTGCTGATCAGCAATCACTCTCCCGGCCACGGGGGACTCTTCTCTGCGCTCTCGCCCGATCAGGGGAGCCTCTTGGCCCTAGGGGCCACTGGCGTTGTCCCCATCGATCGCTACGGCCGTTTCTGGTCGCTCCTTTCCGCCAACTACCTCCATGGGGGGCCGCTCCACATCTTCTTCAACATGATGGCCCTGCGCCAGCTTCTGCCGCTGGTGGCCCAGGAGTACGGTACCTCGCGGATGCTCACCATCTATACCCTCGGAGGAGTTTGCGGCTACGTGCTGTCATACCTGGCGGGGGTCGGTTACACCATCGGCGCTTCAGCGGCCCTCTGCGGCCTCATTGGCTCCCTGCTTTACTACGGCAAGAGCCGGGGCGGGGTCTACGGGCAGGCGGTCTTCAAGGAAGTATGGGGTTGGGTGGTGGGGCTTTTCTTCTTTGGCCTCATCGTGCCAGGGATCAATAACTGGGGGCACGGCGGCGGCGTTGTGGGGGGGATCGTCCTGGGGTTCCTGCTTGGTTACCGGGAGCGGCGGGCTGAGAATCTCTTCCACAAGTTCCTGGCCGGAGGGTGCATCCTGGCGACGGCCGTAGCGCTGGCTCTGGGGCTCCTTTCGGCCTTTATCACGTTTGCGGGGAGATCTTTGCACTGAACCGCGCGTGTTCCTTACCCCCGTAGCTGTCTTCTGTCAATTCACTAACCGCCACTGCCGGGCATCGAGAAACTCCTCCAGTTCCCGGCGTCCGGCGGTGAAGTCTTCCAGTGACACGATTGCGTCCTCGGTCCATTCCCGCGTCTTGTAGTAGAGCTTGTCATAGTAGTTCCGGATGAGCCCTTCCATGAAGGGATCCAACTCCCACCGTTCCAGATACCCCGAAATCTCTTCGAACTTTTCTCCCCCCAGTTTCTTGCGGATGCGTTCCAGTGCCTCAGACATCCCCTGGCGATATTCGGGGAGTCCATATTCCCCGATGAGGCGCTCCACCCGTGTCTCTACCGATGCATTGCACCAGACCTTCACACTCTCCCGCATGACATCGTAGAGGTTGCCCGGCAGATTGATCCTGCCGATCCGCTTGCTTTCTCCCTCCAGGAGGATCGGTCTGTCGGTCGGGAGTTTCCGGAAGGCATCCCAGAGAAGCGTCTCAAACCGTTTCTGGGAGAGGTTCTGGGAGAGCCCCAGGGAGCCGAAGGCCGAGCCCCGGTGGCAGGCAAGTCCTTCCAGGTCGATAACGGAGTGGCCCGCCTCGGCCAGTTGGAGGAGAAAGGTGGTCTTGCCGACGCCTGTCATGCCGTGGAGAACCACAAGGGGGGCAGGTGGGTGGAAGGACTCGAAATACTCCGTCACCATGGCGCGGAACGCCTTGTAGCCTCCCACGAGTTGGACGGCGTCGAAGCCGGTGAGGTCGAGGATTGCGGTAATGGTCTTGCTCCTCAGCCCACCGCGCCAGCAGTAGACGAGGATGGGACGTCCCGCGGCGGCCGCGGCGATTTTCTCCACCATGGCCGGGAAGCGGTGCGCGGTCAGCTCCAGCCCGCGGCGTCTGGCCTCCAGGGGGCCGGTCTGCTTGTAGAGGGTGCCAATTTCCACCCGCTCTTCGTCGGTGAGAAGCGGCACGTTGATGGCGCCGGGGATGTGATCCTCCTCGAATTCGAGGGGGGTCCGAGCATCGACCACCAGATGGGTGTCGAGGAGTGATTCATGGAATGAAATGGTTCTGGTCACGGAAATCTCCTTGTAAAGCGGGTTATTATACGGGGGAAGGCGGAGCTTTGGCAAGGGGCGGAGTGCCCGTAGTACGGAAGATGGGGCGGTACGCCCCCGGATGAAGGTTCTTTACTGTCGGGAGAGGAGCCGGCCTCCGTCTTCGAACCGGAAAAACCTGATCACATCCTTGGGGAGGGAGAGAGGCGGAATAGGCGGGAAACGTTGATTATTCCTTGCCTTAGTCCCGGTTAACATGCTATAAAATGCCGTTTTTGTCTGCCGAAAAAATTTCACTAAAACTGAAGGAGGATATGAATGGCACCGTACTCCGCAGCTTTCGAGAAGGCCCTCCAGGTGGGCCGCCCACCCAACATCCAGAAGCTTTTCCCCAACTCCAAGGCACTCATCGTGAGCGGCAAGGTGGTGGACCGGGCCATGCTCGTCAAGGGAAAGGCCATAGCCATGGCCGCCAACGGCCGCAACTACTTCGTGATCCGCGGCGCCCTCATGGCGGCCCAGCGGGCCAACTGCCCCATCATCATCGAAATCGCCAAGTCGGAAGGTGGCCAGAAGGCATACTGCGCGGTCAACTACTGGAATATGGCCCGCATCGTGGATGCCCTCTGCAACGAACTCGGCATCACCGTGCCGGTCGCCATTCATGCCGACCACTACGGCATCAAGAACGACAAGGATCTGGCCGCCGCCAAGGTGGAGATTCCGACCATGTTCGAGGCGGGGATCACCTCCATCGCCATTGATGCCTCCCATCTCCCCGACGACCAGAACCTCCTGGCCAACCTTGACATCAATCCCTTCATCCCGGCGTGGGCAGGTCTCGAGACCGAGGTGGGGGAGATCAAGGGGAACCAGGGTCTTTCCACGGTGGACGAGGCGAAGTTCCTGATCCAGGGGCTTAACGCCCATGGAATCCATCCCGACTGGATCGCCCTCAACAACGGCACCACCCACGGCCTCGAGGCATCCGCCGCCGGTATCCAGGTGGAGCTCACCGCAGGGATCCACAAGGCTCTGGAGCCCTACAAGGTGAACGGCGCCCAGCACGGCACCTCTGGCAACAGCTCCGAGCGGCTCCGCGAGATCGCCAATCAGACCGCCACCACCAAGGCAAACGTGGCCACCGCCCTGCAGATGATCTCCTGGGGCCTGGAAGTGAACGACTACGGCAATGCCCAGCTTGACGCCGACGGGAACTTCATCAAGGTAAAGGGTGAGGGGATGACCGAGGAACTCTGGGCCGAGATCGTGGCCTACGCTGATTCGAAGGGGTGGAAGAAGGGTGATTACAAGAACCTGAACCTCCCCTTCGAGAACAAGCTCCTGGCCCAGCCGAAGGATATCCGCGACCGGATGGCCAAGCGGGTCGAGGATTTCGCCTACAAGATGATGACCGAGGTCTTCAACGGGAAAGACACCGCACCCCTTGCCATCGAGGCGATCCTCAAGGCTGGTACTTACGATGTCGGGTCGAAGGGTAGCCTCATCGAGGACAAGTCCCGATGGACCAAGGAGCAGATCGTGGAGCGGGCCAAAACGATTGTGAGCGACAAGGGCCCCGAAGGGAACTTCGAAGATTAGGCAGTTGTTGACAGGTTGGTGGAGGGGGGGGCGAAGGCCCCCTTTTCCGTATCCGGCGATCGCATGGACGCGAGCCATCGTCTTGTTGATATCGCAACCAAAGATGTGGAGGATTAGTTGATCTACCTATGGATACTTCCTCTCTTGCTGGACTCCACCGCTGGTTTGCCGATTACTGCCGCACATTTCACAACGATAACGAGGAGCACAACCGGAACATCCGGCTCAAGGAGGAGCACACCGCAAAGGTCTGCGCGGTCATGGAGATTCTCGCCGATTCCCTGGCACTTTCTCCGGAAGACCGCCGCATCGCCGTTGCGGTAGCGCTGTTCCACGACATCGGACGGTTCGAGCAATACCGCCGCTTCCGTACCTTCAAAGATAGCTCTTCGGTTAATCACGCTGAACTCGGGGGGCGGGTTCTGGCTGAGGGAAAGGTGCTGGCGGGGCTTCCCGAGGAGGAGCAGCGTCTCATCATTGGCGCGGTCGGTCTCCACAACGTCTTCCGGATTCCCGCGATGCTGGGTGATCGGCAGCGGCTCTTCCTCCGACTGATCCGCGATGCCGACAAACTCGACATTTGGCGGGTCTTCATCGAGTTCTATGGCCAGCCGGCAGAAGAACGGGCATCGGCGGTGAGCCTTGGCTTCCCCGATATCCCCGAGTGTACCCCGGCGGTGCTTGACACGCTCCTGCGAGGAGAGATGGTAGACCTTGCCACGCTCCGGACCCTGAGCGACTTCAAGCTTCTTCAGCTCTCCTGGGTGTTCGATCTCAATTTCCCCCGCTCCCGGGAACTGGTACGGGAACGGGGCTACGTGGAACTTATTGCTGACACCCTTTCCCGTACGAAATGTGTGGAACGTGCGATTGGAGTTGTCAGGGCGGCGCTTTGCGCACGGGGCGGTGAAGCTTGAAGGCGACAATGAAGACGATAGTTCCGCTGAAAGAGGTAGTGAAAAAAGGCACCCCTGAAGCGACGGTGGAGGCAGTCCGGACGCCGGGCGTCTGGTGGGTCGTCATCCTCTGCGTTGCCTGGGTTGTGCCGGGACTCGTGGGACATGACCCCTGGAAGGCCGACGAACCCTACACTTTTGGGCTGGTTAACCATATCCTCCGGACGGGCGATTGGGTTGTGCCGACCCTGGCGGGGGAGCCGTTTCTCGAGAAACCACCCCTCTTCTTCATTACCGCTGCCGGTTTCGCCCGGCTCTTCTCGCCGCTGATGCCGCTCCACGATGCGGCGCGTCTTGCCGCAGGTTTCTATTCCCTTGTTGCACTCCTCTTTGCGGGCCTGTCCGGCCGCGAGCTGTTCGGCAAGGGGAAGGGACGGATCGCGGCGCTTCTTGTCCTTGGATGCATCGGTCTGCAACCGACAGCCCACAAGCTCATTACCGACACGGCTCTCTTCGCCGGTTTTTCGGTGGCTTTGTACGGATTGGCGCTCTGTAGCCGCCGCCATCTGACCGGCGGATTTCTCCTCGGCACCGGCACCGGTATGGGGTTCATGGCCAAGGGGCTCCTCGCACCGGGGCTTCTCGGGCTGATTGCGATGGCCCTCCCACTGGCTGCAAGTGAGTGGCGAAGCCGCCGGTACGCCGTGACCTTGGCGGTCGCGCTGGTTGCGGCGGCACCGTGGTTTGTGGTCTGGCCCTACGCCCTCTATCTCAAGGCGCCCCATCTGTTTGACGAGTGGTTGTGGGTCCAGAATTTCGGGCGGTTCCTGGGACACAACGATCTTGGCCCCAAGAATAAGCCCGGTTTCTATCTCTATACCCTGCCGTGGTACGCCTGGCCTGCTCTCCCTCTGGCCATTCCGTCCGTCGTGAAGGAGCGGTCGTGGCGCCGGAGCGGTTCTCCTCTCCTCCTTCCGTTGACGGCATTCGTGGTCATGCTGGCAGTTCTGAGCCTCTCCCGTGACGCGCGAGGCCTCTACGCCCTTCCGATGCTCCTGCCGCTTGGGTTTCTGGCGGTGCGAGGAGAGGAGTTGCTGAACGGGCGCTTCGCCAGGGGGCTGAACAGTGCAGCGGTTGTCATCCCCACGGTAGCGGCTCTGCTTCTTTGGGGCGGCTGGCTTGCCATGACTACGGGGGTTCCTGCCGTGGTCTCAGACGCGATCCTGCGACGGCATCCCCACGATCCGGTGGTCAGGCCATTCCTGGTGGTAACGGCGCTGCTCTATACGGTGGCATGGGGGGTGGCAGTCTGGCGCTGCAGGCGTATTGGGCCCCGTTTCAGCGTCATATGGGGGGCGGGGATGGTTATGGTGTGGGGAGTTGTCATGACACTGTGGCTTCCGTGGCAGGACGCGGGGAAAAGCTATCGCGGCGTGGCGGCGTCGCTTGTTCAGGCGATGTCGCCCCATGCCTGTATCTCCAGCAGGGGACTCGGCGAATCGGAGCGGGCGATGTTCGAATATCTGGCCGGCATCGTCACGAAACGGGTGGAAGTTGGAGCGCCGGTGGGCTGCACGTTACACCTTGACCAGTTGCGGAGCGAGCCGAAGGATAGCCCTCCCGCGGCCGGATGGGTGAAGGTATGGGAGGGGAGAAGGCCGGGAAGCAATGACGAGCGGTTTGTTCTCTGGCGGCGCGGCGATATCCCGGGTCGGTCCAGGGTCAGTGCCGGGCCATGATCCGCCCCATCCCGGCCAGGGCTCCGCTGGCGAAGGCGATGCACCAGAGGGTGTAGATGGTGAGGCTCACCCGGTGAAAGGTGCGGTTGACCCGTTCAGCCCGGCGGGCGAGTGAGGCGGCGAGGGCCAGCAGGAAGTGGAACCCCATCCCTGCCAGCGACAGGATGCCGGTCAGATTGTGCCACTCGGGGGCCTTGCCGAAGGCCCTGGCATAGAGGCTCATCTGGTGGGTGCCCAGGTAGTCGAAGAGCAGGCCGATGCCGAACACTATGAGGTGCTTGCGGTGAAGCCCCTCCCTCCTGCCGTTGAATACGGCGTAAGTGTAGAAGAGAAGCGCCAGGTTCATGTAGATGATGCCGAGCTTCAGCATCCTTCGAGCCTCCCGGTCTGGCGGAGTGCCTCGTAAAGAACGATTCCCGCCGAGGTTGAGAGGTTGAGGCTGCGGACCTTGCCGAAAATGGGGATTCTCACGGTGTTTTCCCGATTGGCCTCGATAAGTTCCTCAGGCAGCCCCACCGTCTCCTTCCCGAAAACGATGAAGTCCCCCTCCTTGAACGCCGCTTCGATGTGTGTTTTCGCCGCTTTCTTGCTCGTATAGATGAATCGGCCCTCCGGATAGGCGTGCTGAAGCGCTGCAAGGTCGTCCCAGTAGTGGATCTCCACCTCGCTCCAGTAGTCGAGCCCCGCCCGCTTGAGATAGCGGTCGTCAGTGGAAAAGCCCAGTTTCCCCACCAGGTGAAGCACGGTGCCGGTTGCGCCGCAGAGGCGGGCGATGTTGCCGGTGTTAGGGGGGATTTCCGGCTCGATGAGGACGATGTGGAATGGTGGCTTTTCAGGCATCTTCTTTCCTTCTGACGGCTTGCCGTATACGGGTGACGGTGGTCGCCGGTCTTGCATTTTCCGGTCGACGGGTCTATTATTAACGCTTCTTCGCAGTCTCGCAAAGTACTTTCTTCCCGTCAGGATTATCACGGATACACGCACCACATTCCATTGAAAAGGGAGCAGCAATGAAGATCATCGTTACCGACGAGGTGGCTCAGGAAGGGTTGGCGCTTTTGGCCCAGGACCCGCGTGTGGAGATCAACATCAAGCTGGGGCTCAAGAAGGAGGAGCTGCTGGCGATCATCGGCAACTACGACGCCATTATCACCCGCAGTGGCACCACCGTTGACAAGAATCTCCTCGACGCCGGCACAAAGCTTCGGCTCATCGCTAGGGCCGGGGTCGGCATCGACAACGTGGATGTGGACTACGCCAGTTCCCGTGGCGTAATCGTGGTGAACGCCCCCTTCGGCAACACCAACAGTGCCGCCGAGCACGCCATGGCGCTGCTTCTTTCATTTTGCCGCAACGTACCCCGCGCCAACGGCAGCCTCAAGAGCGGTGAATGGAAACGGGCCCCCTTCACCGGCTACGAGCTCAAGGGGAAAACCGCCGGCGTCATCGGCCTCGGCAAGGTTGGTGGACGGGTCGCCACCCGGCTCAAGGCCTTCGAGTGCGAGGTTCTAGCCTGTGACCCCTACATCGCCGTGAAGCGCGCCCATGACCTGGGGGTCAAGCTCGTCTCCCACGACGAGATATACCGCAACTGCGATATCATCACCGTCCACACCCCCCTCACCGATGAAACCCGCAACATGATCGGCGAGCGGGAGTTGGCCATGATGAAGGACGGCGTCATCATCGTGAACGCCGCCCGGGGGGGGATCATCGAAGAAGAGGCTCTCCTGAAATATCTGGAATCGGGAAAAATTACCGGTGCCGCCATCGACGTCTTCAGCGTTGAGCCGCCGAAGACCGACGTGCTGCAAAAACTCATTGCCCACGAGCGGGTAATTGTTACTCCGCACCTGGGGGCCAATACCTTCGAGGCCCAGGTCAACGTGGCGGTGGACGTCTCCAAAGAGATCCTCAACTACCTGGACGACCTCCCCCTGGAGAACGCCGTGAACATCCCGCGCTTCGACCTGGCTCTCATGGACCAGATGCGGCCGTTCCTGAACCTCATGAGTGTCATGAGCGACTTCGTCATTCAGCTTGTGGACGCCAATATCGACACCGTGACGTTCTCCTATGCGGGAAACATCGCTCACTATGACTGCACTCCTCTGAGTGTCTGCGGGCTGTCGTCGATCCTTAACCGGCTGGTGGAGCAGGACGTGAATATGGTAAACGCCACTCTCATTGCCGACCAGATGGGGATTACCGTGGAGGAGAACAAGTCCACCCAATCTCCCTCCTTCTCCAACATGATAACCCTCACCATCGAGGGTAAAGGTGAAAAGCGGACTATTGCCGGCACACTCTTCGAAGGGAGCCCCCGCATCGTCAAGCTCCGTGACTACCAGGTGGACTTCGCTCCGGACGAACACATGCTCAGCCTTACCTATGAGGACCGGCCGGGGATGATCGGCAAGATCGGTACCATCATGGGTGCCCACGATATCAACATCGCCTCCATGAACCTGGGGCGCCGCGAGAAGCGGGGCGAGGCCATGGTCATTCTTTCTCTCGACTCGGCGGTTCCCCCCTTTGTCGTGGAGGAAGTTCGCAAGGCGACCGACGCCACTTTCATCAAACCGATCCACATGCCGGGCGTCAAGTGCAGCCGTGGGTGCGGGTGCGGCATCTGACGTTCTTGAGGTGGATAAAATGAATAGAGGGGCCGGTCTCATGGCGAGGCCGGCCCTTCTTGCTGGAGGGGAGAAGGCATGGTGAAACGGGGCGCTTCGATCGTGGCGGTACTGCTGACGGGGCTCTGCTACACTCCGACGAATGCGCATGTGGTATCGGCTGCCGGCCGAGACTTCGCGTACACGTCGACCTCCGGGGGCAGAGTGACGCGGGTGTGGGACGGGGACACGGTCGTTATCACGCCTCCGTGGGGCAGATCCTTCACCTGCCGGCTGTACGGCATCGATGCTCCCGAAACTCCCGGGAAAGGTGTCCCGGGCCAGCCCCACGGAGCAGCAGCGGCGGCAAAATTGCGTAAGCTTGTCCTCGGTCGCGACGTGGCGGTGAAGTTGACCGGCGAGCGGAGCTATAAGCGCCAAATCGGCATCATCATGCTCGACGGGGTGGACGTGAATCAGGAGATGGTGCGCCGGGGCTATGCCTGGGCCTATGTCCGGTACCTGCGGCGCCCCTATGTATCGGACTACCTGGGGGCGGAGCAAAAGGCCCGTCAGGCGCGCCGGGGATTGTGGCGAGACCGCAATCCAATGCCACCGTGGGAGTTTCGCCGAATGCTGCGGAAGTGGAGAAGGTGAAAAAAAGAGGTTCTTCAGGGAATTCCGGGGAAGATTAATAAACAACAACGGCAGCACTGCGGTATCTTGATGGTTCCCCAACCAAAAAAGATCGCAGGAGGCTGCCGTTGTCGTATTCCGATGTTATCGCAATTGCGGGAGGGTGGGAAGGATATCGTGTTGCTGGGACACGCACTATCGTCACAGGTGATGCCAAACGGATCGAGGTAGAACTGATTGCCCTGTCCCAGGATGAGATGGTGTGTGGCTCGTGCGGCGGGCGTTGCACAAGCGTCCATGAAACGACCAAGCGCGTAATTCGAGATTTGCCGATTCTCGATGCTCAGACTTATCTGATCGTTCACCGCCGCAGGCTGCTGTGCCCTCAGTGTGGGCCAACGCTGGAGCGTCTGTCATGGCTGGCGAAATACGCCCGCGTGACGCGCAGGCTTGCAGAGAGCGTAGCGCGACTGTGTGGTGTCGTGTCTGTGAAGCACGTGGCGCAGTATCTGGGGCTTTCTTGGGACCAGGTGAAGGAAATCGACAAGCGCTCACTCACAGAGCGGGTCGGCACCGTCGACCTCTCAAACATCGAAGTTCTCGGGATGGATGAGTTCGCCCTTCACAAGGGGCACCGCTATGCGACGGTTATCATCGAGCCATACCGTAAGGAAGTCTTATGGATCGGCAAAGGCAGGAGTCGCGAGAGTATCCGTCCTTTCTTCACGCAGCTTGGCCCACATGGCTGTAAACGGCTCAAAGCGGTCGTGATGGATATGAACGCATCATATGAGGAGGAAATCAAGCAGCACTCGCCCCAGGCAGACATAGTCTACGACCTGTTCCATGTGGTGGCGAAGTATGGCAGGGAAGTGATCGACAGGGTGCGAGTCGATGAGGCAAACCGCCTGAAGGAAGACAAGAAGGCACGGAAGGTAGTCAAAACATCGCGGTGGTTGCTGCTACGAAACAGCGAGAACGTCAAGGGCGACGACATGCTTCGCCTCCAGGAACTGTTGGAGGCAAACCGCAGCCTCCTTACGGTCTACCTGCTCAAAGACGATCTGAAGCAACTGTGGAAGTTTACCTGCATTGAAGAGGCGGGACTATTCTGGGAGCAGTGGCACCAAAGGGCGATGGAGAGTGGAATACCGCCACTCATCCTGTTTGCCCGCCGGCTAAAGGGCTATCTCCAAGGAATCCTCAACCACTGCCTCTGGCCCCTTCACACCGGAATCCTCGAAGGCATCAATAACAAGATCAAGGTGATCAAAAGAATGGCCTACGGCTTCCGGGATCACGAATACTTCTTTCTCAAGATCAGAGCCGCTTTCCCCGGAATTCCCGGATGAACCAAAAAAGAGCCCCGCTTTTGGCGGGGCTCTCTGCGTATCCAGGAGCGACCGGGATCAACCGTGCATCGGTCTTCCGCCGCAGCGCTTGAGCCGTTCATGGGCCTTGCGCAGGATTTCCTCGGTGGTCTTCCAGTCGATGCACTTGTCGGTGGTGGAGACCCCGTAGCGGAGTTGGGACAGATCCTTGGGAATGGGCTGGTTCCCCGCTTCGAGGAAGCTCTCGATCATGACCCCCGAGATGGAGCGATTGCCCGCCTCGATCTGGTCGACGATGCTGTCAAGCACCTCCGGCTGCTTCTCGTGGCGCTTCTCCGAGTTGCCGTGGCTGCAATCAACCATGATGGTCGGGAAGATACCCCCCTTTTCAACCATCTCTTCGGTCTTGGCGATGTCCTCGGGAGAGTAGTTGGGCTTCTTGCCGCCACGCAGGACGATGTGCACGTCCGGGTTGCCGGTGGTCTGGATGATGGAGGTCTTGCCATCCCGATTGATGCCGAGGAAGCTGTGGGGGTGGAGCGCCGCGTTCATGGCGTCGATGGCGATCTGCAGGTTGCCGTCAGTGCCATTTTTGAAGCCCACGGGGAAGGAAAGGCCGCTCGCCATCTCCCGGTGCGATTGGCTCTCGGTGGTCCGGGCGCCGATGGCGCCCCACGAGATATAGTCGGCCAGGTATTCAGGGGTGATGGTATCGAGCATCTCGCACGCCACGGGGAGGAGCATGCTGGTGATGTCGTTCAGGAGCCGCCGCGCGATGCCGAGTCCCTTGGAGATCTGGTGGGTGTGGTTCATGTCGGGGTCGTTGATGAGCCCCTTCCAGCCGATGGTGGTGCGGGGCTTCTCGAAGTAGACCCGCATCACGATGAAAAGCTGGTCGGAGAGTTCGCTGGCGAGTCGCGCAAGGCGCCCCGCATAGTCGAGGGCGGCCTTGGGGTCGTGAATGGAACAGGGGCCCACCACCACCATGAGGCGGGTGTCTTTCCCCTTGAGGATGTTCTTGATGTGGGCCCGGCTCGCATTAACGAATTCAGCTGTTTCCAGCGATTGGGGGAAAACTTGCCGCAGGTCGGCAGGGGCGATGATGGGGGTAATGCTCGTGACCTTCAGGTTGCTTGTCTTGGTCATTACGGGAATTGTCCTTTGATTTCATGGGGATTTGAGACGAATCACTCTAGCGCTTTCCCCCTCAAAAGTCAAACGGGATGTATTCCCTCTCATGGACGGTCACGAGGGAGGGTCGGCCTGAAGCCTGCTGAAATTCATTCGCACCGCGCCGGCAACGACCATGTTTTCGATAGCCCTTGCCGAGTCGCCGGGAGTCAGGTTGACCCCCCGTACCGCATCCTCAAGGAGTGTTACCGCAAGACCGTGGCGCAGCCCGTCCAGAACCGATTCCTTGACACAGTAGTCCGTGGCGAGGCCCCCCACGAAAAGTCTGGTGATACCCAGCTCTTTAAGGAGTTCCGGGAAGGACACGCCGCTTTCCGTGGTCGCCTGGAACGCGGAATAGGCGTCCTGAGCCGGGTCTTGTCCCTTGGAGATCACAATGGCGTCGTCCGGAAGGGCCAGGTCGCGGTGGAACCGGGCCCCCTCGCTCCCCTGGACGCAGTGGACCGGCCAGATGCCACCGAAGTCCCGAAAGTGGGATGTGATGGCCGGATGCCAGTCCCGGGATGCGATGATCGGCAGCTTTTTCTCTCTGAAAAGCTCCATGTAGCGGTTGAGCAGCGGGACGACCCGATCCCCCTCTGGTACGGGTAGCAAGCCTCCGGGGCAGAAATCGTTCTGGACGTCGACGATCAGAAGGGCTGACGTGCTCTTCATGGATAGTTCTCCTGCTGGATCTATTTATATCCCCGTTGAACCTCGTCCATAAGCTGCAGCCGTAGCTCGTTGAGACCGGCGCTGATGGAGACCTTGTATTTATGCGGATTGATGAAACGCATGCATCCCTGGGGGAGGCGGGTGAGCTGGTCACGGCTGCGGTCGGCCATCTCGTCCAGGCTGGGAGGAGATTTCGCCGTTCGCACACCGTCCTCCATCACAACGCCACGAATCTCGACGAAGCGGGCCTGTTGCGGGATGGCAACGAACTGAAGGGGATTGGAAGGGTCGTACACCGTGGCTCCGGGGGCAATGTCCTCGTCGGCGAGGCAGAGCACGTCCTGGATGAAGGAGCCGTCGGGGGCCACGGCCCGCAGGAGCCGCTTGCGGTCGGGAAGGGTCGCCTTGGCGACGTCGCTGGTCACCTTGAGTTTTGGGCGGTCGCCGATCCTGACCAGCTTGTAGACTCCGCCCAGGGCTCCTCCCCCCTCTCCGGCGCAGGTGGCGAGACGTGTCCCCACGCCGTAGATGTCGACCCGGCCCCCTTCGCTCCGCATCGATTCGATCACGTATTCGTCCAGCTCGTTGGAGGCGACAATCTTTACGCCGGGGAAGCCCGCCTCGTCGAACATCCGGCGTCCCTCCCGGGAGAGGTAGGCCAGGTCACCCGAATCGATCCGCACCCCGACCAGTTCGTGCCCCTGGGAGCGGAGTTCCTGGGCAACGGTGATGGCGTTGGGGATGCCGCTTTTGAGGGTGTCGTAGGTGTCCACCAGGAGGATGCAGGTGTCGGGGAATACCTCGGCATAGGCGCGGAAGGCGGTCAGCTCATCGGGAAAGGCCATGATCCAGCTGTGGGCATGGGTTCCTTTTACCGGGATGCCGAAGAGCTTCCCCGCCAGCACGTTGCTCGTGCTCCGAACCCCGCCAATGTAGGCGGCCCGGGCTTCGCTCACTCCCCCGTCGGGCCCTTGGGCGCGGCGCAGGCCGAACTCCAGCACCGTGCCGTCCACCGCCGCATGGACGATTCGGGCACCCTTGGTGGCCACCAGGGTCTGGAAATTGATGATGTTCAAGAGCGCCGTCTCCACCAGTTGCGCCTGGGCCAGGGGGGCCTCGATGGTCACAAGGGGCTCATTGGCGAAAACCACTGTTCCCTCGGGAGGCGCCGTTACTTTTCCCCGGAACCGGAATGAGCGGAGAAAATCGATGAATCGGGGGCGGAAGATTTCCAGCCCCTGGAGATACTCGAGATCATCCTCCGTGAACTGGAGGTTCTCCAGGTAGCCGAGGGCCGTGTCAAGGCCGGCGAACACCGCATACCCCCCCTGGAAGGGGTTGTGCCGGAAGAAGATGTCGAACACCGCCGGTTTGTCCGCCATCCCTTCTTCCAGGTATCCGGCAAGCATGGTGAGTTGGTAGAGGTCGGTCAGAAGCGGTGAGTAGCTCATGGCATGTCTCCGTTGCGAGGGATGGTGATTGGTGATGAGTATACCACATTCGCACTGGCTGGCGGTTCAGGGGCGCGAGGTGCCCAAACGAATGAAAGGCGGGATCGCTCCCGCCTTTCATCGTGTTGCTAAGGTGTTCCGCCCCGACTACTTGCGGATGTTGTAGAAGACATCCTTGCCCCGGAAGAGGGCGGTGGTGTCGAGCTCGTCCTCGATCCGCAGGAGCTGGTTGTACTTGGCGACCCGGTCGGTGCGGCAGAGGGAACCGGTCTTGATCTGGCCGGCGTTGACCGCCACGGAGAGGTCGGCCAGGGTGGTGTCCTCGGTCTCGCCCGAGCGGTGGGAGATGACGCAGGTGTAACCGGCGCGCTTGGCCATTTCGATGGCGTCCAGGGTTTCGGTGAGGGAGCCGATCTGGTTCAGTTTGATCAGGATCGAGTTGGCGATCCCCTTCTGGATCCCCTCTTTGAGGATACGGGGGTTGGTGACGAAGAGGTCATCGCCGACGATCTGGATTCGTTTGCCCAGGCGGTCGGTGAGGAGCTTCCAGCCGTCCCAGTCGTTCTCGGCCATGCCGTCCTCGATGGAGACGATCGGGTATTTGTTTACGAGGTTTTCGTAGAAATCGACCATCTGGGCCGGGGTTTTCTTGGGCTCGGCCTCGTTCTCCAGGGTGTAGACGCCATCGTTGAAGAGTTCCGAAGAGGCCACGTCCAGGGCCAGGAGCACTTCCTCGCCCGGCTTGTAGCCGGCCTTCTGGATCGCGTCCATGATGACTTCCAGGGCCTCTTCGTTGGACTTCAGGTTAGGGGCGAAACCGCCTTCGTCACCAACGGCGGTATTGTATCCTTTACCTTTCAGGACACCCTTCAGGGCATGGAAGATCTCAGCCCCCATGCGCAACGCCTCGGCAAAGGATTTTGCGCCGGCCGGCATGATCATGAATTCCTGGATGTCGACGTTGTTGTCGGCATGGGCGCCGCCGTTCAGGATGTTCATCATGGGGAGCGGAAGCTCCTTGGCGTTGCTGCCGCCGATGTACTGATAGAGGGGGAGCCCCACTTCTTCGGCTGCGGCCTTGGCCACTGCCAGGGACACGCCGAGAATGGCGTTGGCTCCCAGGTTGCTCTTGTACTCGGTGCCGTCCAGATCCAGCATCCGCTGGTCGATTCCGATCTGGTCGGTGGCTTCCATGCCGATGATCTGCTCGGCAATGATGTTGTTGACGTTGTCGACTGCCTTGAGGACCCCCTTGCCGAGGTAGCGGGACTTGTCTCCGTCGCGAAGCTCCAGGGCCTCGCGCTCGCCGGTAGATGCGCCGGAGGGAACGGCAGCCCTTCCCATAACGCCGGACTCCAGGAAAACTTCGACCTCCAGGGTCGGGTTGCCGCGGGAGTCGAGTATCTCTCGCGCGTAGACATCGGTAATTTCGCTCATTCTGGCCCCCTTGCAGAAATATGTACTTTGGTCTTCCGACCATAGGCAAAACAGCGGAATATATATCAGAATTGATGCTGAAAGGAAACATTTTTAATGTGTATGGCAGGGGTGACACGGCGTTCCGGAGGAGAGACCGTCATCGGAGTTGACAGGCCCCCGAGAGGAACGATATAGTATTTTTCTCAATACGTTATGCTCCTTGCAACTGTAACGGCACTTCCCGTGCCCAACAGGGTAACAATACGATTAATTAGATATGCCCACCCAAAGCAGTAACACTGATAATGAAATGCGTGCCTCTCTCCCTCGATCCGTCGGGAGGCTCTTTAACAATCTCCTCGAGCGTTTTTCTAATCCGCGCCAGGACGCCAGGAATCGCCGGGTTCTCCTCCTTCTTACCGCGTTTGTTCTCACCCTGCTCATCCTTCCCCGCCAGGAGTTCCTTTCCGTACGATACAAGGCCGGGGATATCGCCACTACCGATATCAGGGCGACCCAGGACTATCTTCTCGAGGACCGTCTCCTCACCGAAAAGAAGCGCAATGAGGCCGAGGCTGCTGTCCCTTACGTGTATGCTTTCTCACTGGATGGGGCTGGCGAGTTGGTGGGACGCGTCGAACAGGCCCTTGCTCTCCTTCAGCAGGCTGCAACCGCCGAGCCTTCCCAGGGGGTGGGGCTGGACGAATCCCTGAGGGGGCTTTTCGGGTTCAGCCTTTCACCTGCGGAGAAAGCCCTCCTCATGCGACTCGGGGCCGATGCCGGCCTGATGGACCATGTGCGTGCCCTGGCCGAACGGCTCTATGCCAACAAGATTGTGGTCGACAAGCGATCCTTTGCCGGTGACACAGCCCACGGCATTGTCCTTGTTGATGCCCGGACCGGCGAATCGCTGGGGAAAATGGAGTACACGGTTTCTCCCATCGAGCCTGCCGAGGTTCAGGAGATCGTCAAGGGGATGAAGATTGGCACCCCCGGCCTCTCTCCGCGGGAGATCGAGACACTGAAGGGGTTCGTGGGGAAAGGGGTGCGGCCGAATCTGACCTTCAGCAGGGATTTGACCGAGCAGGCCCAGGAGAGGGCCCGGTATTCGGTCCGCCCGGTCCTCCTCCAGGTGAAGCAGGGGGAGATGATCGTCAGGGTGGGTGAGCGGGTAACCGCTGAGCAGGTCCAGAAGCTCGAGATGATTTCCTCTGCGGGGGGGGACATCAACAAACTTTTCACCGGCATCGGCCTCTTTGGCCTTGTTCTCGTAATCCTCTATTTTCCCTACCGATTCGCCCGCAAGAACATCCGGAAATTCAGCCCCGTCACCAAGGATCTGCTTCTCATTTCCCTGGTTACGGCCGGCATGTTCTTTCTGCTCAAGATCGCTCTGACCATCTCGGCGGCCCTGGGGACACCATTTCCCAGCATCGATGCCCGTGATTATTTCTACCTCTTTCCCTTTGCCGTGGGTCCGATGCTGATCAGGATCATCCTCAACTCCGAAGTGGCCATGGTCTATACGGCCATCACGGCGCCGCTCCTGGGTATCATGTTCAACAACAGCCTCTTCGTGGTGGTCTACGGGTTGCTCGGGGGGATCGTCGGCGCTCACGGCGTCCGCCACTGCAAGGACCGGAGCCGCATCTACACGGCCGGGGTTAAGGTAAGCGTGGTGAACTTCGCCATGGCGCTTGCCTTCCAGACTATGAGCGACAGTTTCCTCTCCCTCCAGACCATCTGGTGCGCCCTCTTCGCCCTGGCCGGCGGACTCCTCTGTTCGGCCATCGTTACCGGCACTATCCCGCTGATCGAAACCGTTTTCCACTACGTGACCGATATCAAGCTCCTCGAGCTCTCCAACCTCAATTCGCCGATACTGCGGGAGCTGATGGTCCGCGCTCCCGGTACCTACCATCACAGCGTCCTGGTGGGGAACCTGGTGGAGGCGGCTGCGGAGACGATCAATGCGAATCCGCTCCTGGCAAGAGTGGCGGCCTACTACCACGATATCGGCAAGATCAGCAAGCCCCAGTACTTCATCGAAAATACGGGAGGAGGCGATAACCGCCACGACAAGCTTGCCCCGAGCATGAGCGCTCTCATTCTCATCTCACACGTGAAGGAGGGGGTTGAGCTGGCCCGCGAGCATCGGGTGGGGCGCCCCATTGTCGATATTATCCGGCAGTCCCACGGCACGGCCCTCATGAGCTTCTTTTACCAGAAGGCAAAAACCCAGGCCGGTGACGGACAGGCCGTGCACGAGCGCGATTTCCGCTATCCCGGCCCCAAGCCCCAGTCCCGGGAGGCGGGCCTGGTCATGCTGGCCGACTGCGTGGAGGCTGCATCCCGCACCCTCGTGAACCCGACTCCTGACCGCATCCAAGGGCTGGTGCAGAAGATCATCAACAACATCTTCATCGACGGTCAGCTTGACGAATGCGAACTGACCCTCAAGAACCTCCACGAAATCGCCAAGAGCTTCAACCGTATCCTGGCCGGCATCTACCATCAGCGCATCGATTACCCGGAGCCGGCCTTCAAGGAAAAAGAGAAACCGACTGGAGGTAAGAAACCGAGTGAAGGTAGCGATAGCGAACCGGCAAAGGCGGCACCCGATCGGGACGCCACGCCTCAGAAAAGTGGCGGAGAGGATATTAAGCGCCTTGGGATATCCCGATAGCGAGCTGTCGGTGGTCATAACCGGCGATCTCGGCATCAGGCGTGTCAACCGCGAGTATCTCCACAAGGACCGCCCCACGAACGTCATCTCCTTCGCCATGGCCGAGGGGGAGTTCGGTGCCCTCAATCCCGCCATGCTGGGGGATGTGATCATCTCCGCGGACACGGCGGCCCGGGAGGCGGAAGAGGGGGGAGTCTCCTTCTGGTCCCGACTCTGCTTTCTGCTGCTCCACGGCATCCTTCACATTACCGGCTACGACCACGAGCGGAGCGGCGAGGCGGAAGCCCGGCGGATGGAGGCGAAGGAACGGGAAATCTTCGCGATCCTGGAGAGGGAAGGGCTTGTCTAGCCCCTACGGAGACACGGACGCCGAGGGGAGCCCGCTTCGGCCTTCCCCCACGTTGCCCAACGGCGACCCCGTGAAGCCGTCGCGCTTCATCGATTCCGTCAACTGCGCCATCGAGGGGATATTCTGGGCCACCCGCACCCAGAAGCACATGCGCCGGCACTTCCTGTCGGCCCTGGTGCTCCTCTTCGCGGTGCTTTTTCTCAGGGTGTCGGCCTTGGAGTTCACGCTTCTGGCAGTCTCTGTTTCGTTCGTGCTCTTTGCCGAGCTCATGAATACGGCAGTGGAGGTGGTGGTGGACATGGTGTCGCCGGAGTACCACCCCCTGGCCAGGATCGCTAAGGATGTGGCCGCCGGCGGGGTGCTCGTGGCGGCCATCGGCGCAGCGGTCATGGGCTATCTGATCCTGTCCCATTACATCTTTCCCATTTACAAGGAGGCGCTTGCCATGATAGGTACCCCGTCGGAGATGGGGGCGGTGGTGGCCCTGCTGGCGGTGGTGATCGTGGTGGTGATCCTCAAGTCGATTTCCGGCAAGGGGACGCCGCTGGAGGGGGGATTGCCGAGCGGACACGCGGCAGTGGCCTTTTCCATCGCCACGCTGGTCACGCTCAATACCCAGGATCCCCTCACTTCGATCCTGGCCATAATCCTTGCCGTCATGGTGAGCCATTCGCGGCTCCTGCTCAACATCCACACCATGCGCGAGGTGGTTTTCGGCGCGGCCACCGGGACGGGAATCACCCTCCTGGTGTTGATGCTGTTCCGGTTCATGAAATAGGCGTTTTTATACGCCACTGTACGACAAAGGAGGAATACAGGCCTTGGACGAGGGCTCTGGCAGGAAAAGCGCCGGACTGATGGACATGTTTGGCAGGTTTCTGACCGGCAAGAAGCGGATCACCGAAGAGGAGATCCAGGATATCATCGATGCCAGCGAGGAAGAGGGGCTCATCAACCCGGAAGAGAACGAGATGATCCGCTCCATTTTCGAGCTCCGCGACACGGTGGTCAGGGAGATCATGGTGCCGCGCACCGACATGGCCTGCGTCTCCGCCGATACCTCGGTGGGAGAGGTGCTGAGGACCATCATAACCTGCGGCCACTCGCGGATTCCGGTCTACGACGGGACTGTCGACAACATCATCGGCCTCATTTACGCCAAGGACCTCCTCAAATATTGGGGGATGGGGGACTCCTCCATCAATATCAGGCGTATTATGCGCACCCCCTACTTCATTCCCGAGTCCAAGAACCTGGAAGAGCTCCTCCAGGAGTTCAAACGCAAACGGGTCCATATCGCCATCGTCATCGACGAGTACGGGGGCACGTCGGGGCTCGTCACCATCGAAGACCTGCTGGAGCAGATCGTGGGAGATATCCAGGACGAGTACGACCTTGAGGAGGATTGGATCGTGGAGGAGCCCGACGGCTCGGTCCTTGTGGATGCCAGACTCCCCATCGAAGACCTTGAGGAGCGCTTCGGCATCGAAATCGAGCGGGAGAAGTTCGACACCGTGGCCGGGCTCATCTTCCACCTGACCGGGCGGATCCCCAAGGTCGGCGAGGAGATCGAAAACGACGCTCTTCGGATGACTGTCCTTGAGGGTGGCGAACGGAATATCAGGAAGGTGCGGGTGGCCCGCAGGGCCGGCGCCTCCGAGGAGACCGAAGGGTAGTGGACTACCGCAGATTACGGATGCCCGATTTTGACGCCATTCCACGGCGTGACTACCTGATGGCGGTTCTCTCGGGGGTGCTCCTTGCCCTCTCGTTCCCGAGTCCCGGCATCTCCCCCCTGGCCTGGATCGCGTTTGCGCCGCTCCTGCTCGCCTGCGGCCGGAAGGACCCCCGCAAGGCCTTCCGGCTGGGGTTCGTCACAGGACTCGCCGCCTACGCCGGGATTCTCTACTGGATCACCATTGTCGTCACCACCTACGGAAAGCTTCCGTGGATCGTGAGCGTCGGCGTCCTTTCCATGCTCGTGTCCTACCTGGCCCTCTATCCGGCCGTGGTGGCCTATCTGGTCCGGCGGGGGGAGGAGCGGGGGATTTCCCTGCTCATTTCGTTTCCGCTGCTATGGGTGGGATTGGAGTATGGCCGCGCCTTCCTCGTCACCGGGTTTCCCTGGGCGAGTCTCGGCTACACCCAGTACCGGACCCTTCCCCTCATTCAGATCGCCGACATCACCGGGGTCTACGGCCTGAGCTTTCTCATCGCCCTGGCAAACGTGGTCCTCTTCCGGATCATCCGCGGCTTTGCGGCCCGGGAGCCAGCTCCCTACCCGGTGAAGAGCGTCGTACTCCTGCTCGTGCTGCTTCTGGTTACCATTGCCTACGGCTTCAAGCGCCTCCATGTCCCCGAGGGCGGTGCGCCGTTCAAGGTGGCCCTCATCCAGGGAAACATCGACCAGAACATCAAGTGGGATCCGTCGTTCCAGGAGGAAACCGTCGCCATCTACGAGCGGCTGTCGCGCAAGGCCTGCGCCGCCGGCCCTTCCGATCTTCTGGTTTGGCCCGAAAGCGCGGCCCCGTTTTATTTTCAGGACGAGCCGCGGTACGCCTCCCGCATCAAGGGGCTTGCCAGGGAACTCAAAACCTGCGCCGTGGTGGGAAGCCCCGCCTTCGAGAAGGACGGGGAGCGGCTGAAGTACCTGAACAGCGCCTTTCTCCTTTCCCCGTGGGGGGACGTGATCGGCCGCAGCGACAAGATTCACCTGGTCCCCTTCGGCGAGTATGTCCCTATGGCAAAACTCCTTCCCTTCGTGAACAAGCTCGTGGCAGGCATCGGCGATTTCTCGCCCGGTGCGCAGATAGCCGCCCTGGACACCGGCAAGGGGAGGATCGGCATCCTCGTCTGCTTCGAGGGGATATTCCCGGAACTCTCCCGTGCCTACGTCCGGGCCGGGAGCCGCCTCCTTGTCAACATCACCAACGACGCCTGGTTCGGACGCTCCTCGGCCCCCTACCAGCATATCTCCATGACCGTCTTCCGTGCCGTGGAGAACCGGGTGCCGCTGGTGCGGGCTGCCAACACCGGCATAACCTCCATCATCGACAGCAGGGGACACATCCGGGGGATGACCCCTCTCTTCCAAGAGGCGGTGCTGAACGGCGAGGTGCGGCTGGGGGAGGGTGAGAGCTTCTATAACCGTTATGGCGACGTGTTCGCCTGGGCGTGTGTTGCGGGCGCGGCGGTGGTTGCGGCCCTTGCTTTCAGAAGAAAGAGTATTCACCATCAATAAAGGAGTCATGGATGTTCAGAGAAGAAGTAGCCCGCGTTGAAAATCTTTCGGAGCGCATCGCCAAGCTCCGGGGGTCTCTTTGACATAGACAGCAAGCGGGAGGATATCCAGGAGATGGAGGCCCATATCGCGGCCCCCGGCTTCTGGGATGACAACGAGAAGGCCCAGCAACTCCTCAGGGAACGGACGCGGATCGAGAAGATCCTGGAGCTCTGGGACCGTCTGACCCGTCAGGCCGACGATATCCGGGTGCTGATCGAGCTGGGCGAGGAGGCCGGGGACGAGGGAACCCTCGACGAGGTCCGGGCACTCAATGACCAGCTGGAAAAGGATGTGGAGGGGGCCGAGTTCCAGCGGATGCTCTCGGGCACCCACGACAAGAACGCCTGCTACTTTTCCATCAACGCCGGCGCAGGGGGTACCGAGGCCCAGGACTGGGCCGAGATGCTGCTCAGGATGTATCTCCGCTACTGCGAGCGCAAGGGGTGGAAAACGGAGATCACCGACTATCAGGGCGGCGACGAGGCTGGGGTCAAGTCGGCCACCTTTACCGTTGACGGTGAGTATGCATACGGCTATCTTAAGGCCGAAGCCGGCATCCACCGCCTCGTGCGGATTTCTCCTTTCGATTCCAATGCCCGGCGACATACCTCCTTCGCCTCGGTCTTCGCCTTCCCCGAGATCGAGGACGATATCGAGGTAACGATCAACGAAGCAGATCTGAGAATCGACACCTACCGCTCCAGCGGGGCCGGCGGCCAGCACGTGAATACTACCGATTCAGCCGTCCGGATCACCCATATCCCCACGGGCCTCGTGGCTGCCAGCCAGTGCGAGCGGAGCCAGCACATGAACAAGGCGACCGCCATGAAGATGCTCCGGGCCAAGCTCTACGAGAAGGAGCTTCAGGAGCGGGAGGCCAAGGCCGCCGAGATCGGCGGTGAGAAGAAGGAGATCGGCTGGGGAAGCCAGATTCGCTCCTATGTCCTTCATCCCTACAAGATGGTGAAGGATCTGAGGACCGGCGTTGAAACCGGCAACCCCGACGCGGTTCTGGACGGCGATCTCGAGGAGTTCATCGTCGCCTTCCTCATGGGGGTACGCCGGGACGTTAAGGACACCGTAGACTGATGAAGAGATTCGTTGTCCATCTGATAGCATTTATTGTCGTCTCCCTCCTGGCGGCCGCCGGCTGTGCCGCGCCGCGGGCGGGAATCTCCCGCATCGGCCACGCCATCCAGGTGGGGGCCTTTTCCGAGGTGAAAAACGCCGAACGCCTGGCGGCCCAGCTCCAGGTGCGGGGAATCGAAGCCTTCTACTTCAAGCGGGACAATGGTCTCTACGCCGTCCGTTTCGGCGATTTCCCATCCAAGCAGGCTGCCCAGAAGGAGGCCCGGAAGCTGGTTTCCGACGGCCTTATCGGCGCCTATTTTATCGCGCCGCCCCAGGACCTTTCCGGCAAACGCGAAACCGTGGTGAAACGGGAGCCTGCGGCCACCATTGGCCGTCTTCCCGCAGAGCCCCGAAAGAAGCAGCCCGAAGCCCCGAAGGGGGAGAAGGACATGGGGCAGATTGCTGCCCGTACCGCAGAGCGTTTTGTGGGGATACCCTACCGTTGGGGGGGTAATACCGTTGTGGACGGGATGGATTGCAGCGGTTTTGCCCGCGCCGTCTACAACCTCTGTGGTGTCAACATCCCCCGCACCTCCCGGGAACAGTTCAAGGTGGGGGACCCGGTGGCCCGTGACGACCTGAAGGATGGCGACCTGGTTTTTTTCGGCTCATCCGAGGATAGCATCAACCACGTGGGCATCTACGTGGGAGACAAGCGGTTCGTCCATGCCCCCCGTCGTGGTGATGACATCAAGATCTCATCCCTCGACGAGAACTACTTTGCGAAGAAGTTCATGGGTGGACGCAGGTATTTCTAATTCAGATGAAGTTTCGAAAATGAGGTAATTTCATGGCACTGATCAAACCTTTCCGGGCACTGCGCCCGCCAAAATCTCTGGCCGAGAAGGTCGCAGCGCTTCCCTATGACGTCATGAACGTCGAGGAGGCGAAGGCCATGGCTGCTGGCAATCCGTACAGTTTTCTCCATGTCTCCCGTCCCGAGATCGATCTTCCGGCGGAGGTGGACCCCTATGCCGAGGAGGTTTACGTGAAGGGGCGCGAGAACATGCAGCGCTTCATCGCCGAGGGAACTCTTATCCTGGACCGGGACGAGTGTTACTACGTCTATCGCCAGAGGATGGGGGCCATCGAGCAGACGGGCCTCGTGGTCTGTGCCGGTGTGGACGATTACGAGAGCGGCGTCATTAAGAAGCATGAGCTGACCCGTGCCGACAAGGAAGAGGACCGGGTCAGGCATATCGATTACCTGGATGCCAACGACGAGCCGGTGTTTTACACCTACCGTAACGACCCCGCCATAACCGCCATCGTGGCCGGCGTGGCCGCCGGTGAACCTACCTATCATTTCACCACCGACGATGGGGTCATCCACACCCTCTGGATCATCAGCGACCGGGCGGTCATCGATGATCTCACGACGCGGTTTGCCGCCATCGAAACCCTCTACGTCGCCGACGGCCATCACCGGAGCGCCGCTGCCGGCCGTGTGCGGGAACTGCGGCGTGCCGCCAATCCCGGCCACACGGGAAACGAGGAGTATAACTGGTTCCTCACGGTCATCTTCCCCGACAGCGAGATGAACATCATGCCCTACAACCGGGCGGTGAAGGACCTGAACGGCCACTCCGTTGCCGAGTTGATGGCCCGCATCGGCGAGCGCTTTGCCATAACGCCGGCGACCGGGGGATTCGCGCCGTCCCAGCGGCACGAATTCGGCATGTACCTTGAGGGGCGTTGGTATCAGCTCGTCGCCAAGGAGGGAACCTTCGACGAGGGGGATGCGGTGTCGCACCTGGATGTCTCCATCCTCCAGAACAATCTCCTGAGTCCGATTCTCGCCATCCGCAACCCCCGCACCGACCAGCGGATCTCCTTTGTGGGGGGAATCCGGGGGACCGACGAACTGGAGCGGCTCGTGGATGGCGGGGGCTATCGGATCGCCTTCTCTCTCAACCCCACCTCCATGGAAGAACTCATGCAGCTGGCCGATGCCGGGCAGATAATGCCCCCCAAGTCCACCTGGTTCGAACCGAAACTGCGCAGCGGGCTCTTTGTCCACCAGCTCTCGTAGCAGGATGACCGTGATACGCGAGCGCCGTTTCTGGCTCTTCAAAAGCGAGCCTTCCTGTTTCTCCTTCGATGACTTGAAGGCGCGCCCCAACGGCACCGAGCACTGGGACGGGGTGCGGAACTTCCAGGCCCGCAATCTCTTGCGGGATGAGATCAAGCCCGGTGACGGAGTTCTCTTTTACCACAGCAACATCCCCGAGCCCGCCATCGTCGGCATCGCCGAGGTGGTGAGCGAAGGCTATCCCGACTGGACGGCACTGGATCCGTCGGCCGAACACTTCGACCCCCGGGCGGGCGGGGACAATCCTGTCTGGTACATGGTTGACGTGAGGTATGTCCGGCCCCTGAAGCGGCCGGTAACCCTCAACGAGATGAAGATACATTCCGAACTGTCCGGTATGGTGCTTCTCAAGAGGAGCCGCCTGTCGGTTCAGCCGGTGACGCAACACGAGTGGGAATACATCCTCCGCCTGGGCGGAATTGATTGAAGCAGGGAGGTTTACGTGAGATCCGTTGAAAAGTTGCTCGTTCTGTTTCTCTTTGTCACCGGGGTTGCCATTGCCGCGTGTTCCGACAAGGACGCGAAGTCCTTGGGGGAGGCCAAGCCCGCCGCCGTTTCCACGGCGCCGGCTGGAGCCGTCACGACACCGTCGGGGCTTTCCTACGTGGATCTCGTTGTCGGCAACGGCCCCCAGCCGACCTCGGGCAAGCCCGTGAAGGTTCACTATACCGGCTGGCTCGAGAATGGCACCAAGTTCGACAGCTCCGTGGACCGGGGCGAGCCCTTTGTCTTTACCATTGGCGCCGGCGAGGTGATCCCCGGCTGGGACGAAGGGGTGATGACCATGAAGGTGGGGGGCAAACGGCGTCTCATCGTGCCGGCCCAACTCGGGTATGGCGCTGCCGGGGCCGGCGGCGTGATCCCCCCCAACGCGACCCTCATATTTGAAGTGGAACTGCTCGAGGCTGCGAAGTAACCGACGCTTCATGTTGCACAACTGAACTGCCAGGGAGGGCTTATGCGGTTTCTGATCGTTGCGGTCATGCTATTTGTGGTTGTGTCACCTGCGGTTGCGGCTTCTAAAAACGTAACCTACTTCCTTGATGGCACTCGGGTCGAAGGTGTGGCTTCAGCCCCCAAAGGGTACCTGGAGCTGCCACTCCCCGGCAACTACATCCCCGGCTCGTTTCGAGTACGCCCCGCAGGGTCAGTGCCTGTAGCGCGGGTGGATGTTGTCCCCGCACGGCCTGACTCCAAGGCTGAAAAAGAGATGAAGGATCTCATGGAACGGCGCCGCACCCTGGAAGACCGGTTGAAGGCCCTGGACGTCCGCCAGGAGATTTTCAAGGCCGCAGCCAAATCCCAGAGCAGTAAAGCCCCCCGTAAGACTAAGAATAATCCCCAGCCCCTCGACACCATCAGAAAAGGGACCGACTACGCCGTGACCCAACTGGAGGAGGTCTACCGTGGGCGTCGCCGCGCAGAGGAGGGGCTCAAGACGGTCGATGCCCGCATCGAAGCCCTGAAGAAGGAAGGGGGAATCGGCGGAAGCGTGGCTCGCGTATGGCTCTCTGGAAAGGGAAGCGCTTCCTACAGTTTTCTCACCACGGGAACCGGTTGGACCCCTTTCTACGATTTCAGACTCAGGGGGAACGGTATGGTTGAGGTAACGGTTAAGGCTCAGCTTCCTGGCGTCCAGCGGGACAAGGTGTCGGTCGTGGCCCAGAATGTCGTTGATGCGACCCCGGATGTCCAGGCAGTTTCCGTTTCCTCCAACCTCGCGCCGGTTGCCAGATTTTCTCTCCCCGTTGAGAGAGAAGAGCCCTTCCGGGCTCCCCAGAGCGGGGTGAGCTTCGCCTTCAGAAACACGACCGGCGAGCGTCTCATGGCAGGTGGCGGTGCCTGCTACCTGAACGGAGAGTATCTGGGGGCGGTCCGCTTCGAGGGGAGTTCGTCCGGAGAGTTGAAAGATGTTGTGGCGGGAAGGCTTCAGGAGTAAGGACTGGCACCGGGATCTCCCGAAAGTTCCCGGTTTTATCTTGACTTGGCTTTGCCCGTGGGCTAATTTGCGGGTTTGTTAAACCGGTCGAAACCGGCACAGAGAAAGGGATTACACGTCACATGGAAGAACTGAGCGAATTGCTGCTTCAAAGGCGGCGCAAGGTCGATGCCCTCTGGGAGGCAGGGATCAACCCCTACCCCAATGACTATAAACCCCGGCACACATCGGCGGACGTGGTGGCTGCGTATGGAAAGTGCGAGATTATAGAAGAGGGGGCAGACCCCTTTGTGGTGGCCGGTCGGATCATTGCTCGCCGCTCCTTCGGCAAGGCCGCCTTCGTCCAGCTCCAGGACCGCAAGGGGCGCATACAGCTCTACGTGCGCAAGGACACTCTCGGTGACGAGGCCTATGAAGCCTTTGAGTCCTTCGATATCGGCGACATTATCGGCGCCACCGGCACCCCCTTCCGCACCAAGACCGGCGAGCTCTCCCTTAACGCGAGCGAGGTCAGGCTCCTCACCAAATCGTTCCTTCCTCTTCCGGAGAAATTCCACGGTCTCACCGATGTCGAGACCCGATATCGCCAGCGCTACGTTGACCTGATCGTGAATCCCGAGGTGCGGGAGGTCTTCATCAAGCGCTCCCGGATCGTCAACCTGATCCGCGAATTCATGGTGCGTCACGACTTCCTCGAAGTGGAAACGCCCATGATGCAGCCGATTCCCGGAGGAGCCACGGCCCGTCCCTTCGTTACCCACCACAACGCCCTCGACATGGAGCTTTTTCTCCGCATCGCGCCGGAGCTCTATCTCAAGCGTCTGGTGGTCGGAGGGTTCGAACGGGTCTTCGAGATTAACCGCAACTTCCGCAATGAGGGAATTTCGGTCCGTCACAACCCGGAGTTTACCATGATGGAGTTCTACCAGGCCTACGCCACCTTCGAGGACCTGATGGATTTCACCGAGGAGCTTCTCTGTCACGTGACCCAGGAGGTGCTCGGAACCCTCGACTTCACCTATCAGGGGGTGGAGATCAGCTTCCAGCGTCCCTGGAAGCGGCTTACCGTGAAGGAGGCGATCCTCGAGTACGGCGACATCGACGCAAAATCCCTCGAAGATCGCGACCTGGCCTATGCCTACGCCCGGAGCATCGGGCTCGACCTGCCGACCGACGTGGGCTACGGCAAGCTTATCACCGAGATTTTCGAGGAGGTGGCGGAGGTAAAGCTGATCCAGCCCACCTTCATCACCGCGTATCCCACGGAGGTGTCGCCCCTTTCACGCAAGAGCGACAAGGATCCCGATATCGTCGACCGTTTCGAGTTCTTTTGCGCCGGCCGCGAGATGGCCAATGCCTTCTCGGAGCTCAACGACCCCGTGGACCAGAAGGAGCGCTTCCTGGGTCAGGTTGCCCAGAAAGCCAAGGGTGACGAAGAGGCCCACTACATGGACGAGGACTACATACGCGCCCTTGAGTACGGGATGCCTCCGACGGCCGGAGAAGGGATCGGCATCGACCGCCTCGTCATGCTCCTGACCGACTCCCCGTCCATCCGGGACGTCATTCTCTTCCCGCAACTTCGCAAGGAGAAATAACGGGATTACGTAAGCAGATCGAGAATCAGGGGCCTTCTGCGGTCCCTGATTTCCGGTCCACAGTCCCCGGATCCAAAATGTCCTACGAACTCTTTATTGGCCTCCGCTACCTCAAGGCAAAGCGGAAGTCGACCTTCATATCGATCATCACCTTTATCTCCACCGCCGGAGTCGCCCTCGGGGTAATGGCTCTCATTGTCGTGCTGGCGGTTATGACCGGTTTCGAGGAGGATCTGAAGGAAAAGATCCTCGGAACCAACGCCCACGTGGTGGTCCTGAAGTCCAGCGGCACCATGGAAGACTATCCCGCCATCATGGAGCGGCTCAAGAAGATGAAGGGGGTTGTGGCCGCCACCCCGTTTATTTACAGCCAGGTCATGCTTTCCACCGGCTCCAATGTCTCCGGCGTGGTGCTCCGTGGCATCGACGTCAAGACCGATCCCCTGGTAACCAATCTTTACCGATCACTTGTGGAGGGTAAGCTCGGAGACCTGGAGCGTTCGCCCCTTCCTCTCGCGACCCCGGAGCCTCCCAAGCCGGGCATCATCATCGGTCGGGAGCTTGCCCGTTCCCTCAATATTTACCCCGGCGACACGGTCAACGTCATTTCCCCCCTCGGCAACATAACACCCCTCGGCATGGTACCTAAGATGAAGCAGTTCCGTGTCGTGGGGCTCTTCAATACCGGCATGTTCGAGTATGATTCCACCCTCGCCTATGTGGGGCTCTCAGAGGCCCAGGAGTTCCTCTCCCTCGGTCACGCCGCCACCGGCATTCAGCTCCGGGTGCAGGATGTCTATCGTACCGGAGAGCTGGTACGAAAAATCGACCGCGAGCTCGGCTTCCCCTTCCATGCTCGGGACTGGATGCAGATGAACAAGAACATTCTTTTTGCGTTGAAGACGGAAAAGATGGTAATGTTCGTCATTCTGACCCTGATCGTGCTGGTCGCTGCCTTCGGCATTGCCTCGACGCTCTTCATGGTGGTTCTGGAAAAGACGAAGGACATTGCGATCCTCAAGTCCATGGGGGCCACGGGACGAAGCATCATGAAGATTTTCGTGCTGGAGGGCCTCATAATAGGGATTTCCGGGACTGTCATCGGGGTCATCGGTGGCCTCCTCGTGGCCTACAATCTGGAACCGATCGTCGGCGTCGTGCAGAAGGTGACCGGTTTCGAACTCTTTAGTAAGGATGTCTATTATCTGGATCACTTCCCTTCCCGGGTGGTCCTTTCCGACGTTGTCCTGATTTCCGTGACGGCGGTACTCATATCGCTCGTGGCGACCCTCTACCCGTCCTGGCAGGCGTCGAAGCTGCCGCCTGCGGAGGCGCTGCGCTATGAGTAGTCTCCTTGAGGTGATGGATCTCACGAAGGGTTACGGTTCCGGGGAAACCCGAGTCGATGTTCTGAAGGGGATAAACCTGACCGTGGCCGAAGGCGAAACCATCGCCCTCGTCGGGGCTTCGGGGACGGGGAAGAGTACGCTTCTCCACATCATGGGAACCCTTGACCGACCGACTTCGGGCAGTGTGCGCTTCGGGGGAGAGGATGTCTTCCGGTTGGGTGATGCGGCCCTGGCCTCGTTCAGGAACCACTCCATCGGCTTTGTGTTCCAGTTCCATCACCTGCTGCCGGAGTTCACGGCCCTTGAGAATGTCATGATGCCGCTGCTCATTGCCGGCGTTAAGCGCTCTGATGCAGCAGCGCCGGCCAGGGAGCTTCTTGGGGAGGTCGGGCTTGCGCATCGTCTTACCCATAAACCGGGTGAACTCTCGGGAGGGGAGCAGCAACGGGTCGCCATTGCCAGGGCGCTGGTTCTCTCTCCAAAGCTTCTTCTGGCTGACGAACCGACCGGCAACCTCGACATGAAGACCAGTGACGAAGTGCATGAAACCCTTGAGCGTGTTCACCGGAAGCGGGGGGTGACGCTCGTCATCGTTACCCACAACGAGAAACTCGCATCTTACATGGGGCGGACGGTCCGTCTGGTGGACGGCCGGGTCGTTGCCGATTAACGCAATCGGCGCATATACAGCTGTACATTCCATTCTCCCGGGGGAGAAGTGATTCGGTTACATGCAACTAGAGTTGGTATCGCCGCGGCAGTCGTTCTCGCTGCCCAAGGGGCCTTTGCCGAAGGGGAGAAAATCTCCGACGTTCAGGTGAGGGGCAACCGGAGAATCGACGCTGCGGCCATACTCAATGCCGTAACGCTTAAGGCGGGCGACCTTTTCTACGTGGAGAAGGTTGACGCGGACATCCGTGCCATCTATCGGCTGGGGCAGTTTCAGGATGTGAAGGCCGACACGGAGAAATCGGACGGCGGCGTTGTTCTCGTTTATACGGTCGTCGAGAAGCCGATCATTCGCGAGATCAAGATCGACGGGGCAAAGCAAATCTCCACCGATAAGGTGCGAGAGGCCCTCGGCCTGAAAACCAACACCATATTCTCGCAGAAAGAACTGACTCTGAGCGCCAAGAAGGTAAAGAAACTGTACGCCGACGAGGGGTATTACCTGGCCGAAGTCGATGTAAAGGGCGAGAAACGTTCCGGCAACGACGTCAGAGTGGTCGTCGCCATCACCGAAGGGGAAAAGGTCCTCATCAAAGCGATCCGGTTCGAGGGTAACAAGGCCTTCCCCGACAAGAAGCTCCGTGGCGTCATGGAGACCAAGGAGAAATGGTTTCTGTCCTGGCTCACCGGCGCCGGAACCTATAAGGACGAAGTCCTCAAGAACGACGTGAATCTCATTGCCGACCTCTACTTCAACAACGGCTACGTGAACGTGAAAGTTGGAGAGCCCGACGTCAAGGTCCTGGAGGATCGCAGCGGTCTTGCCGTTACCATCGGCATCACCGAAGGGGATCAGTACAAGACCGGTTCCATCGGGTTCAAGGGAGACCTCCTGGAGAAGGAGGACGTGCTCGGCCTGGGGCTTCGGGTCAAGACTGGCGAGACGTTCAACCGCGCGAACCTGCGAGCTGACGTGCTCGCTCTCACGGACCTCTATGCCGACAAGGGGTACGCCTTCACCAACGTTACCCCCCTTTCCAAGATAAACGCCGACAAGAAGACCGTTGACATAACCTTTGATTTCGAGAAGGGGGAAAAGGTTTTTATCGACCGGATAAATGTCATCGGCAACACCAAGACCCGCGACAAGGTCCTGCGTCGAGAGATCAAGCTTGTCGAGGGGGATGCTTACAGCAGCACCGGACTCAAGAAGAGCAAGCAGAGTCTCATGAATCTCGGTTTCTTCGAGGAAGTGAACATTGCCACCGCGAAAGGGAGTGCCGACAACAAGCTCGATGTGAACGTGGAGGTGAAGGAGAAGCCGACCGGGACGTTCAGTATCGGCGCCGGCTATAGTTCCCTTGATGGTCTCATCGGCCAGGGCTCGGTTTCCCAGGGGAACTTCCTGGGGCTCGGTCTCAAGGCGAACCTCGCCGCCTCCATCGGCGGCAAGTCCTCTACCTATAACGTGGGGCTCACGGACCCCTATTTCCTCGATACCCGCTGGACGGTGGGCGCTGACATTTACCGCACCGAGCGGGACTACCTCGACTTTACGCGGCGCGCCACGGGTGGCGACATCAAGGCGGGGTATCCGTTGAGCGACACCATGCGGACCCTCTGGATGTACAAGTACGAGGACAAGAAGATATTCGACGTCAATGTGTCGAGTGAGGATATAATCCCCGAAACCACGTCCACCACCAGCTCCATCACCGCGAGCCTCACCCGTGACACCACCGACTACCGGCTCGACCCGACCACGGGGATGGTGAACAACATCTCCATCGAGGTCGCCGGTTTGGGGGGCACCAGCCGCTTCATCCGCTACTTCGGTGATACATCATTGTTCTTCCCCATGAAGTGGAGCACGGTCCTCAGCCTCAGGGGCGCACTTGGTTACATCCAGGGCATCGGCAAGGATGTTCCGATCGACGAACGTTTCTTCGCCGGCGGGATCAACACGATCCGTGGCTACGAGGGGCGGAGCATCAGCCCCTACAAGAGAACTTCTACCGGCGAGGCGGCGTTCATCGGTGGGGACAAGGAAGCCGTTTTCAACCTGGAATACACGTTCCCGCTTCTCAAGGATGCCGGGCTCAAGGGGGTCGCGTTCTTTGATGCCGGCAACGTCTATGACACGGGCGACACCATGTTCTCCAGTTTTCGCATGAGCTACGGCGCAGGTATCCGCTGGGTATCGCCGCTTGGACCGCTGCGCCTCGAGTACGGCATCCCCATCAACCCCAGGGATGGCATCGACAAGACCAGTGGCAAGTTCGAGTTCTCCATCGGAAGCTTCTTCTGACAGTACGGGCCGCTGGCCCATACGATTTGAATCGCAGTATTACGGCACGAAAGGAAGAAACAAATGAAAAGATTCGTTACGGTTGCATCCATCGTGGGTTCTCTGGTGCTCGCTTCCGTGGCCTTTGGGGCTGACGGCGGCAAACTCGGTTACATCGACATGCAGAAGGCCCTCAATCTCTCCGAGTCCGGCAAGGAGGCCAAGGAGCAGCTTGCCGCCAAGGTCAAGAAGTACCAGGACGAGATCAATACCAAGCAGGAGGAGCTTAAAAAGCTCAAGGACGACCTTGAGAAACAGAGTGTCCTCCTTTCCGAGGCTGCCCGCAGCAACAAAGAAAAGGACTACCAGCAGAAACTCAAGGAGTTCCAGCGGTTCACGAAGGACGCCCAAGACGAGCTCCAGACCAAGGACGAGGAGTTCACCAAGAAGATCATTGAAGAGCTTGAGAAGGTCGTTCAGGACTACGGCAGGAAGAACGGCTACTCCTTCATCTTTATTCGGAATGAAGGGATGATCTATGTGGATGACAAGGCTGACGTGACCGACGAAATCCTCAAGCTCTTCAACGCGTCGCGGAAGAAGTAGCCCATGGCGGTCTCGCGAACCCTCAGGGAACTTGCCGAATACCTCGGCGGCACCGTTGCCGGTGACGAGTCCAAGACGATATCCGGCGTTGCAAGCCTTGACGATGCCGCCGATCACCAGATTACCTTCCTCGCCAATCCCCGCTACGCGCCAAAGGTTGCCACAACCGGAGCCGGCGCAGTGGTGCTGCCGCCGGGGGGCGAGCGCCACGGCAGAAACGCGATCCACGTGGCGAACCCCTACCTGGCCTTTGCCAAGCTGCTCACGTTGTTCCATGTCGCGCCACGGAAGCCCCAAGGGGTTATGGAGGGGGCGCTGGTGGGCCACAACGTCGCCATGGGGAGCGACGTCACCATCTATCCCGGAGCCTTCGTGGGAGACGGCGTAACGCTCGGGGACCGGGTGACGATCTTTCCGGGTGTTGTCATCTATGAAGGGGTCACCCTGGGCAGCGATGTGACGCTCCACTCCAACGTTGTCGTCTACCAGGGGTGCCGCATCGGGAACCGGGTTACAATCCATGCCGGTACCATCATCGGTTCCGATGGTTTCGGTTACGCCCCGGACGGCGATGGTTTCTACAAGATCCCTCAACTGGGGATCGTTGTCATTGAGGATGATGTGGAGGTCGGCGCCAACACCACCATCGACCGGGCGGCCCTTGCCGCTACCCGCATCGGGCGGGGGACCAAGATCGACAACCTCGTCATGATAGCCCATAACTGTGTGATCGGCGAAAACTGTACAATCGTCTCCCAGGTGGGGATTTCCGGCAGTACAAAGCTCGGCAGGCGCGTGACCCTCGCCGGCCAGGTGGGGGTTGCGGGACACCTGGAAATCGGCGACAACTCCATGGTGGGGGCCAAGTCGGGCATTCCCGGCAATATCCCCGCCGGTTCCATGGTGAGCGGCATCCCTGCCTTCAACCACCGGGATTGGCTCCGAGCGTCTGCGGTGGTGCCGAAACTCCCTGAACTGAGGAAGACGATCGCCGAACTGGAGAAGCGGGTCAGGGAACTGGAAGAGAAACAAGGAGCCTGATAATGGAAACTGTCTTTGATATCAATGAAATCATGAAAATCCTTCCCCACCGTTACCCCTTTCTCCTGGTGGACCGGATCGTGGAGCACGTGCCGGGAGAAAGGATCGTGGGGATCAAGAACGTTACCATCAACGAGCCTTTCTTCCAGGGACATTTCCCCGGTCATCCCATCATGCCGGGGGTGCTGATTGTCGAGGCCATGGCCCAGGTGGGTGGTATCCTTGCATACATGGCATCGGACGACGAAGTCCGGAATAAAGTCTGCTATTTTGCTTCCATTGACAACGTGAAATTCCGCAAGCCGGTGCTGCCGGGAGACCAACTCCGGATCGAGGTTGCGGCCACCGGGTGCAAGCGCGGCATCTGGTGTTTCAGCGCCAAGGCCATTGTCAAGGGGAAGGTGACGACCCAGGCGGAACTCAAGGCCACCTTTGCCGACAAGGACAGGTTGTAACAATGATTCATCCCACGGCAATCGTACACCCCGAGGCGCAGGTGGCCGAAGGGGTCGAGATCGGCCCCTATGCCATCATCGGCGAGCATGTCAGGATCGGCCGCGGGTCACGGATTGGCGCCCACTCGGTCATTGACGGCTGGACCGATATTGGCGAGGAGTGCCAGATCTTTCATATGGCGTCTGTGGGGGGGATCCCCCAGGATCTCAAGTACCGGGGTGAGGAAACCTGGCTCCGGATCGGCAAGAGGAACATTATCCGGGAGTTCACGACCCTCCAGCCGGGAACGGTGACCGGTATCGGCGAAACGGTGATCGGCGAGGGAAACCTCTTCATGGCCTACTGCCATGTGGCCCATGACTGCGTTGTCGGCAACCGGGTCATCATGGCCAACGGATCGACCCTGGCGGGGCACGTGGTGGTGGAGGATCATGCCATTCTCGGCGGGCTTTCCGCCGTGCACCAATTCACGCGGGTTGGCGAGAGCGCCATGCTCTCCGGCGGCGCCATGGTGGGGCAGGATGTCCTCCCCTATACCATCGCCAGCGGCAACCGGGCCACGTCGGCGGGGCTCAACACCGTAGGCCTCAAGCGGCGCGGCTTCTCCCCGGACACAATCAGTGCCGTGAAGAAGGCCTATCGTCTGATGCTCCGGTCGGGGTTGCGGCTCGACGAGGCCATTGCCCGCATCCGGGAAGAGGTCCCCATGTCTCCCGAGATCGTTCACTTCATCGAGTTCGCACAAAAATCGGAAAGGGGTATCTGCCGATGACGGAAAAGATTCGGACCGCGGTGATCGGCGTTGGCTATCTGGGCCTCTTCCACGCGGAGAAATTCGCCCAGCTCCCTGAGTCGGATCTGATCGGGGTGGTTGATACCAGCAGGCCCCGGGCGGAGGAGGTGGCCGCCAAGGTGGGGACGGCCCCCTACACCGATTACCGGGAGCTGCTCGACAAGGTCGACGCCGTCAGCATCGTGGTGCCGACCCAGTTCCACTTCGAGGTGGCGCGGGCGTTTCTGGAACGGGGCGTTCACGTCCTCCTGGAGAAACCGGTTACGACCACGGTCGAAGAGGCCGACGAACTCATCCGGCTTGCCGAAGATAACGGTGTGGTCTTCCAGGTGGGGCACCTTGAGCGGTTCAACCCGGTGATCGTGGGCCTCAAGGGACTTCTGACCGGGCCCCGCTTCATTGAGTCGATCCGGATCGCTCCCTTCAAGCCCCGGGGAACCGATGTGAACGTGGTTCTTGATCTGATGATCCATGACATCGACATCATCCAGACCATTGTCGGCTCGCCGGTGAAGCAGATCAGCTCCATTGGCGCCCCGGTCTTCACCGACGAGGAGGATATCGCCAACGCCCGCATCCAGTTCGAGAACGGTTGCGTGGCCAACGTCACGGCCAGCCGCATCAGCCTCAAGAGCGAGCGGAAGATGCGGATATTCCAGGCCGACTCCTACATCTCCGTCGACTTCCAGAACAAGAAGCTGGCGGTGTTCCGCAAGGGGAGCGGAGAAATGCTTCCCGGTGTTCCCAAGGTTGACATGGAGGAAAAGTCGTTTGATCAGGGAGATGCCCTGAAGTCCGAAATAGCCTCGTTCCTGGAGTGCGTCCGGACGGGCGCAAAGCCGGTGGTATCGGGCCAGGACGGCAAGCGGGCGCTGGAAACGGCGATAAAGATCAGCAAAAAACTGTGAGGGAAACCATGAATATTCCGATGGTGGATTTGAAGGTGCAGTATCATGCAATAAAGGAGGAGATCGACAGGGGCATTCTGGAAGCCCTTGAAAAGACCCAGTTCATTCTCGGGCCCAACGTGACGGCGTTCGAGGAGGAAGCGGCCGCGTTTCTCGGCGTAAAGCATGCCATCGGCGTTGCCTCGGGGACCGACGCCCTCCACCTGGCCCTTGCCGCTGCAGGGATCACGGAGGGTGATGAGGTGATCACCTCTCCCTTCACCTTTATCGCCACTGCCGAGGCGATCCGTTACGTGGGGGCCACGCCGGTCTTCGTGGACGTGGACCCCAAGAGCTTCAATATCGATCCTGCCAGGATCGAGGCGGCCATCACCCCCAGGACCAAGGCGGTCCTTCCGGTTCATCTCTTCGGCCAGCCGGCGGACATGGATGCCATCCAGGCCCTCTGCACCAAGCATGGTCTTTTGATGATCGAAGACTGCGCCCAGTCCTTCGGCGCCGACGTTAATGGTCGCATGACCGGCACCTTCGGGGCGCTGGGGGCCTTCAGCTTCTTCCCCAGCAAGAACCTGGGGTGCTATGGCGATGGCGGCCTTGTCACCACCTCCTGCCCGGAACTGGCCGAGCGGGTGAAGGTGCTCCGCAACCACGGGAGCAAGGTTCGCTACCATCACTCGGTCATTGGCTACAACAGCCGCCTTGACGAGATACAGGCCGTGATCCTGCGGGTGAAGCTCAAGCACATCCGGGAATACAGCGAGGGGCGCCGCCGCGTGGCTCACCTCTACAGCGAACTGCTGGCCGGCACCGGCGCCACCCCTCCCTTCGAGGATGGCAAGGGAACCCATGTCTACCACCAGTACACGCTTCTCACCGACCGCCGCGACGCCATCATGAAGGCCCTCACCGACGCGGGGATTGCCTCGGCGGTTTACTATCCGATTCCTCTGCACAAGCAGGATGTCTTCGCCGCCGACTACGCCGGTGTTTCCCTCCCCGCGGCCGAGGAGGTGGCATCCCGCTGCATGTCCCTCCCCATCTTCCCGGAGATGACCGAAGAACAGGTACGCCGGGTCGTGGACGTGGTGAAATCGGCCCTCAAGGCATAGCCGGAAGCAACGCTTTCGTGCATGAAAGGGAGAGACGCCCCCCGTGGGCGTCTCTTTGTATTCGTATGGGTACCGCTCCGAACAAACGCGTGATGATCGTGGCCGGCGAGGCTTCCGGCGACCTCCATGGCTCGAACCTGGTGAAAGAGGCTCTGCGCCTCGATCCGACCCTCTCATTTTTCGGCATTGGCGGCCCGCACATGCGGGCGGCGGGGGTGGAGACCGTTGTCGATTCTTCGGAAATGGCGGTGGTGGGGCTCGTGGAGGTGCTTGCCCACTTCGGCGTCATCTACAAGGCATACGCTACCCTCAAGCGTCTCATCACGACCAATCCGCCGGACCTTCTGATCCTCATCGACTACCCGGATTTCAACATGCTCGTGGCAAAGGTGGCGAAGCGGGCCGGGGTCAAGGTGCTCTACTACATCAGTCCCCAGGTCTGGGCCTGGCGGACGGGGCGGGTGAAAAAGATCGCCCGGCTCGTGGACCGGATGGCGGTGGTCTTTCCCTTTGAGGTCCCCTTTTACGAGAAGGCGGGTGTACCGGTATCCTTCGTGGGGCATCCCCTGGCGGATCGCGTCTCCCCGTCAATGAGCCGCAGCGAGGCCCTGGCTGCCTTCGGGCTCGATCCTTCCCGGCGGGTGGTGGGGCTCTTCCCGGGGAGCCGCCGGGGGGAAATCGCCCGACTCTTCCCGGTTATCCTGGAGAGCGCGAAACTTTTACGGGACCGTTACCCCGGCATCCAGTTCATCCTTCCCCTGGCATCGAGCCTGACCGATGCCGACATCGCTCCCCATCTGGCGGCGTCGGGGCTGGAGGTTGTCGTGGCCCGGGACAAGGTCTACGACGTGATGCAGGTCTGCGATGCCATCGCGACGGTATCGGGGACGGTTACCCTTGAAATCGCCCTCATGGGGGTGCCGATGGTGATCATCTACACGGTATCCCCCCTGACCTACGAGGTGGGCAAGCGCCTCATCCGGGTCGATCACATCGGCATCTGCAACATCGTGGCGGGAGAGCGGGTGGTGCCGGAACTGATCCAGGACGAGGCCACCGCCGAGCGGATCGCCGCGGAGATCGGCCGTTATCTGGATGACCCTGTCCACACGGAGAAAACCCGGGCCGGGCTTGCCAGGGTCAGGGAAAAGCTCGGTTCCGGGGGCTGCTCGGAACGGGTGGCGGGAATCGTCCTCGAGATGCTCGGAAAGAAGAGATAATGGAAACCTTCAAACGCCTCTTACGCTACAGCAAACCCTACGGGTGGCGCATTGCCATTTCCATGGTGGCCTCCCTGTGTGTCGGCGGAACCGACGCGGCCATCGCCTGGCTGGTGGAGCCGCTTCTCAAGAAGATATTCACCGAAAAGGACATGACGATTTTTATCCTCCTCCCCGTGGCGGTGATGATCGTCTTTATCCTCCGGGGCGTCGCCCGTTTCGTGCAGCAATACTACATCTCCACCGCGGGGCAGTTGGCGATCCAGGACATCCGCAACGAAGTGTACCAGAAGCACATGGGGCTGCCGCTGCGCTATTTCGCCGACAATCCCACGGGCGTTCTCATGTCCCGGGTCATGAGCGATGTGGGACAGATGCAGTCAGGAGTGGCCAATGTGGTGACGGGACTGTTGCGGGACGGGGTGACGGCCATTGGGCTCCTCGGTGTCATCTTTTACCGGAACTGGCAGCTGGCCCTCATCACCTTCATCGTTCTCCCCCTCACGGCCGTGCCGGCCCAGAAGATCGGCAAGCGGATCAAGAACCTGGCAAAGCAGTCCCTTGGCCAGATGGGGGAGATTACGAGCATCCTCCAGGAAACCTTCACCGGGATCAAGGTGGTCAAGGCGTTCCGCCTGGAGCGGCGTTTCATCGACCGGTTCAGCCAGACGAATCTCGGCCTCTACCATTACCTCAGAAAGAGTATCAAGTACGAGTCGCTCCACACGCCGATCATGGAGATTATCACCTCCCTTGGTGTAGCAGGGGTCATCTGGTTCGGGGGGAGCCAGGTCATGCACGGCCGCATGTCCGCGTCCGAGTTCTTCTCCTTCCTGACCGCCATGGTAATGCTCTACGGGCCGGTGAAGAAGCTGCTCAGTTCCTATAATACTGTCCAGCAGGCTGTGGGGGCCGCGGAGCGGGTCTTTGAGGTGATCGACCAGAGGGCCGACATAGAGGACCCCGCCGAGCCGGTGGAGATGGGGCCGCCCCAGGGCTCCGTGGAGTTGCGCAACGTCTCGTTCCGCTATAACGACGAGGAAGTCCTGCGCAACGTGTCGCTCTCGGCGGGAAGGGGCGAGGTGGTGGCGCTGGTGGGCCCGTCGGGGGCAGGAAAGACGACCATCATGTCGCTCATTCCACGCTTCTACGACGTAACCGGCGGCGCGGTCCTCGTCGACGGGGTCGACGTGCGGCAGGCGCGCCTGGATGACCTTCTCAGCCATGTTGCCCTGGTGGATCAGGAAACGGTCCTCTTCAACGATACTATTGCCAACAATATCAGGCTTGGCAACTCTGATGCCCCCATGGAGGCGGTGGAGCGGGCTGCCCGGGCCGCCTTTGCCCACGATTTCATCATGGATATGCCGGAAGGATACGATACGAACATCGGCGATCGGGGGGTGCGGCTCTCCGGCGGCCAGCGCCAGCGGCTCTGCATCGCCCGGGCCATTCTCAAGGATGCGCCCATACTCCTCCTGGACGAGGCCACTAGCGCCCTCGATACCGAGAGCGAGCATATGGTCCAGCAGGCCCTTGCCAATCTCATGAAGAACCGGACCACCCTCGTCATTGCCCACCGGCTTTCCACCGTGCTCCATGCGGACCGGATCGTGGTCATCGACAGGGGAGAAGTGGTGGAGGTGGGGACCAACGACGAACTCCTGGCCCGCGGCGGCCTCTACCGCAAGCTCTACGATATGCAATTCAGTTAGAGGCCGGGACCGGGGACCAGGGACCAGGGACCGGCGGCAGCGGGGATAGAGCGTTTCGATGATATTTCTGGTGTATGACATACTACTGCTCCTCCTCTCCCCCCTGATCCTTATCCACCACGCGTGGCGGACGGTGAGCCGGGGGAGAAGTTTCGCCGGTTTCGGGGAGCGGTTCGGGTGCATAGCGCCGGAGAGCCTCGCACGGGTTGCCGGCAAGGGGCCGATCTGGGTCCACGCGGTGTCGGTGGGGGAAACCATGGCGGTGAAGCCGCTCCTGCGGGAGCTGAAGCGCCGCTTTCCCGAACGTCCCCTCGTGCTGTCATCGGTGACGGAGACGGGGCGGTCGGTGGCGGTCACTATCCCCGAAGCGGATCTGGTGGTCTACTTCCCTTTTGATTTCGGCTTCGCCGTTGCCCGGGCGCTTCGACTCGTTGCGCCCTCGCTGGTCATCGTGGTGGAAACCGAGATCTGGCCCAATTTCCTCCGCCACGCCCGCCGGACGGGGATCCCGTCAGTCATGGTCAACGGCCGCATCTCGGACCGTTCCTTCCCTCGCTATCTCCGGTTCTCCCGCTTTTTTGCTCCCATCCTGAACAACCTGTCAGCCCTCTGCATGCAGAGCAGCGAGGACGCCCGCCGCATAATCGCCGTCGGAGCGCCTGCGGAGCGTGTCCACGTAACGCGCAATCTCAAGTATGATCTGCCTGTCAGATCGCTCACGCCGGCTGAGCGCCAGGAACTGCTCTGCAGCTATCGCCTGCCTGCCGGCGCACTCATCATCACAGCGGGGAGCACCCATGCCGGGGAAGAGGAGGTTGTGGCGGACATCTATGCCCGTCTCGCGGGAGAGAGATCTGATCTCTTCCTGGTTCTTGTGCCGCGTCACCCGGAACGGGCCGTCGAGGTGGGAACCCTCCTGGAGGGGAAAGGGATTCCCTTCGTGCGCCGTTCGGCCTTGGACAAGGTTCAGGAGCAGCCACGCGGCGGCGTTCTCCTAGTGGACACCATCGGCGAACTGATGAAGCTCTACGCCCTGTCGGACGTGGTGTTCGTGGGAGGGAGCCTTGTCCCGGTGGGGGGGCATAACCTCCTGGAGCCGGCATCGGTGGGCGCGCCGGTCCTGTTCGGCCCCCACATGCACAATTTCCGCGAGATCACGGCCCTCGTGCTCGGTGCCGGAGCGGGAGAGCAGGTCAACGATCATGGGGAGCTGGAAGCGACCCTGCGCCGTCTGTTGGCCGATGAACCCGCCCGCCGGTCCATGGGGGAGAACGGCATCCGGCTCATGGCGGACCAGGGAGGCGCTGCCGCACGGCATCTGGAGATCATCGGCCCGCTCATTGAGCGAGGTAGCGAGGTAGCGAGGTAGCGAGGTTTTACCATTTTGCTATCTCACCCGGATGAAATATGACACTCGAAGGATATTTCCGAAACCTTGTTTCCGGCAAGCGGCGGGGGATGCTGGATCGGCTCGTTCTGGCGCTTCTCGCTGTTCTTTCCGTTCCGTACGCCCTGGCAGTTCGGTTGCGGGCACTCGCCTATGGTGCGGGGATCTTCCGGGTGAAGCAGCTGAATCGTCCGGTCATCTCCGTTGGCAACCTCACCGTTGGCGGCACCGGCAAGACCCCCATGGTGGCGCTTGTTGCGCGTCTGCTCATGGCGCGGGGGAAACGGGTGGCGGTCATCTCCCGGGGGTATGGGGGATCGTTGGAGGGAAAGACGCATATCGTCTCGGACGGTCAGAGGGTCTTTCTCTCCGCTGCCGAGGCGGGTGACGAACCGGTGCATCTTGCCACGGCGGTGCCGGGGCTCATGGCGGTCATCGGTACCGACCGTTACGCTGCCGGGCTCCTGGCCCAGGAGCGGCTTAACCCCGATGTATTCATCCTGGATGACGGCTTCCAGCATTTGCGGCTTCACCGGGACCTGAACATCCTCCTCATGGACTGTAGCGCTCCCCTCGGCAACGGCATGGTCCTCCCGGCGGGTTTGCTCCGGGAACCGCCGTTGGCCCTCAAACGGGCTGACTTGGTGGTCTACACCCGGTGCACCGGTGCCGAGGCGCCAGCGGTTCACGGAGCCATTCCATCCTGCCGGGCTGGTCATGTGCTGGCTGGGGTGGAGCTTCTTCCCGGTGGTGAGCGGCAACCGTTCACCGCCCTGTATGGCCGCAGAGGAGTTGCCTTTGCCGGCATTGCCGACCCCGACGCATTCTTCGCCTCACTCCGGGAGGAAGGGGTGGACCTTGCGGCAACGGTTTCCTTTGGCGACCACTGCCCCTACGGAGAGGAAGAGGTAGCGCGGCTCATGGCGGCCCGCCGCACGGCCGGCGCCGATTTCCTCATAACCACCGGCAAGGATGCGGTCAAGCTCGGACCGGTCCTGAGTCGGCTGGGGATTGTCTATGCGGCGGTGCTGGAGATGAGCCTTATGGATCCGAAACCCCTCGAAACAGCCATCGACAAAGTGCTTTAAAAGGAGATGCCCTCTATGGCATTATCAAGCGAATTGCTCAAGATTCTGGCCTGTCCTCAGTGCAAGGGGGAAGTAGTCTTCCAGGACGACGAGGTGGGGCTTGTCTGCGATTCATGTCGGCTCGTCTACCCCGTGCGGGACGGAATTCCGGTCATGCTGGTGGACGAAGCGGAAAAAATTGGAGAAGCGGGGAAACGCGATTAGTGACCGACAGCATATCGGCTCTCGATAAATCGGCTATACGCACCATTCTCGTCCGGGCGGTGAACTGGCTCGGCGATGCGGTCATGACCACGCCTGCTCTTCGAGCAATTCGTGAGTCCTTCCCCGAAGCACGGATAACGGTTCTTGCAAATCCCCTTGTGGCTGAACTTTTCGCCAATCACGAAACGGTCGATGCAGTTCATGTCTATGACCGGAAGGGAAGGCACGCCGGCATCCGGGGAAGGATTAGACTGGCACGGGAGCTCAGGGCGGAGCGGTTCGACCTCGCCATCCTGTTGCAGAACGCTATCGACGCGGCGCTCATTGCCCGGCTTGCCCGAATCCCCCGGATTATGGGGTACCGAACCGACGGACGGGGGATGCTCCTGACCCATGGCGCACCGGTAACCATCGAAGCGAAAAAGCTCCACCATGTCGACTATTACCTCGCCATGCTTTCCCGATTCGGAATCGAAACCGGGGCCAAACACCTCTCCCTGACCGTCACCCGGGAGGAGAAAGAGGGCACGGCCCGGCTTCTGGCCGCTGCGGGGATCGGCGCGAACGATTTCGTCATCGGCATCAACCCCGGCGCCACCTATGGTTCGGCCAAGCGGTGGTACCCGGAGCGGTTTGCCGCCGTGGCCGATGAGTTGTCTCTCCGCTGGGGGGCACGGGTCGTGGTGACTGGCGGACCGGGAGAGGCTGCCATCGCCGCCGACATCGCCGCCGCCATGACCGTACCCGCCCTCGTCATGGCGGGGAAGACCTCGGTGCGGGAGTTGATGGCGCTCATCAAACGCTGCGACTTCTTCATCACCAACGACTCGGGCCCCATGCACATCGCCGCCGCCTTCAGTGTTCCGCTCGTGGCGGTGTTTGGCCCCACTGATCACACGACCACCTCGCCCTGGAGCGACCGTGCCGCCGTCGTGCGCCGCGACACCGACTGCGCCCCGTGCCTCCTGCGGGAGTGTCCCACGGACCACCGGTGCATGACAGCAGTGACAATGACCGACGTGGTGGAGGCCGCGGAGCGGCTTCGGACGTGTGTTGCTGCTTTGGAGCATTCTGCATGAACATAACGGCCACCATCATCGCCAAGAACGAAGAGAAGAATATCTCTGACTGCCTTGCGAGCCTCGATTGGGCTGATGAGATTATCGTGGTTGATTCGGGGAGCTCCGACAGGACTCCCGAAATCTGTCGCAAGCACCCCAAGGTGCGATATTTCGAGCATGAGTGGGAAGGCTTCGGCAAACAGAAGAACTTCGCCGCCGATCAGGCTGTAAATGATTGGGTGTTCAATATCGATGCGGATGAGCGTGTTTCACCGGAACTGCGGGACTCGATCCTTTCCACTGATTTTGCCCGTTACGACGGTTTCCGCGTGGCGCGGGAGAATTATTTCGGCCGACGCTGGATCAAACACTGCGGCTGGTACCCTGACCATAATCTGCGACTGTACAACCGGAGCCGGTGCCGCTTCGCCGAGCGCCTCGTCCACGAATCCGTTGAGTGCCCCGGTCCGGTCAGTACCCTGCAAGGGAATCTGATCCACTTCACCTACGAGGGGATCGGTGATTACGTCGCCAGGATGGACCGATACTCGACGCTGGCGGCGGAAGAGATTGCCAGGTCAGGAAGAAGGCCGGGGGTCTTCTCCATCGTTTTCCGGCCCTGTTTCACCTTTTTCAAGATGTATGTGCTGCGGATGGGAGTTCTGGAAGGCAGCACCGGCCTCCTCCTTTCACTGCTGTACGCCGTCTACACATTTCTCAAGTATGCAAAGTCCGTTGAATTGATCGAGGAGCGCCAGCGATAGTCAACGTGTGCGCACCTCTGGTCGCGGGAATATATCCGTTATGCCGAAACTGTATATAAATGAATTCGTCGGTATCTCTAATCGACTGGAAACACTGCCCCTCGCTTTTGCCATACGTCAGGCCTACGGGCACGACATTATTCTGGACTGGCATGAACTCGATTCCTTCAGCGTTGAGGGAACCCGGAGGGGGAAAGTCCGGGCTCTTACCAAGCTGGGCGCAGTTCGCGTCAGAAACTGTGATGAGGAGATGTTCGGGAGGCTTGCGGGCAGGAAGATAATCCTTCGGTCCCTCGATGGCCCTTCCGAACTGCTCGATCCAATCTACCTCGATGTGGCCAGAAAGGTGCGCCTCAATCCGTCACTGGCAACACAGATCCGCTCGTTTTTTGGCCGGACGAGCGGTCGGCCGGTGGTGGGCGTCCATATCCGACACGGCGATTTCCAGGTGGTTGACCCCGATCGTTATGAAAATACGGCTACTGAATGGCCGGCCGTGCCGCTCTGGTGGTACGAACGGGCCATGGCGGCAATCCAGGCTCGGCAAAAGGATACGGTTTTTTTCCTGGCCGGCACCGGCGATCCGGACACCTATACGGAGCTTCACAGAAACTTCGACGTAGCAACCCTCGATGTCGTTTCTCACTATGACTACAAGGGGCCGGACCATGATTCGCGGGTCAATCCGGTGGCGGATCTCTTTGCCCTGGCCTGTTGCCCGCTCATGCTGGCCACTCCCATTTCAGGCTATTCACATTGGGCCGCCAATGCCCTTGGTGGACCGACCGACTGCATTGTGCCGCTTCCGGGCGCAACCCGCGACGAGCCTTTTATGGGAGTCCTGCGAATTTACGGTTCCCGACTTCCCCGATGGAGGGCCGCTGGGCGGACCGGGAGTGACGTTGTTCCCATCGATCAGAGACTCGAAGGGGTTGACCTTGGTCGTGGAGCGGATACCGGATGGCTTTGAACAGAAGGAACACACTTTTAGTGAGGGGTATGAATCCCCCGACGGTTCAGAGACGATGATCAGTATTGTGATCCCTCTCTACAATCAGGTGGCCTATACGCAACTCTGCGTCCAGAGCTTGCGCCGTGCCGGTTTGAATGGTGTGGACGTGCTCCTCATCGACAACGGTTCCACCGACGGCACCGCTGAGTATCTGAAGAGTTGTTCCGATCTCCGCGTGATCCGCAACAGGGAGAATCTCGGCTGTGCAGGCGCCTGGAATCAGGGGGTCCGGGAAACTACCTCCGAGTGGGTGATGATCCTCAATAACGATGTGGTCGTATCGCCGGGATGGCTCGACGGGCTGTTGGAAGCCGCGGGGAAGGAGGGGCTCGACGTGGTAAGTCCCGCCATCAGGGAAGGGGAGTACAATTACGATATCGAGGGGTACTCCCAGGAGTTCGTCGGCCGGATGGGGGATGTCGTGCGGCGCGGGGTGGCCGACGGCATATGCTTCATGGTGCGGCGCCGGGTCTTCGAGGTTGTGGGCCTCTTCGACGAGAACTTCCGGATCGGCCAATTCGAGGACGCGGATTTCTTCCGCCGGGCGCGGAATGCCGGATTCCGGCTTGGGACAACGGGGCGATCGTTTATCCACCATTTCGGGTCAGTGACCCAGGATGCCATTCGGAAGAATCGCCCCGAACGTCCCTACGTGGCAGAGAATCGGGCCTACTTCCGGGAAAAGTGGCAGCTCACGCGGGGGCGGCGTCTCATTGAGCGGTGGCGCCGCAAGCTGCGTGAGTTCGCGTGGCAGAAGTGCGAGCGGATGTTCCACGGCCACACCCTCAAAGAGAAATGGCTCGGCGGGAGGTTGCGTTATTACTAGCCGTTCGAATTTCCATAGATCGGCCGCGCCGTCATTCCTGATCGTCTCGCTCCGTTACATCGGTGACGTGCTCCTTTCGACCCCTCTGGCCCTCTCGATCAAGGAGCGTTTCCCGGATGCCACGATTGATTACCTGGTTCTGAAAGGAACGGAAGGGGTCCTGGCGAAGAATCCTCTCATACGGTCCGTCCATACCATTGATCCGCAGAAATCGGTCGTGCCGCTTCTCCTTTCGCTCTGGAAGAAATACGATTACGCTATCGGCAGCAATGTTTCTGATCGTACCACGCTTTTCTGCGTTGCGGCCGGTCGCCGGTCGTACGGTTTTTCCTATTTTCGCGGCAAGGAGTGGTGGAAAAAACTGCTGCTGTCCTCCTGTCGTCTCTATGACGACCGGATGCACATCGTTCCTCTCGTTCTGACCCGGCTGGAACCTCTTGCCATCCCTCCGCGTCCACGGGTTGTCGCGGGTGGCGACGCGGAAGACGAGGCATATGCGGCACGGTTGTTCGGGGACGCTGGCTACGTAGTACTTCATCCGTACTCGCGCAAGGAGTACAAATGCTGGACGGTTGACGGCTGGCGCCGGCTTGCCGGACTGATTCTGGATGCGGGGTTGAAACCGCTTTTCACGGTGTCGCCGAACGCCGACGATGCAAAGATGCTGGCGGACATTCTGGCCGTGGCGCCTGAGGGCACCGGCTCCATCGGCGACGTGCTCTCCTTCCCGCGACTGGCCGCCGTGATCCGGCGGGGGAGGGGATACGTGGGGGTGGATACCGTCGTCACCCATATGGCCGCGGCACTGGATGTCCCCACGGTCGCCCTCTATGGCCCGACGCTGGTGCATCACTGGGGACCCTGGCCAAACGATTTTCCCGGCTCTGCGCCGTACGGTCCTCGCGGAACAATCCAGCGCCAGGGATCGATTGTCGTGATTCAGAAAGAATGGGAGTGCGTCCCCTGTAACCGTGAGGAGTGCTCTCGAACTGACGGTGGACCCATTGCCTGCATGGACGCCATCACCCCTGAAGAGGTGATGACCGAACTGGCTGGATTGCTGGAAACGGGAGGTCGACCATGAGCAGTTTTGCGGGGAAAGCATGCTGATAGAAAACGGCCAGTACAACATCGGGGATATCTGTACCTCCCGCCAATGCCGACTGGGGAGGGGAGATCGCGTTGCCATGCGGTGGCTCACGCCCGGCATGGAGCGTCGTGATTACACCTTCAACGAGCTTGACGGCCTTTCGGGCAGATTCGCCAATGTTCTCGCCTCCCTGGGGGTCGGGGCTGGCGAGGTGTTCTTCACGTACCTGCCGAAGCAGCCGGAACAGTTCGTTGCCTTTCTTGGCGCATTGAAACTTACCGCGGTTGCAGGCACCCTTTTCTCCAACTTCGGCGAAGAGGCTCTCCTGGACCGTCTCGCCGACGCCCGTGCGTGCGGCATCATCACCAAGAAGAGCCTTCTCCGGAAAATTATCCGAATCCGCCCGCAACTGCCGGATCTTCGCTTCATCATCCTGGTTGACAGCGACGATCACCAGGCCGACGGCATTTTCAGTTACAGCCGGCTCATGGCGGAGGCATCCCCCGCGTTCGTCACTCCCCTGACACCTGCGGATGCGCCGTCGGTTCTCCATTACACCTCTGGGTCCACGGGAAAGCCGAAGGGGGTGCTCCATCGCCACGGCGCGGTGACTATGATCAACTCGACTGCCCAGCTGGTCCTCGGGCTTCGTGAGGATGATGTGTACTGGTGCACCGCTGATCAGGGATGGGTAACCGGAACCTCCTACGGCATTATCGGCCCCTGGAGCATGGGCGTGACCCAGGTTCACTTCGGCGGCGGCTATGCAGCAGAGCAGTGGTTCGAGATCCTGGAGCGGGAAGAGGTTTCGGTCTGGTACACTGCGCCGACTGCCCTGCGAATGCTCATGAGGGAGGAACCGCTCCTTTTCGCCCGCTTTGACCTCGGCATGCTCCGGCATATTTGCAGTGTTGGCGAGCCGCTCAACCCGGAGGTGATCCACTGGGCCCGCCGCGTTCTGGCAAAAGAGGTTTATGATACCTGGTTCCAGACCGAAACCGGCGCCATTATGATTGCCAACCGTCCGGGAATCCCGGTGAAACCGGGTTCCATGGGGAAGCCGGTGGATGGCATCGAGGCGGTTGTCATATCCACCGAGGGGGAACTCCTCGGCTCCGGCCAACAGGGGGACCTGTGCCTCAAGCCGGGATGGGCTTCCATGTTCTCCTCTTACCTGAACAACGCCGGTGCCTATGCATCAAAGTTCAGGAACGGCTTCTACTGCACGGGTGATGTCGCCTATCGCGATACCGACGGATATTTCTGGTTCGTCGGCAGGAGCGACGATGTTATCAATACGGCTGGGCATCTCATCAGCCCCTTCGAGATCGAGAGCGCGCTCATCGAGGTCCACGAGGTGGCTGAGGCAGGGGTGATCGGTGCCCCCGACGAACTGCTCTACGAAAAGGTCGTGGCCTTTGTATCCCTCCACCTGGGGTATGCCTTGACCGACGAACTCCAGTTGAAGATTCGGCTTCACCTGGCCAACAAGCTTTCTTCGGTTGCAACCCCCCACGAGATCCACTGCCTCGAACGGATTCCCAAGAACAAGAGCGGCAAGATCATGCGCCGCTACCTGAAGGCAACCTACCTGGGGCAGGACGCCGGGGACATCTCTACCATGGAGGAATGAACTATGCCGACCCTGGACGCACTCACCCCGATCTTCCGCCAGGTTTTCGACGACGACAGCATCGTCCTGACCCGCGAGACTTCGGCCAATGACATCGATGCCTGGGATTCTCTTTCGCACATGAACCTCATTGTGTCCCTGGAGGTGCACTACAAGATCAAGTTTGCCCTGGGCGAGCTGCAGAAACTGAAGAATGTGGGCGATCTGGCCGACCTGGTCGACAAGAAACTTGCGAGGAAGTGAGAAGACGTAGATTTATGCTTTTCAACTCCTACGAATTCATCCTGGCGTTCCTGCCGGTAACCCTGCTCCTGTATTACCTGCTGAACGGAAAGCGCCTCGCCGTCGCCGCAAACTCCTGGCTCCTCTTCGCATCCCTCTTTTTTTACGGCTGGTGGGATATTAAGTATGTTCCCCTCATCCTGGGGTCGATCCTGTTCAATTACACCATCGGCAGTCTCCTGTCCGATGGGGCCGGAGCCAGGAAGGGAGTATCACGCAGGGCGATCTTCGTCTTCGGCATAGTCGCGAACCTCCTGTTGCTCGGGTTCTTCAAGTATGTCGACTTTTTCATAACCAACGTCAATTCGGCACTGGATGCCGGGCTTCCGCTTCTCAGGATCGTTCTCCCGCTTGGGATCAGCTTCTTCACCATCACGCAGATAGCCTTTCTGGTGGATGCGTACGAAGGGCTGGTGGAAGAGCGAAATCTTCTGAATTACGCCCTGTTTGTCACCTTTTTCCCGCACCTTCTGGCCGGCCCGATCCTCCACCATAGCGACATGATGCCGCAGTTCGCATCGCTCCGCACCAAGGTTCTCCGCTATCGGAACGTGTATCTCGGGATACTCTTGTTCTCCATGGGGCTGTTTAAGAAGGTCGTCCTTGCCGACCGGTTCTCCGAATGGGCAACTGCGGGTTTCGACAAGGCGGGGACGCTTACCTTTGTCGAGGCGTGGCTCGCAAGTCTGAGTTACACCTTCCAGCTCTATTTCGACTTCAGCGGCTACAGCGACATGGCTATCGGCATCGGCCTGCTGTTCAATATCCGCCTGCCGGTCAACTTCAACAGCCCCTACAAGGCAAGGAGCATCATCGACTTCTGGAAGCGGTGGCACATCACGCTGACCGAGTTCATCACCACCTACGTCTATACGCCGATCCTCCGTTCGTTCGGTTCCATAACCTTTGCCAATTCACTGGCCGCCATCTTCGTGGCAATGCTCATCTCCGGGTTCTGGCATGGGGCGGGATGGACCTTTATCCTGTGGGGGTGCTTGCACGGTACCGCCCTGGTGCTCAATCACTACTGGAAAAAGCGCAAATGGTGGATGCATCCGGCGCTCGGCTGGTTTCTTACATTCAACTTCGCAAATCTTTCCTTCGTGTTCTTCAGAGCGAAAGAGTGGCACGACGCGACAAAAGTGCTTGCGGGCATGTTCGGCGTCAACGGCTTGATGCTGAACCATTCCCTCGCGAAAATACCGCTTCTGGCAAAACTCGGCGAGTGGGGCGTGCAGTTCGGCCCGTGGCTGCAAGGGATCGACGGCAAAGATGAGACATGGATTTCGGTCGCCCTTGCGTTTCCGTTCATTCTGCTTGCAAAAAACTCCAATGAGATTGCCGAGATGCTGAAGCCCTCCTGGAAGAGCTGCACCCTGGCCATCGTCACCTTTGCCTGGGCTCTCATGAGCATGAGCACGGTGAGTGAATTTCTCTATTTTCAGTTTTAGGGTTTCTGATGAAATATAAGCGTTGGTGTCGTATCTTTCTAGCTGTAGTGGCGCTGTTCATCGGCCTGAATTTCCTTCTGTGGGAAGTGGTCACCGAAGATCTGCTGACCGATAAACATTACGCCGGCGGTGATCTGGCTCGCATGGGGTACCTCGCCCGCGTGAAAGTTCCGAGGACGAACCATGTTGATCTCCCGAAACGGCACCTCGAGGTTTCCGATTATGCAGGGCAGAAGATTGATGTCCTAACCATCGGGGACTCGTTCTCGCAGGGGGCTGCCGGTGGGCGAAACCGTTACTATCAGGACTACATGGCGTCCCTGAGCGGCGTGTCGGTCCTCAATGTCGGCCAATACCGCGGCATAGATTCCATAACCACCGTGTCCATCTGGTGCAACAACGGATATCTGGACCGGCTGAAGCCCCGGTATGTCCTCATCGAGGCGGCGGAAAAGTTCAGCTTCGACGAGTTCGCCCAGCCGATTGATTTCTCGAGGATACTTTCCGAGGAGCAACTCAAAGGTTACCGGGCAAAGGGAGGGGCTGGCCAGATGCCGGAGGTGAGCTTCATCAATACCGGCAATTTCAAGTTCATCCTGTACAATCTCCTCTATCCTATCTCCGATCACGCCTTCGTCGGCAAAGTCCATGTGAGGCACCTGAAGGGGGACCTGTTCACAACAGCAGAACCATCAACGCTTCTCTTTCTGAAGTACAAGAAGTTCGCCACAGCCGACCAGATCGAGGCGCTCAACCGGAACCTGAACACGTTGTCCGACAAGCTCGCCCAAAAGGGAATCCGGCTCTGTTTCATGCCTGTTGTGGACAAATACAATCTGTACAGCGAGTTCATCGTGGATAACCCCTATCCGACGAGTGATTTTTTTGAAAAGTTGCGTCCTCTTCCGAAGCGTTATATCTTTGTCGACACCAAGAAGGTCCTTCTCGACGAGGTGCGCAGAGGTGAAAAGGACGTTTTTTACGCTGACGACACCCATTGGAACTGGAAGGCGTCCGAGGCGATATTCTCCAGGCAGTTGTTCCGATGAGTTTGTGGAAGGTGCGCAATGATTGATGATTTGCTTAATTTTTTTAACAGCTTCAATGTGGTGAAAAATTATAAGCTGATAAATCAGCTCAAAAATGAAGTTGACACGCTCAAGTCGAGGCTGGACATTCCCCGGGAATTGCTTGACGGTTTTTATGCTGACAGAAATTCCCGCGAATACCGTGAGGTCTATGAGAAAGATGCGCCCCTTGTGACGGTGTGCATCGGCACGTACAATCGCGGCAAGTTACTGGTGGAGCGTTCTGTTCGGTCTGTTCTCGAACAGTCTTACGGCAACATAGAACTGATTGTGGTCGGTGATTGCTGTACCGACGACACACCCCGGCTTGTACAGGGAATAACGGATCCCCGTTTTCGTTTCATCAACCTGCCGGAACGGGGGAACTATCCGGAGAATCCCCTCCACCGATGGTGTGTTGCCGGCACGGTCCCGTTCAACTACGCACTTTCGCAGGCACGGGGCGACTTTATTACCCACCTCGACGACGATGACGAATTCGTCCCCGACCGGATTGAAAAGCTGGTCAAATTCATCCAGCGGGAGAAGGCCGATCTGGTTTGGCACCCCTTCTGGTATGAGCGCTCAAACGGGCGCTGGGCAATGAGAAAAGCCCAGGAATTTTCAGGAGGGAAGGTCACCACATCGTCTATTTTTTACCACCGGTGGTTTACCGCCGTCCCGTGGGATATTGAGGCCTACAGATATCAGGAACCTGGTGACTGGAACAGGCTCCGTAAGATCAAGTATCTCGGGGCGAGAGTCGCACGGTATCCGGAGCCGTTACTGAGGCATTATTGTGAACGGAATCAGGAATCTCTTTCATCAAGAACTATTCAAACTCGTAATACTAAATGAAAAAAGGAGTACGGTATGCATGTAAGAACAATTGTAAATAGAATTATTAGTCGTTATGGCTATGAAATAACAAAAATTGATAAATTTAAACAATACCTAATAGAAGAGTATAATCGCGATGACGACTTTTGTTTTATCCAGATAGGAGCGAATGATGGTGTCAGCTTTGACGAGTTGTACAGTTTCGTTACATCGCGAAAATGCAGAGGGGTTGTGGTTGAACCATTGAAAATTTACTTTGAAAAGTTGAAACAAAACTATTCAAGATATCCGGATATAATCCCGGTAAACTGTGCTGTTCATCAGAACAAAAAGAAGGCAGTCTTGCATTATGTCGATCCTGCAAAATTGGATTTATTGCCTGAGTGGGTGCAAGGAATAGGTTCTTTGGATCCGAATCATTATAAGCAATCAGGATTACCGTCTGATTACATCGTTTCTGAAGAAGTTGAATGTGTACATCTTATGGAACTAATAAGGGATAATAAGTTCGAACATGTTAATTTATTGCAAATAGATGTAGAAGGGTATGATGGGGAAGTAATTAAAATGATAGATTTTGATGTCATTCGACCTAAAATGATAAAGTACGAGCATCAAAGCTTGAAGAAGGAAGAACAGCAAGAAATTACGATTTTGCTTGAGTCACATGGGTATGAAGTGTTTATTCATGGAAACGACAGTATAGCTATAGATTCATCCAGAACTATGTCTTAAAACTGACAAAAAGGTTTTTGTTTTATGATAAGTAATCTTACATATACGTTGTTGCTATGCGTATATATGAGGAGTTGATTGATTATCAATATCCCTCGATAGGTTATACAGTCAACGATTGCAGGAGTGCTTGTGGCTATAAATGAACTTAATATTCCAGTATTTTTTGCATTTGATAATAATTATGTAATTCCTGCCGCTGTAGCGTTTCACTCGTTGTTGGCTAATGTTAATGTATCGTATAAATACCACTTTATTGTCTTACATGAAGATATATCTGAAGAGAATCGGGATCTTCTGGCGCAAGTGGTTTCACTCTTTAGCAATGCAAGTGTTGAATTCAGAGATATGGGCGAATCGTTTAAGAATGAGTGGGAAAATATTAAAGGGAAGGGGCATTATACTAAAGAATGTTTATATAAGCTTGTGCCAATGCTTGAATTTCCTCAGTATGACAAAATAATATGGTCTGACGTTGATGTTGTATTCAAGGATGATATATCTGATGTCTTCTTTATGTTAAGTGAAGAAAATTATATTGCCGGTGTTAGGGTGTGTGGAAAACTTGATAAATATTATGAAAATATGAATATGCCCGCGGAAATTAAATCCATCCTTAAAAACGGCATAGGAGCAGGGATTCTTGTCTATAATCTCAAAAAAATGAGAGAAGATAATATATATGACGATATTATGATTGCATTGCAGGGAATGAGTTCTATTGTTGTTCAGCCAGAGCAGGATATATTGAATATAGTCTTAAAAGACAAAATTGATTATATCCCGTTACGTTATTGCTTTTGCACATATATGTATAATTTGTTTAAAGACAGACATAAAATGAAATTGAAAGTAAAGGGTAATTTGTTTAATTACCTGTTTAAGGGATATAGAAAGAATCTTGGATTTGACACTATCTACAGCGAAAAAGAGTTGTTAGAAGCTTTTGAAAGCCCAGCTATTATCCATTACGCAACTTCGACTAAACCTTGGAATACATTGTTTACCAAGCGAAAATCCGATTGGCTTTATTGTTTGTTAAAAACTCCCTTCTGGAAGCGCTATATATTTCGCTACTGACGTAGGTGTGTAGAATGTGGCCTGGGGGTAACAATGTGAAAAAGCTTGTTGTCTGGGGAGCCTCGGGTCATGCGATGGTCGTGGCGGATATTGTCAGACTGCGGGGCGAGTATGATATTGTTGGGTTTCTGGACGATGTCACCGAAGGGAGAAATGGGGAAGAGTTCTTTGGTCTCCCGGTCTTCAGCGGCAGAGACTCACTCGCTATGCTCTGCGGGCAGGGGGTACGCCATGCGATCGTTGCCTTCGGGAATTGCCCTGCACGGCTCAAGGTGGCGGAATATCTCAGAGCACAGGGACTTGAGCTTGTGACGGCGGTGCACCCCTCTGCAGTTGTCGCCCGCGATGTGGTGATCGGAGAGGGAACGGTTGTTGCGGCTGGCGCTGTCATCAACCCTGGCGTTCACGTCGGGGCGAACGTCATCATCAACACTTCAGCCAGTGTGGATCATGAGTGCACAATCGAAGACGGTGCCCACATCTGCCCCGGCGTCCGCCTTGCAGGACGCGTGGCTGTGGGCGAGGGTGCCTGGATCGGCATAGGATCATCGATTATAGACAGGGTTCGTATCGGGGCAGGCTCGTTCATAGGCGCCGGTTCGGTTGTTGTGGGCGATATTCCGGACAACGCGCTTGCGTACGGTGTGCCGGCAAAAATCAGAAAAAGGATCGAATAATGAAACTGAAGACTTCTTGTGATGAGCTTGCTGTTATGGGAGGTTCTCCGGCCTTTTCGGATACTCTCCACGTGGGCCGGCCCAACATTGGAGACCGCTCTGAGTTTTTGGAAAGGGTCAACGGCATCCTTGACCGGCGCTGGCTCACCAATAACGGCATCTGCGTCCAGGAGTTCGAGCGGCGGCTTGAGGCGTTGCTGGGGGTCAAACACTGTATCGCCATGTGCAATGCAACGGTGGCTCTGGAAATTACCATCAGAGCCCTGGGGATGACGGGGGAAGTGATCGTTCCTTCATTTACGTTTGTCGCCACTCCCCATTCACTCCAGTGGCAGCAGATTACCCCCGTTTTCTGTGATATCGATCCAGAAACACACTCCATCGACCCGCGTCGGGTCGAGTCGCTCATTACCCCCCGCACGACAGGAATCATTGGTGTTCATCTGTGGGGGAAGCCGTGCAAGATCGAGGCGTTGGCTGAGATCGCCGGTAGGCGCAATCTGAGATTGCTCTTCGATGCGGCACATGCGTTCGGCTGCTCCCATAACGGACGCATGATAGGAAGTTTCGGCGATGCCGAGGTCTTCAGCTTTCACGCGACGAAATTCTTCAATACCTTCGAGGGGGGAGCGGTTGCCACCAACGACGATGACCTGGCCGCACGGATCAGACTGATGAAGAATTTCGGGTTTGCGGGCTACGATAACGTCGTCTATATCGGGACGAACGGCAAGATGTCTGAAATCTCGGCGGCAATGGGGCTCACATCGCTCGATCATTTGGAGGAAATCATTACCATCAATCGCCGAAACTATGCAGCTTATGCCAGTGGCCTTGCCAATGTGCAAGGCATTCGCCTCGTCCCCTATGAGGGGGCTGATCGCTACAACTACCAGTATGTGGTCCTTGAGGTAGATGAGCAGGCTGCGGGCATCCACCGCGACATGCTGCTGCAGGCGCTTCATGCCGAAAATATCATGGCTCGGCGATATTTCTATCCCGGCTGCCATCGTATGGAGCCGTACCGGTCATATTTCCCGAATGCCGGCATGCTGCTTCCTGAGACCGAACGACTTGCTGAGCGAGTATTGTCACTGCCGACGGGAACAGCCGTATCGGAAGAGGATATTGTCGATATCTGCTCAATTATTCGGCTTGTACTAAAGAATGGGGTTGAAGTGACTAACGCCTTGGCCAATGGTAAAAACACGTAACCCGGAACTCAATCCCATGCCGCTCCGTGTCCTCATCGTCAAAGTCTCCGCCCTCGGCGACGTCATCCACGCCCTGCCGGTCCTCGACTATCTCCACCAGGTATCGTCCGGCATTGAGATCGACTGGGTGGTGGAGGAAGGGAACCGGGATATCCTGGAGGGGCACCCGTTGCTGCGCCGGCTCCATGTTGTCCGCACCAAGGCATGGCGGCGCGATCCCCTGTCCGACACGACCCGCCGGGAAATCTCCGCCATCCGCCGGGAATTGCGCGAAGCCGACTACGACATCGCTTTCGACCTCCAGGGGAACGTCAAGAGCGGCATCATCACGTGGCTCTCCGGTGCCCGGCGCCGCTACGGCTTCGACCGCGAAGGGGTGAGGGAATCGCTCAATCTTCTCTTTACCACGAACCAGGTGCCCCTCCGCCGGCAGGACCATCACATTTCGCACCGCTCCCTCCGGGTAGTCAGTGTCCCCCTGGGTCGAGACTACACGGGGATGACCATCGGGCCCGACATTTTCACCTCTCCCGAGGACGATGCCGCTGCCGAAGCGCTCCTGGCAACCCTCGATGACGGCCTTGCCTTCCTTTTCCACAACGGCACCACCTGGACCACCAAGCTCTGGTACGAGGAAGGGTGGATCGGGCTGGGCAGAAAGGTCCTCGGCAGATACCCGGACTCAACCATTCTCCTCTCCTGGGGAAACGAACAGGAGAAAAATGCTGCCGAAACCATAGCCGCCGGCATCGGCCGAGGCGTGAGGGTTTTGCCGAAATTGAGTCTCAAGGGTTTCTGCGCCCTACTCAAAAAGGTCGATCTGGTGGTCGGAGGGGACACCGGGCCGATTCACATGGCCGCCGCAGTGGGGACTCCGACGGTTTCCTTCTACCGCTCCACTGACGGGAGACGCAACGGTCCCCTGGGCGACCAGCATGTGGTCATCCAGTCACCACTCGACTGCACGGCCTGTCTGCGCAAGTCGTGCGACAAGGATGCTCCCTGCCGCGCCAGCATCACTGCGGATGTTCTTATGTCAGGCATCGAAAAGCTCCTGACGCCCCCCTTTCCATCGGCCGGGTGATGTGTTACACTGCCTCCTCTTCAATAGCCCGATAAATCAGAAGGATAGCGCACCATGTCCACGGTTCTCGTCACCGGCGCCGCCGGCTTCATCGGATTTCACCTCTCCCAGAGACTCCTCGCTCGGGGCGACCGCGTGGTGGGTCTCGACAATCTCAACGACTACTACGATGTAAATCTGAAGCTGGACCGGCTTCGCCAGTTGGAGGGGCGGGAGGGGTTCCGTTTTATCCGGGCGAGCCTGGCTGACCGACCGGCCCTGGAAGAGCTCTTTAGCGGCGAGCGCTTCGACGCGGTGGTGAACCTAGCGGCCCAGGCCGGGGTCCGTTATTCCCTCAAGAATCCCCACGCCTACGTGGAGAGCAATCTGGTCGGCTTTATGAACATCCTGGAAGGGTGCCGCCACCACGGCGTGAAGCATCTGGTCTACGCCTCGTCCAGCTCCGTCTACGGGGCCAACACGGCCATGCCCTTTTCAGTCCACCACAACGTGGACCATCCGGTCTCCCTCTACGCGGCCACCAAGAAGGCCAACGAACTCATGGCCCACACCTATTCGAGCCTCTACGGACTTCCTACTACGGGATTGCGGTTCTTCACGGTTTACGGACCCTGGGGGCGGCCCGACATGGCGCTCTTCCTCTTTACCAAGGCTATCCTTGAGGGGCGTCCCATAGACGTCTACAACCACGGCAAAATGCAGCGGGACTTCACCTACATCGACGACATCGTCGAGGGGGTCATGCGGGTCATGGACCGGACCGCCGAGCCCAACCCATCCTGGAGCGGCGACCATCCCGACCCGGGCACCAGCTACGCCCCCTACCGGATCTACAACATCGGCAACAACAGCCCGGTGGAGCTCTTGACGTTCATCGAGACCATCGAGAAGTGCATCGGCAAGCCGGCGGAGAAGAACTTCCTCCCCATTCAGGCGGGGGACGTGCCGGCCACCTACGCCGACGTGGACGATCTGATGAACGATGTGGGTTTCAAACCGGCCACTCCCATCGGGGAAGGGATACGGCGGTTTGTTGAGTGGTATCGGGAGTATTACCATGTCTGAGGTCAGGAAAGGAGAAGGGATGACTGTTCTCGTTACTGGCGGTGCCGGGTACATCGGGAGCCATGTGGTCCGACAGCTTTCCGAGGCCGGCTATACCGTGGTTGTCTACGACAATCTCTCCACCGGCTTCGCCGACGCCTTGGTGCATGGCGAGCGGCTTGTTGTGGGTGAGCTGGCTGATTCTGACCGGCTTGATGCCCTCTTCGCAGAGCACGGGTTCAAGACGGTGCTCCATTTCGCAGCCTCCATCGTGGCGCCCGAGTCGGTGACCGATCCCCTCAAGTATTACAGCAATAATACCCGCAATACCCTCAATCTCCTCACGGCCTGCGTGAAGCATGGGGTCGAGCGGTTCATCTTCTCCAGTACCGCGGCGGTGTACGGCATGCCCGAGAACGGCATTGCTGCGGAAGAGAGTCCCACAGTCCCCATCAACCCCTATGGCACGTCGAAGCTCATGAGTGAATGGATGCTCCGCGACGTCTGTGCCGCCCATGGCATGCGCTCGGTGGCGCTACGCTACTTCAACGTGGCGGGGGCAGACCCCCAGGCCCGGATGGGACAGCGGACCCCGGAGGCGACCCACCTCATCAAGGTCTCCAGCCAGGCCGCCCTGGGGATGCGGGAGAAGGTCTCCATCTTCGGCACCGACTACGCCACCCCCGACGGCACCGGCATCCGCGACTACATCCACATTGAGGATCTTGCCTCAGCCCACCTGGCTGCCCTGGCGTATCTGGAAAGGGGCGGGGAGACGACGCGGATCAACGTCGGTTATGGCAAGGGGGCCAGCGTCCGTGAGGTGATCGAGATGGTGCGCCGGGTGTCAGGAGTCCATTTCCCGGCCGAGGAAGCTCCCCGGCGTCCCGGCGATCCGGCCATGCTGGTGGCAAAGGCGGACCGGGCCAGGACGGTCCTCGGCTGGACCCCGCACTATGACGATCTTGAAACCATTGTCGCCGATGCGTGGCGATGGGAAGCTAAACTCAACAAACGGTGATTCTATGATCAAGAGTATGACCGGCTACGGCAAGGCCGTGGTCGAAACGGAAACAGGGCGGACCACCGTCGAGATACGGTCGGTGAACCACCGCTACGGCGAGGTCTTCGTCAAGATGCCCCGCTCGTTCCTGGCCTTCGAGAATGACGTGCGCAAGGCCGTGGGGGACCGTCTGAAGCGGGGAAAGATCGAAGTCTTCGTGCAGCGTGAGGAGGGAGTTGGCGGTCAGAATCAGCCGCTGGTGAACCTTCCCCTGGCACGGGCCTACCGTGATGCGTTCGAGCGGATGCGGTCCGAACTTGGTCTGGCTGATCCGGTGACCCTGCCGCTCCTCCTCTCCCAGCGGGACGTCCTGGCTGCCCGGGAGGAGGGGGCCGATGAGGATATCCTCCGGGGCGAGCTTCTCCAGGCGGTTCGTGGCGCGGTGGAGGCCATGGAGGCCATGAGGATGCGCGAAGGCGAAGCGCTCCTGGCCGATCTCAGGGACCGCCGCCAGACCCTTGCGACGCTCATTGACCGGGTGGCCGAGCGTGCACCCGCCGTGGTCGCTGACTATGCCCAGAAGCTGCGGGAGCGGCTTGCGCAGCTTCTCGCCGATACGACCCTCGACGAAGCGCGGCTCGCCCAGGAGGTGGCGCTACTGGCCGACCGGTGCGATGTTACCGAGGAGTTGGTCCGTTTCCGGAGCCACCTGATCCAGTTCGACGAGACCCTTGCCCTTGCGGAGCCGGTGGGGCGCAAGCTGGATTTCCTCATGCAGGAGCTGAACCGCGAGGTCAATACCATCGGGTCCAAGGCCAATGACGCCGCCATGGCCGCCATCGTGGTTGAACTGAAGGCCGAACTGGAAAAGATCCGTGAACAGGTACAGAACATAGAATAGGGGCCACGGGCGGGGAACCAGGGACCAGGAAAGTGTCGTTGGATTTCACTGGTCCCCGGTCCCCGGTCCCTGGTCCCCGGGGTTACCATGAAACGCGAAGGGGTTCTCTACATCATCTCGGCGCCGTCGGGGGCGGGTAAGACTACGCTCTGCAAGGAAATAATTGACATCTTTCCGCACCTCCGGCATTCTGTCAGCTATACGACGCGGCAGCCCCGAGCCGGTGAAGTGCATGGAAAAGACTATTATTTTATTTCCATGGACGAGTTCCGGAGCATGGTCGATAAGGGTGAGTTTGCCGAGTGGGCCGAGGTTCACGGCAACTGTTACGGTACGTCCATTCGCACCCTTGAGGAGTGCCGCATCACGGGAATCGACCTGATTCTCGATATTGACATCCAGGGCGCGCGTCAGCTCAAGGAGCGTTACGAGGGCGGCGTCTACATATTCATTCTCCCCCCCAGCTACGAGGAACTCCGTCGTCGGCTCAACGGCCGTTCCTCCGACAGCGACGATGTCATTAGCCGGCGCATTGATGCCGCTGCCGGCGAGATTCGCGAATCCCGCTGGTACGACTACATTATAGTCAACGATCAGTTCAGCCGGGCAGTAGAAGAACTCAAATCGGTCGTGGTTGCAGAGCGGTGCCGGACGTTCCGGGTTCTTGAAACGGTGACCGAACGGTTCGACATGGGCTGAGACAGACCAGGAACCAACATCCCATAAGCACTGAGACACCGGCCGGCACAGATGCCGGTTTTTGAAAGGAGTAGCACAATGGCACGGGTAACAGTTGAAGATTGCCTTGAAAAAGTGGATAATCGCTTCCTGCTTGTCATGCTGGCGTCAAAGCGCGTCAAGCAACTCTACAAAGGAGCTTCGCCTCTCATCGACAACAAGGCAGCCAACAAGAACGTGGTGGTATCGCTTCGCGAAATCGCCTCGGGCAAGGTAGGGTACGAGCTGACTTCGCGCAAGGCAAAGTAGTAAGCCTGGCTACAGGGGCAGAAGCGTAATGCTTCCGCCCTTTTTTTGTCCTTTTTTCCATGATCAGACTCAACGATATCCTCGATAAGGTTGGTTCATACAACCCCGCGCCGGACCTGGACCTGGTGCGCAAGGCCTACGTATACTGCGCCAAGGTCCACCAGGGGCAGACCCGTCTTTCGGGCGAGCCCTATCTGGTTCACCCCATGGAGGTGGCGGGGCTTCTGGCCGACCTCCGGCTCGATGTCCCCACCGTGGTGACGGGGCTTCTCCATGACACCATCGAGGATACCCTGACCACCCGCGAGGAACTGGAAGGGCTGTTCGGTGCCGAGGTGGCCAACCTCGTGGACGGTGTCACCAAGATCAGCAAAATCCACTTCAAGACCAAGGAAGAGAGCCAGGCCGAGAACTTCCGCAAGATGCTCCTGGCCATGGCCAATGACATCCGGGTCATTCTAGTGAAGCTGGCCGACCGCCTCCACAACATGCGGACCCTCCAGTACCAGCCCGAGCCGAAGCAGCGCTCCATCGCCCGCGAAACCCTCGACATCTACGCACCTATCGCTAACCGTCTCGGTATTTCCTGGATCAAGAGCGAACTGGAGGATCTCTCCTTCCGGTACCTGGAGCCACAGATCTACTACGATCTCGCCTCCAAGGTGACCAAGAAGAAGAAGGAGCGGGAGAGCTATGTCGATGAGGTGCGGAAGATCATCGTCGACAAGCTTGTGGAGCACGACATCAAGGGGGAGGTCTTCGGCCGGAGCAAGCATCTCTACTCCATCTGGCGCAAGATGCAGAGCCGCAGTGTCGATATCGACCAGATCTACGACCTGATCGCCATTCGCGTCATGGTGAACGATATCCGCGAGTGCTATGAGGTGCTGGGTCTCATCCATTCCACCTGGAAGCCGATCCCCGGCCGCTTCAAGGACTACATCGCCATGCCCAAGGGGAACATGTACCAGTCGCTCCACACGACGGTCATCGGTCCCCACGGGGAGCGGATGGAGGTGCAGATCCGCACCTATGACATGCACGGGGTTGCGGAGGCGGGGATCGCGGCTCACTGGAAGTACAAGGAGGGGAAGGGGTACGACGAGAAGGAGGTGAAGCGCTTTGCCTGGCTGCGTCAGCTCCTTGAATGGCAGCAGGAGCTCCAGGACTCCCATGAGTTCATGAGCACCGTCAAGGTGGAGCTTTTTCCCGAGGAGGTCTACGTCTTCACGCCGAACGGCGATGTGAAGAGCTTTCCCAAGGGGTCGACCCCCATCGACTTCGCCTACACCATCCACACCGACCTGGGGCATCGCTGCGTCGGCGCCAAGGTGAACGGCAAGCTGGTCCCCCTCAAGTACGAGCTCAAGAACGGCGATATCGTCGAGGTTATCACCTCTCCCCACCACACCCCCAGCAAGGATTGGCTCAAGATCGTCAGGAGCTCCCGGGCGCGGAACAAGATCCGGGCCTGGATAAAGACCGAAGAGCGGGTCCGGAGCATCTCCCTTGGCAAGGAGATCATGGAGAAGGAATTCCGACGTTTCTCCTTGAACCTGGGCAAGCTCCAGAAGACGGGGGAGCTGAAGAGGGTGGCCACGGAATTCGGCTATGTAGGCGACGACGATCTCATGGCGGCCGTGGGATATGGAAAGCTCTCCTGCAACCAGGTGCTCGGCAAACTGCTGCCCGAGGAAAAGCTCGCCGAGAAGCAGGAACTGAAGGAATCGCGGATCGGCAAGGCCATCAGCAAGCTGACGGGAAAATCCACGAGCGCCATTCAGATAGGCGGCGTTGACGATGTGCTCGTTCGCTTCGGCAAGTGCTGCAATCCGGTCCCCGGTGACGAAATCGTCGGGTTCATCACCAGGGGACGGGGTGTGACCGTCCACACCGCCGACTGTCCCATTGCCCTGGAGAACGATCCGGAGCGGCGCATCGCCGTTGACTGGAACCGGGAGCGGAAGGCGGCCCTGCCGGTGAAGATCAAGGTCTCCTGTCACGACCAGAAGGGGATTCTGGCCAATATCACCCTGGCCATTACCAACTGTGAGGCGAACATATCGAGCGCCTCCATCCAGAGCACCGTGGACCGGCGAGGGGTGAACATTTTCGAGGTGGACGTCACGAGCCTTGAGCACCTGACCCGGGTCATGAACAACATCATGAAGGTAAGCGGCGTCACCCATGTGGAACGGATGAAGTCGTAGGAAGGAGCATGCGATGAAAGAGATTATTGCCACCGACAAGGCACCCAAGGCGATCGGGCCCTATTCTCAGGCAGTGAAGGCGGGGGGCTTCCTGTTCCTCTCGGGGCAGATACCGCTGGATCCTGCAACCGGAGAATTTGTGCCCGGTGGGATCAGGGAGCAGACCGACCGGGTCATGGACAATATTGCCGCGGTATTGGCCGAGGCCGGCCTCGGTTTTGACGCCGTCGTGAAGACGACCATCTTTCTGACCGATCTGGCCAATTTCGGGGTGGTCAACGAGGTGTATGGGAGCCGTTTTTCCGCAGAGCCGCCGGCACGTTCCACGGTGGAGGTGAAAGGTCTTCCTCGCGGCGCCCTGGTGGAAATCGAGGTGCTTGCCCTCTGCTGAGAGGTTTCCCCGGGAGAATAAGAAACGACAAAAGCCGCAGACGCGGATGCGCTGCGGCTGAGTCGTTTGTTGGGTGCGGAAACGTGCCCGAGGGGCAACGAGCCCCCCGGTTCTTAGATGGCCTTGGTGACGTGGCCGGAGCGGATGCAGCGGGTGCAGACCTTGATGGTCTGGACGCTACCGTTCCTGACGGCCTTCACCTTCTGCAGGTTCGGGTACCACGTGGTGCGGGTCTTGTTGTTGGCGTGGCTGACATTGTTACCGAAACTGGGACCTTTGCCGCAGATTTCACATTTTCTCGACATGGCTCTACTCCCTCTCGATGGTTTCTGAAGCTCTCTCTTATAGCAGACAGTAACCGGCTTTGCAAGTGAAATATTCTGGTAAGGTGGTGCAATGGCGCTCTTTTTTCGTGGCCTTTTCTCGCTTTTGGTGATCTTTCTGGTAGTGGCGACGGTCCTCTTCGTGGACTTCGCCTACAAGACCTTTTCCGTGCGGCAGCGTGACATCGCCACCGACGCCATCGTGGTCCTTGCCGGGGGACGGGGGAGAGTGGAAGAGGGGATACGGCTCTTCAGGGCGAAGAAGGGAAAGTACCTCTTTCTCATCGGGGTCGACCCCATGGTGCGGAAGCAGGAACTCTTCCAGGAGCGGAAGGGGGAAAGCCTCGCCGACCGGGTGGTCCTGGAAAATGCATCGCGGAACACTCTGGAAAATGCCCTTTATGGCAGGGAGATCATTGATCGAAAGGATATCCGCTCGATTAGTCTCATCACTTCCCGCTACCACATGAAACGGGCGACCCTCATCTTCAGGAGCACGCTTCCCCGGGACATAGCCATCTACCCCCATCCGGTCGATACGATCAATCTCAAGGAAGCGTGGTGGCGTGACCAGGGGAGTTTCCGGCTCCTCTTCAGCGAGTTCTACAAGTACTGCCTCTTCAGGTTCTTCTTTCTTTTCGCCTCTGGAGAACTGAGACCACCTGCGGGACCGTAGGGTCTGCGCTTGCTCCATGGGGGCAGCAATACGGGCGCAGCAAGCAGCGCCCCTCATTGTACCTATTCGGCTTTGTCTTCGATTCGCGGGAAAAGCGCCTCTGCCTTGGCAATCTGTGTTCCCGGAACCAGTTTGCCCCACGCCAGGTCTTCGTCCCTGAGTGCCTCCATGCAGCCCAGATAGCCGAGGGCTTTGGCCGCGGTGCGCGGCATGAAGGCAGACAAGAGCGTATGCACGATCCGCTGGGCCTCCAAGAGGGTGTACATGATGGTGCCGAGACGCTCCTTCTGGGCCGGATCCTTGGCCAGGGTCCAGGGGGCGCTCTCGTCGATGTATTTGTTTCCGGCGGAGATCACTTCCCAGATTGCCTGGAGGCCCTTACTGAAGGCCATTTCGTCCATGCATGACTCGAGTTGGCTGATCATCGCCTCGGTCCTGGCCCGGAAGGCGGCGTCCAGTTCGGTCATGGCTCCCGGCTGGGGGAGGGTGCCGCCGAAGTACTTGTTCACCATGGCGGTAGAGCGGCTGAGGAGGTTCCCCAGGTCGTTGGCCAGGTCCGAGTTGATCCGGTGGACGAGGGCCGCGTGGGAGAAGTCGCCGTCGAGGCCGAAGGGGACCTCCCGCAGGAGGAAGTAGCGGACCGCGTCGATGCCGTACTTGTCCACGAGCATGTTGGGCTCCACCACATTCTGGAGGCTCTTGCTCATCTTCTGCCCTTCGACGGTCCACCAGCCGTGGGCAAATACTTTCCTCGGCACCGGAAGTCCGGCGGCCATGAGGAAGGTGGGCCAGTAGACCGCGTGGAAGCGGAGGATATCCTTGCCGATGAGGTGGGCGTCCACGGGCCAGAATTTCCCGTAATTACCGGCCTGGTCGGGATAGCCGAGGGCTGTGATGTAGTTGGTGAGGGCGTCGAACCAGACGTAGATCACGTGCCGCTCGTTCCCCGGTACCGGAATCCCCCAGTTGAAGGAGGTGCGGGAAACCGAGAGATCCCGGAGCCCTTCCTTGACGAAAGAGATAATTTCGTTGCGCCGGCTCTTGGGCTGGATGAAGTCGGGGTTCGCTTCGATGTGGGCCAGGAGCTGCTCCTGGTACTTGCTCATCCGGAAGAAGTAGGACTCTTCCTTGAGCTTTTCCACGGGACGGTTGCAGTCGGGGCATTTGCCGTCGATGAGCTGGGTTTCGGTCCAGAAGGTTTCGCACGGGGTGCAGTACCAGTCCTCATACTCGCCGAGATAGATGTCCCCCTTGGCCATGACCTCCCGGAAGAGGTGGGTTACCCCCTTCTTGTGGCGCTCCTGGGTGGTGCGGATGAAGTCGTTGTAGCTGATGTCAAGTTTTTCCCAGAGGGCCTGGAAACGCTTCACCACCCGATCGGCCAGCTCCAGGGGGGTCTCGCCGGCGGCGTTGGCGGCCTTCTCCACCTTCTGGCCGTGCTCGTCGGTCCCGGTCAGGAAAAAGACATCATACCCCTTGAGCCGCTTGTAGCGGGCAAGGACATCGGCGGCGAGGGTCGTGTACGCATGGCCGATGTGCGGTACGTCATTTACGTAGTAGATGGGGGTCGTGACATAGAACGTTCGGCTCATTTCGGCTCCTTTTTATCCTTGTCCCTGCCTTTGCCGCCGCGTCGATCACGGTTGCCGCGTTCTCCGCGCTGCTGGTCCTGGTTCTTTTTAGTATCGCGCTCCCGGCGCTGCTCGCCGTCGTCTCCCGGTTTCTGCTCACGGTCCCGGGGTTTTTCCCGCCGCTGATTGTCGGAAGAGCTTTGCGGTTCCTTCTCCCTCTCCCTAGTGCCACCCTCCCGGCGTGGGGACTTGGGGCGCTCCGAGATGTCCTCGGGCTTGATGCTCTCCCCCTTGAGCTCTACAATCCGGTCGTCGTCGGTCTTGACGAAGACGGTCCCCTCGATGATGTTCTGCTTGATGACTTCCCCTTCGGTGCTGCCGCACTTCACAACTTTACCGCATTTGGGAAGGCATTTCTTGAGGGAGCAGTAGGTCTCGTACTCGTAGCCGAGACAGCAGAGGAGTCGGCCGCACTGTCCGGAGATTTTCGTGGGGTTGAGGGCCAGGTTCTGCTCCTTGGCCATTTTGACCGATACGGGCTCGAACTCGCGCAAAAACGACGAACAGCAGAGTTCTCGCCCGCAGATGCCGATGCCGCCTATCATCTTCGATTCGTCACGGACGCCGATCTGACGCATCTCGATGCGGGTGTGGAACTGATGGGCCAGATCCTTGACCAGTTCCCGGAAATCGACCCGCCCGTCGGCGGTGAAGTAGAAGATGGCCTTGCTCCCGTCAAAAAGGTATTCCACCTTGACGAGTTTCATCTCCATCCCCCGCTCCTTGATCTTGCGGAGGCAGAACGCGTGGGCTTCCTGCTCCCGGGCGTCGTTGCGGGCAGCCGAGGCGAGATCCGACGGTTCGGCGATCCGGATGGCGGTCTTGAGCCCTTCGGGTACATGGGCCTCTTCGTATTCCCGGGGGGGGGTGACGACGGTGGCGATGCTCCGCCCCCGCTCTGTCTCGACGATGATCTTGTCTCCCGGCTTGAGGTCGAGATCGCCCGCCCCGAAGTCGTAGAGTTTGCCGGCGGTGTGGAACTGGGCCTTCACAATCTTTACCAAGTTGTCCTCCGAAAAAAATACAAGCGGCGTTTACCCCGCCAGACGCATCAGGAGCACGTCGAGGGTGAGCCGCGGGTTGGCGTTGCGCATGAGGGCCTGGCGGGCCTCCATGGTGTTGCTTATTCGTTCGAGATTCTTTTCCCGCGACAGGCGCGCCGCCTCGCTTTCCAGAAATGGCATGATGTCGCGGTTGACCACGGCATCGCTCCCCCCCTGGATGAGGAGGATGTCGCGCAGAAGCGACGCGAGCACGTCCAACTGCTTCAGGGCCTGTTCGCGGTTGGCGGCCATCTCTTCGGCAGCGGCGAAGAGGGAGGCCGTGTCGCTGAGGGAGAGGGTCCTGAGCCGTTCCAGGAGCGCTTGCCGGTCCACCGTGTCCGCTTCCTCATCCCCAAGGGCTTTCCCCAGGCTTCCACCCGCAAGGGATGCGGCAAGGCGTGCTGCGGCCCGGTCCCGTCCGGCTGCCACCAGTCGCTCCTCGATGAGCTCCTCGGGAAGGGGCGCAAAGCGCAGGAGCTGGCAGCGGGAGCGGATCGTGGGAAGGACCCCGTCCAGGTTCGTGGTGAGGAGGATCATCAGGGCATTGCCCGGCGGTTCCTCCAGGGTCTTCAGGAGGGCGTTGCCTGCTGCCGGATTGAGCCGGTCCGCATCCCTGATGATGCATGCCTTGAGCGGCGCCTCGATGGGGCGAAGCACCAGTTCCCGCTGGAGTTCCCGGACCTGGTCTATCTTGATGAACGCCCCGTCGGGTTCCACCGGGTGGAGATCGGGGTGCTGCAGCGTCGCCATCTTCCGGCAGGAGGGGCAGGTGCCGCACCCATCATCCCGGCCGCAGAAGGCAGCCTCCACAAAAGCGAGAGCCGTGGTTCCCTTGCCGCATCCCCCGATTCCCTCGAACAGGTAGGCATGGGCCGTCTTGCCGGAGCGAAGCGCACGCCGCAGAACGTTGACGGGGGTATCCTGGCCAATGACGCGGGAGAAGGGCACCGCCTACCTCCTTGCAGGGGATGCGGGAAGGCGGGCAAGGATCGCCTCCGTCACGAGGGCCTCGGTCTCTTCGATGCCGCCACTGCCGTCCAGAACCACGAACCGCCCCGGTTCGGCAGCGGCGAGGGAGAGGAAGCCGTCCCTGATCCGCTCGTGGAAGAGGATGGACTCCTGCTCGAACCGCTCCTCCCGGGCCGCGCTGCTTGTGTTGATCCGGGCCATGGCCCGGGCGAGCCCCGTCTCCACGGAACAGTCCAGAAGGAGGGTCAGATCCGGTCTGATGCTGCCGGCGGCCAGGCTGTTGAGCTGGGCAATCAGTTCCCGGTCCAGCTTGCGGCCGAATCCCTGGTAGGCCATGGTGGAGTCGGTGAAGCGATCGCAGAGGACGATCTTCCCCGCTGCCAGGGCCGGTTCGATCACCTCCGCCACGTGCTGGGCCCGGGCCGCCGCGTAGAGGAGGAGTTCGGCCATGGGCACCATGGCGCTGTTGCGGGCGTCCAGAAGAATTGCCCTGATGGCGTCGGCGATGGGGCATCCTCCCGGTTCGCGGGTCACCACCACCCCGTGGCCGGCCCGGCTGAGCCGTTCGGCGACCAGTCGGACCTGGGTCGACTTGCCGCATCCCTCGATTCCTTCGAATGTGATGAAAAAACCCATGGGGGTTGCATTGCCCTTCCATTTTGTAAAAGCTGAATTATAGGGAAGTGGCAAGGGTAAATCAAGGCAAAAATCCCCGACAAGTCGCATAATTATTGATAAATACGGCGGATTCAGGTTATAGTGTTTGGTCATGGGAGAACGGGGCGTAGAGGACAAAAGCGCGGTTCAGGAGAGCGCGACTGAACTGGAGGCGGGCATCGGCTACCGCTTCGTCAATCGGCAGTTCCTGGCTGAGGCCCTTACCCATCGTTCCTGGGTGAACGAGCGCCGCGGCGAGGAGGGGATTCGAGACAACGAGCGCCTGGAATTTCTGGGTGATGCGGTGCTCGGGCTCCTGGTGGGAAAGATGCTTTTTGCCCGCTTTCCCCAGAGCCGCGAGGGGGTGCTGGCCCGGATGAAGGCGTCGCTCGTGGGGGAGGAAACTCTTGCGGCGCTGGCCTCGGCCCGCGGCCTTGGACGACATCTGCTCCTGGGGCGGGGCGAGGAGCGGAGCGGCGGGCGGGAGCGCCGGTCGCTTCTGGCCAATACCTACGAGGCCCTGCTAGCAGCAGTCTACCTGGATGGCGGCCTTGGCCCCGTCGAACGGATCGTGGAGCAGGACTTCTCTCCCCTGCTGGCCGGCATTGCTTCGGGGGCCACGGGGCGGGATTTCAAGACCGAGTTTCAGGAAATGGTTCAGACCCGATTCGGGACGGCGCCCACCTATGAGTTAATCGCTACGGACGGCCCTCCCCATGACCGGCGCTTCACGGTAATTGCCATGGTGGCCGGAAAACGGATGGGGGAGGGGGCTGGGAGGAGCAAGAAGGAGGCGGAGCAGGCGGCTGCCCGGCAGGTGCTCGCGCGGTTCGCTGCCGAAGGAGAAGGATGAAGCCGCTCATTGTCCCCTTTTTTATCTCCCACCAGGGATGTCCCCATCAGTGTGTCTTCTGCGACCAGGAGCGGATTTCCGGCCAGCGGCCCGGGCTTCCTGAGCCGGAGGAGATGATCGCCACCATCGACCGCCATGCCGCGTCCGGACGGGGGAGGCCTCTGGAAGTGGCCTTCTATGGCGGCACCTTCACGAGCCTCCCTCGGAGCGACCAGGAACGGCTCCTGGCGCCGCTGCAGCCCCTCATGGCAACGGGGAGCGTGGCCCGGGTGAGGCTTTCCACCCGGCCCGATGCGGTTGACGGTGAAACGGCGCGCTTTCTCGCGAGCCGTGGCGTGGCCACCGTGGAGTTGGGGGTCCAGTCCATGGATGATGCTGTTCTCACCGCGGCCGGCAGGGGGCATGGGGCGGCCCATGTGGAGCAGGCGTTCGCGTCCCTTTGCGGGGCCGGCATCGACGTCGGCGCCCAACTGATGCCGGGGCTTCCCGGCGATACCGCAGATTCGACCCTTGAATCCCTCGAACGGGTCCTTGCCCTGTCTCCGGCCTTTATGCGCATCTATCCCACGTTGGTTGTGGAGGGGACCCGGTTGGCGGAACTCTGGCGCTCCGGGGACTACACCCCCCTGGCCCTCGACGATGCCGTCTCCCTCTGCGCGGCCATGCTCCGCCGGTGTATCTCTGCCGGCGTGCCGGTGATCCGGATTGGTCTCCAGCCCACGGAGGAACTGGAGCGGCCCGGGACGGTCCTGGCTGGTCCGTGGCATCCGGCATTTCGGCAGCTTGCGGAAAGCGAACTCTTTTTCGATCTTCTCCAGCGACTGACAGCGGGGATTCCCGCCGGTTCCGATCTGGTGGTTGTCTGCGCGCCCCGGCGGTTGTCCGACGTGGCGGGGCAGCACCGCCGTAATCTCGTCCGTCTCAGGGAGCGGTCCGGCGTGGCGGTGACGCGGGTCACCGGCAGTTCGCACCTCTCCCCCTACGATCTCGAAGTTGTTTATGCCGGCGGAACCATTGCCGGCAACGTGCTGGATTGACCTGCACGTTTCACGAAAGGAGTTGCACTTTGTCAGATAACCCGTTCCGATCCGGATTCGTGTCCATCATCGGGCGCCCCAACGTAGGGAAATCGACTCTGCTGAACCGGATTCTCGGCGAAAAGATTGTTATTACCTCGGACAAGCCCCAGACGACCCGTAACCGGATACAGGGGATCCACAACGTCCCCGGCGCCCAGATCGTTTTCATCGACACGCCGGGAATCCACCAGGCCCGCTCGCGGCTCAACAAGTACATGGTGGAGGTGGCCCTGTCCGCCATCCGGGAGGTGGACCTGGTCCTCTTCCTTGTTGAGGCTAATCAGAAGCCGGGGGAGCAGGAGCAGGAGATCATCGACGTTCTTGCCGGGGCCACGGCGCCGGTCTTCCTTGTCATCAACAAGGTGGACCTGACGGAGAAGGGGGCGGTGCTGGAGCGGATCGCCGCCTACAAGGACCGCTATCCATTCCGGGAGATCGTGCCCATTTCGGCCGGCACCGGCGACGGTGTCGACCATCTGGTGGAACTGGTTCGCAAGGCCCTCCCCCAGGGACCGGTCTACTTTCCCGACGACATCCTGACCGACGTGCCGGAGCGCTTCATTGCCGCGGAGATCATCCGGGAGAAGGTCTTTCGCATGACCCGCGACGAGGTCCCCTACGCCACCGCCGTGGAGGTGGACAGCTTCAAGGAGCGGGAGGACGGAGGCCTCGTCTCCATTGCCGCCACCATCACCGTGGAACGGGATTCCCAGAAGGGGATCATCATCGGCAAAAAGGGGGCGATGCTGAAAAAGATCGGCTCGGCAGCCCGGGTCGAGATCGAGAAACTACTCAATACGAAAGTTTTCCTGGAACTCTTCGTCCGGGTCCGCAAGGACTGGAGCGAAGACGAGCGGATGCTGAAGGAGCTTGGATACACATGATGCCACTCGTTGCCATAGTGGGTCGCCCCAACGTGGGGAAATCGACCCTGTTCAACCGTCTCGTGGGGCGCCGCAAGGCCATTGTCGACGACATGCCCGGCGTCACCCGGGACCGGAACTACGAAACCGTCACCCGCTTCGAGGCGCCGTTCATTCTCATCGACACCGGCGGCTTCGAGCCGGTGAGCGAAGACCGGCTCCTGCAGCAGATGAGGGAGCAGTCCCAGCTCGCCATGGAGGAGGCGGACGTCATCATCTTCCTCATGGATGGCCGGGCCGGGCTCACCCCATCCGACGTGGAGGTGGTGGAGATGCTCCGTCGGGTGAAAAAGCCCGTTTTCTTCGTGGTCAACAAGGTGGACGGCGAAAAGATCGAGAACGAGGCGGCCGATTTCTACACCCTGGGGATCGGCACCCTTCACACCATCTCCGCCGAGCACAACCGGGGGGTGAACGACCTCATGGAGGAGGTGGTGGCGGCCCTTCCCAAAAGCTCGACCCGCCTTGATGACGAGGATATCACCCGGATCGCCGTGGTGGGGCGCCCCAACGTGGGGAAGTCGTCCCTGGTGAACCGGCTCCTCGGTTTCGAGCGGGTGGTGGCCAACCCCACCCCCGGCACCACCCGGGATTCCGTCGATACTCTCTTCGCCTGCAACAAGAAGCGCTACCTCCTCATCGACACGGCCGGCATCCGGCGCAAAGGTAAGACCACCCAGAAGCTGGAGAAGTACAGCGTGGTGGACAGCCTGCGGAGTATCGAGCGGGCCGACGTGGTGCTCATCATCATCAATGCCGAGGAAGGGGTGACGGAACAGGACGAGCGGATCGCCGGCTACGCCTTTGAGGCGGGCAAGGCCTGCATCTTCGTGGTCAACAAGTGGGATACCCTGGCCAAGGACAACAGCACCCTTGGGAAATTCGTCGACCAGATCAAGACGGAATTCAAGTATCTCTCATTCGCGCCGATAGTATTTGTATCAGCCAAGAGTGGCCAGCGGATCAACCGGGTCATGGAGGAGGTGGAGCGGGTCATGGCCCAGTATTCCAAGCGGGTAAGCACCTCCGACCTGAACCGGGTCTTCTCCGAGGCGGTGGAGAAACACCACGCCCCCCTTTCCCACGGGCGGCGGGTGAAGTTCTACTTCGCCACTCAGGTGGGGACGAAGCCGCCGACATTCGTACTGTTCACCAATCAGCCGGAGGGGGTGCATTTTTCCTACGAGCGGTACCTCATGAACAAGTTCCGCGAGGCGTTCGATTTCACCGGCAGCCCGCTCAAGATCATCTTCCGGGGCAGGGATCGCCGGGAGTAAACGTGCTTTACTTGAACCGGACGAGTAGTTTATGATGAGCGCCGTTTCTACCACTGTTTTCCGGGTTTTTGACCCTCTCATGCCATGAGCCTTGTCGGGAGTCTTGAAGATCTGGGGCTGGGTGAGATCTTACAGATCATCAGCCTTTCATCAAAGTCGGGGATTCTGCGGATCAAGAGCCGGGGGCGTGAAGGGACCATCGTCTTCCGTCTCGGTCAGGTGATCCAGGCCACCTCCAGCACCCTCCTGGAGAATATCGGCGAGGTCCTGATCCGCAAGGGGAAGCTCGATCTCGCAACCCTGCGGTCAGCCCTTGCATGCCAGGAAAGCGAGGGATTCCAGGAACGGCTCGGATCGATCCTGGTGCGACGATTCGGCGTGCCTGCCACCGTTGTCGAAGATGTGGCCCGGGAGCAGGTGGAGCGGGTAGTCTATACGCTCTTTGCCTGGGTGGAAGGGACATTCGAATTCATTCTCCAGGACAACGTGGCCACTGCCGGCACCATCAGGATGGATCCCCTCCAGTTCATGCTGGAACAGGGGCTCAATCCCCGGCTCCTGATGGCGGAGGCGAACCAGGACCGCCGCAGAAGGGATATTCCCCGGGATGAGGAGCCCCTCCGGGTTCCCCAGCCTCCTGAAGGGCGTACCGTGGTGCCTGCGCCGCCGCCGGGGCACATCAACATCGGTGAGGAGCTTCGTCTCGAAATGGGAGAGGAGCTGGCAAAGACCGGTGAGGAGGGTTACAGCCACGCTGACCGGATGACCCTGTTGCGGGGGATGCTCGAAGAGCTGCACAATCCCGAGCTGGGATGCGGCATTACCCTGCTGGTCCTGCGGCTTGCCGCGGAGTTCATGGACCGGGCGGTAATCTTCAGGGTACTGAAGGAAGAGGTTGTGGGGCTCGGTCAGTTTGGCCTCGACGACCGCGGAGGCGGTGCCGACGAGCGGATCAGGTCGCTCCGCATACCGAGAGGAGAGCCATCGCTGTTCAGCGGGGTTATTGAAGCGAAACACCCGGCAGTGGTCCGTCCCGAAGCGAATGAATGGAATCGTTATCTGTTCGGCCGTATCGGCGTGGAGATTCCCCACGAGGTTTTCCTCGGGCCGATCGTAAGTGGTGGAGAGGTGATCGCTGTCCTCTACGGTGACAATCAGGCCGAGCGCAGGCCAATCGTCGGGACGGAGGCCCTGGAGATTTTTCTGTCCCAAGCCGGGCTGGTCATGGAAAAAGCGCTGCTGGAAAGTAAACTTCGGAGTGTAACGTGAAGAAAATCCTTATAGCGGAAGACTCGTCGACCATGCGGTCCCTTCTGGTGGCGACCATCGAGTCCCTCGGCGGATATCTGGTTTCCGAGGCGGCGAGCGGGTTCGAAGCCCTTCGGCTTCTGCCTCGGGAACCCGTTGACCTGATCATAACCGATATCAATATGCCCGACATCAACGGGCTTGAGCTTGTGAGCTTTGTCCGTGGAAGTGAAAATTACCGCCATATCCCACTCTTCATCATATCCACCGAAGGGAGCGAGCGTGACCGGGAAAAGGGGCTCGCTCTCGGTGCCAACGAATATCTGGTGAAGCCGTTCGATCCGGCGCGTTTGCAGGAGTTGATCAAACAGTACACGGCCTGAGGGTTATCCATGGCAAATTCAAATGATACGTCCGGCAGGGCCGTGGAAGACTTCCTGGCCGAAGCCGAAGAGATTGTCGATCGACTGAGCACCGACTTGGGAACCCTCGGCGACTGCGCCGACAGCGGGGAGTGTGATCCGGACCTGCTCAATGCCATTTTCCGCGGCGCCCACTCCCTCAAGGGGCTCGCCGGCATGTTCGGTTTCGCCGACATCCAGCAGCTCTCCCATAACCTGGAAAACCTTCTCGATTCACTTCGCCTCGGCAAAATACCCCTCACCAATGCCACCATGAACATCCTCTTCGATGCCATGGAACTTCTCGGTTCCGTGGTGCGGGGGCTCGGCACCGGAGAAAACTTCTCTTCCGCCATTGCCGACGCGATTCAGCGGCTCAATGACTGCGCCACAGCCCAGGAGAGTGGCGGCGAGTCACCCCTCCAGAAGCTCGGCCTGCCGGAGAAGGTCCTCAACTCCCTCACCGAATACGAGGAACACCGGCTGCTGGAGAATGTGAAGAAGGGGCGGACCATTTACTCCATCCATGCCTCCTTCAACCTCATGTCCTTCGATCAGGATCTGGGGGAGATCACGGAAGTCCTGAAGAAGTCTGGAGAGGTGGTGAGTACTCTCCCCAGTGCCAGTGCCACTCCCGAGTCGATGATCGACTTCGAGATCCTCTACGGCACCGACCTCGCGCTTGATGATGTTACCGGACTCATTGACCGGGATAATGTCGAGGTCACCCGGATCGGTGCGGCTGCCTCTCCACCCTCGGCCATCGCGGCCGGTGTTGCCGTGGCAATCCCCGCTACAGCGCAGGCGTCGGTTCCGACTTCGGCTCCGGCAGAGGTCTCCGCTCCTGTCGGCCAGGGCGACGACATGACCGCCAAGAGCATGAGCCGGACGGTGCGGGTCGACATCGGCAAGCTGGACGATCTCATGAACATCGTGGGCGAGCTGGTCCTCTCCCATTCCATCATCTCGATGCTGGCGACACGCATGAGACTCGAAGGGTTCTCGTCCCTGGCCATCGAGCTGGGCAAGGCGGCCAAGGGGCTCGACCGCAAGCTCACGGAACTGCAGAAGGGGGTCATGGAGATCCGGATGATCCCGGTTGGGCAACTTTTCGAGAAGATGGCCCGCATTGTCCGGAAGGTCTCCCGGGAACAGGGGAAAAAGGTCGACCTCAAGACCTTTGGCGCGGACACTGAGCTGGACAAGCTCATCATCGAGGATATCGCCGACCCCATGGTTCACATCATCCGCAACGCCATCGACCATGGACTGGAGACCACGGAAGAGCGGGTGGCCGCCGGCAAGCCCGAGCGGGGAACCATCCGTCTCTCCTCCTACCAGAAGGGAAACCACGTCGTCATCGAAGTGTCGGACGACGGGCACGGGTTCAATATCGAAAAGGTGAAGAAGAAGGCCCTGGAAAAGGGGCTCATCAAGACCTTGGAAGGGGTATCCGACCGGGAGGCCCTCGATTTCATCTTTCTCCCCGGCTTTTCCACCGCCGACAAGGTGAGCGAGCTGTCGGGCCGCGGCGTCGGCATGGATGTGGTGAAAAACAACATCGCCGCCGTCTCGGGGATGGTGGACATCGAGAGCATCTTCGGCCAGGGGAGCAAGGTCATCATCACCCTTCCCATCACCCTGGCCATCATCAAGGCGCTGCTGGTTTCCACCGCCGGGCGCACCTACGCCCTCCCGATCACGTCGGTGCTTGAAACGATCATCGTCACCGAGAATGACATCGATACCGTGGAGCGCAAGGAGGTCTACCAGCTCAGGCAAACGACCCTGCCGCTCGTGCGGCTGGAGCGCTTTTTCGGCGTCCCGCGCACAAAACCGGATTCCGCCGAGTTCTACGTGGTGGTGGTGGGGGTGGCGGAGAAACGGCTCGGGGTCATTGTCGACGATCTCATGGGGCAGCAGGATATTGTCATCAAATCCCTGGGGGACATGTTCAAGGGGTACCGGGGGATCACCGGAGCGGCGGACCTGGGGGACCAGCGGACGATCCTCGTGCTCGACGTGGGGGGGATCATCGGCGAGGCGTTCCGGAGCGGAGGGTAGATGTACAGGGAGTTCTACGGTCTGACCGAAAAGCCGTTCTCGAAGACCCCGGACCCGCGCTACCTCTTTCTGTCGCGGGGACACCGGGAAGCCCTGGCACGGCTCCAGTATGCGGTGGAGGAGCGGGAACTGGCGCTCCTCACTGGCGACATCGGCTGCGGCAAGACCACCATCTCCCGGGCGCTCATGGACGCCGTGGGGAATGACGGCTGTTTCTGTTTCATCGTCAACCCGCGACTCTCGGCCGTGGAATTCCTCCGCACGGTGGCCCGCAGTCTCGGCATCGCTGAGCCGGCCGCGGCCAAGGACGAACTCCTGCGGCAGCTCACCGAGGCGGTTTACCGGCTCGAGGGGGAGAAGCGCTGCCCGGTCATCATCATTGACGAGGCCCAGCTGATCCCCGACCAGGAGGTGTTCGACGAGATCAGGCTCCTGACCAACTTTCAGCTGGACGACCGCAACCTCATGAGTGTTATTCTCATGGGGCAGCCGGAGCTGCGGCAGATACTGTCCGAGCCGGCCCATGAAGCCCTGCGGCAGCGGATTGCCATGCACTACCACCTCCAGCCCCTGAGCCTTGAGGAAACCCTCGAGTATGTGGACTTCCGGGTGGAGGTGGCCGGCGGACCCCAGGGGCTCTTCTCTCCGGATGCCATCCGGAGGATTTACGAGTTGTCGGGCGGGGTGCCGCGCAAGATCAACATCCTGGCGACCAATGCGCTGTTGGTGGGGTTCGGGAAGGACTCTGCCTGGATCGATGCATCGCTGGTGGAAGAGTTGCGTGACGAAGCGAGCCTCTACTGAGGTCAAAGGATCGACTGCCATGATGGATATAGCCGAAATCAGGAAAAAGGCCCAAAGGGAACGCGAAGGGCGACGCGAGGAACCCCAGGCTGCGCAATCACCGGTTACCCCCTCCGCTCCTCCGCTGGAGGAGACCGATGATGGCCACTATGACGAGTCCTTTCCCCAGGATGAGATCATCCAGGCCAGCTTTGCTCCGCCGGTTGTTCGCGACCCCTTGACCGTTATCCTCGAAGGGCGGAAGTCTGCCCTTGTTGATGAGGTTCTCCCTGTTGAAGACGATGCCGACCTCCCGGTCCAAGCTTCGTCTTCCCTCGAAATTCTTTGCTTCAGGGTTGCCGACGAGATTTACGGCATCGACATCATGGAACTGAAGGAGATCATCAAGCCCCGGGAGACAACGGAGGTTCCCCATGCACCCCCCTTCATCGCCGGTGTGCTCTCGTTGCGCGGCATCATTATCCCCGTATTCGCCCTCCGGGAGCGCCTTGGCCTGTGCCGGGAAGAAGGGGGAGGGAAAGAGCGCATCATCGTGGTGAAGAAAGGTGATGGTCTCTGTGGTATTCTTGTGGACGAGGTGACCCAGGTGGTTCGGATTGCTGCAGACACCGTGGAACAGCCCCCTGCGGTTCTCGATGGCATAGATCGTGAATTTGTCTCCGGTATCGGACGCCATGACGGAAAGATCGTCATTATGCTCGCAATGGAAAAGGTTCTTGACGTGTTGCTGCTCTGAAATCGTGCCCCATTTTAATGGCGCGAAAGGGTCCAGACATGACGAAGAAAAAAATTCTGATCGTCGAGGATGAGGAAAGCCTTCTCAAGCTTGAAAGCATTCTCCTCACGTCCAGGGGGTATGAAGTGGTGGGTGCCACCGACGGGGTGGCCGCCCTTGAACAGGTCGGCTTGACCAGGCCCGATCTGGTCATCCTCGACATCATGCTTCCGGAGATAGATGGCTTTGAGGTCTGCCGGCGCATCAAGCAGAATCCCGAAACGGCACACACTCCCGTCGTGATGCTTACGGCCAAGAAGAGCGAGCAGGACTGCGCGCGAGGGATGGCGGCGGGCGCGTCGGCCTACGTCACCAAACCGTTCAAGTCGGCAAAGATCATTGAGATAATTCAGGATCTCCTCTCTCCTTAACGGGAGGGAGCCAGACAGAAACCATTTAAATGTGCTGCCCCAGGGGGGATGATGATGGAAACCGACATCCAGGAAATTCAGCTTGCCTGTTTCCGTCTGGGTGATGCGAATTTTGCCGCTGACATCATGAGGATCAAGGAAATCCTCAAGCCTCAGCACCTGACGAAGCTACCCAGGACACCGTCCTTTGTGGAAGGGGTAATCAATCTTCGCGGCACGGTCATTCCGGTTATGGATCTGCGCAAGCGGTTCGAGCTTCCTGAACGCGCTCCGCTGGAGGAATCACGGCTTTTGGTGGTAACCGTGTCCCGCCAACTCGTGGGGCTCGTCGTGGACGACGTCACCGAGGTCGTTACGGTCCAAGCCCATGACATCAAGCCCCCTCCCCATGTGGCCGAGGGGATCAGCACCGAGTACCTGATCGGCGTCTGTCTTGTCCGCGACAGCCTCATCATGCTTCTCAATCTTGACACTATTCTGAACAGCCGTGAAACATCGGCTCTCGCCGGCTTCTCACGGGCATCGGGCGCAACTCCCGCCCGATAATTCCGGAAAAAGAGGATACCCGCAGTGTGTGCGGGAATCCTGACAGTTCGACAAGGAGACCGTCAGTGGGCGATCTTGAACACATACGTACTCAACTTACTGGTGCCGACGACGAGGAGCGTCGACAGGCCGTCATCGGCCTGGGTCGCCATCCTCTCGCCAGGAGTCGTGAACTCTTTTTTTCAGCCATGGGGGACGGGAGCTGGCGGGTACGCAAGGAGGCGGTCAACACGCTTCTCACCGTGCCCCTTGATGACTCAACCCTGAACGGGCTCATCGGCCTGCTTGCATCCTCCGACAACGCCGGGCTCCGGAACTCGGCGGTGGAGGCCCTGGAGCGCCTGGAATCCCGGAGTGTGCCGCTTCTCCTTGACCACCTCAAAGACCCTGATCATGACGTACGGAAATTTGTCGCCGACATCCTCGGCAGCATCGGCGACCGTTCATCCATCCCATCCCTCGTGGAAGCACTGCAGGATCCCGATGCCAACGTTTCTGCCGCAGCGGCGGAGAATCTCGGCAAGATCGGCGACCCTCGCGCGGTTGCGCCTCTGGTTGAGGCCCTGGCAACGGGTGATGTCTGGTTCCGCTTTTCGGTTCTCGGCGCCCTTACCCGGATTGGGGAACCGGTTCCCATCCCGGTGTTTGCTCCCCTTGTAGCGGATCCTCTCCTGAAGCGTCCCGTCATAGAGTGCCTTGGCGCAGTGGGAGACCGTGATGCCGTACCTGTAATCCTGGAGGGGCTCCAGGACCGTGTCCGGGCAGTCCGTGAAGCGGCGGCCTGCGCCCTGGCGCGCCTCAGGGGGAGACTCCCCGCGGTGTACGCACGGGAGGTTGATGACCATCTCACGGGTTTCAGGGGGAAACCGTGCGTGGATGATCTCATCGCATCCCTTGATACCACCGATCGGCAGGTGAGAGAGTCACTTGTGGGGATTCTGGCGCTTATCGGTGATGAGCGTGCGGCCCTGCCCCTTCTGGAGGGATGCCGCGACGAGCGGCTTCGGCGCACGTGTCTCCAGGGTTTCCGGATTATGGGAGAGGGTGGGATGGCCGCATTGCTTGCAGCTTTCTCCAAAGCCGATGATGAGGAAAAAACCTTCATCATTTATCTGTGGGGAGAAATGGGCTTTGGTGGTGCGGCGCCGTATCTTGGCGAGGCCATGGCGAGTAACCGGTACTCGGTCCGCAATGCCGCTGTGGTGGCTGCAGGTAAGATCGGCCTTACCGGGTTGCTGGATCAGATTCGAGTGCTGCTTGACGACAGCGAGCAAGACGTGCGCAAGGGGGCCGTGGATGCTCTTGTGCGTCTTGCCCCCACCGGCCGGGAGAAGGTGGCTGCCATCGCCAGGACTCTTTCCACGTCGCCCAACCCCGATAACCGACAGGATGCCGCGCGGATATTCGCGGCTCTGGCCGATCCGGAGCGCCTTGCCCTTCTGGTGAAGGATGAGAGCCCCCTTGTGAGGCGTAGTGCTGTGACCGCTCTTGCGGGCCTGCGCCTTCCCGAATGCCTCGGGAACCTGGTCATGGCGCTGGTGGACGAGGACCCTGATGTGCGGATCGCCGCCGCTACGGGACTCGGTGAGATGCAGGGTGAGGGGAGCGTGGACTCTCTGATCCTTTCGCTCAACGATGAAGATCCGTGGGTCCGCTGCGCTGCCCTCAGGAGCCTCGGCAAGATGGGCGGCGAGCGGGCGCTTGATGCCATCGAGGATCTGTTGGGCAAGGCGGATGGGGTCGTGCTTATCACTGCGCTCGAAGCCTTGGCCGGTCTTGGGGACGACCGGGCACTTCTGCTCGTGAGAAGGGGCCTTGAGAGCAGTGACGAGGAGGTGGTGAAATCTGCCATCGACATCCTCTCCCGCAGCGGTTCCTCCTGGATTGACGAGTACCGGGACAGCCTTCTCCGACACCCCCACTGGGACGTGCGGTGTGCCACTGCCCGTGCCATGGCGCATCTTCTCGGCGAGGGAGCGGCCGAGCACCTGCGCAAGGCTCTGGAAGCCGAGCAGGACGAACTCGTACGGGGTGAGCTCCGGGACCTTCTCGGAAGGTGGCGGTAATGTTCACCCTGGAACCGGAAATACCGCTATCCGATGAGGAGTTCCGCCTGATTCGGGATCTCATCTACAATCATTGTGGCCTCTACTTTGATAGCGATGCAACCTACCTGCTGGAAAAGCGCCTCTCCAAGCGTCTGCAGTTTCACCATTTCGCAGGGTTCAGGGACTACTACCACTTCCTCAAGTATAACCGGAACAGGGACCAGGAACTCTCGGATATCATGGATCTCCTCACCACCAACGAGACCTACTTCTTCCGCGAGGCGTTCCAGCTCAAGGCGTTTACCGACGAGATCATTCCCGCTCTGCGCGCGATGAAAATGAAGAGCGGCGACCGGACGCTCCGCATCTGGAGCGCCGGCTGCTCCAGCGGTGAAGAGCCTTACACAATCGCCATGCTCCTTCTGGAAATGGGCGGTTTCGCCGGCTGGCAGGTGGAAATTATCGGCACCGACATCTGTCAGCGGGTGATTCAGCAGGCCCGCAAGGGTCTCTACGGCAAGTCTTCCTTCCGGGTGACCGACGACAGCTACATCCGTCGCTACTTCACCGAACAGGACGGAATGTACCGGGTGAACGACAAGGTGAGGGAACTGGTCACCATAAGCCACCTGAACCTCCTCGACGCGAACCGCATCGCGCTGCTGGGCTGCATGGACGTGATATACTGCCGCAACGTCATCATCTACTTCGACCAGCTGGCACGGCGGAAGGTGATTGACTCCTTTTACCGGACCCTGCACGAAGGGGGATATCTCCTCCTGGGTCACTCCGAATCGCTCATGAATATCTCCACGGCCTTCACCCTTAAACACTTCAAGAACGACATGGTCTACCAGAAGCCCTTCCCGGGCGGGGCAGGGGGTGGATTATGAGAAAAATCAGGGTTGTCGTCATCGACGATTCCGCCTTCAACCGGCGGGCCATTATCAAAATGCTTGAAAGCATGCCCGAGGTGGTGGTGGCGGGATACGCCAACGACGGCGAGGAGGGGATCAGAAAAGTCATTGATCTGAAGCCCGACCTCGTGACCCTTGACCTCGAGATGCCCAAGATGGACGGCTTCACTCTCCTGCGGATCATCATGGGGTACTGTCCGACACCGGTCATTGTGATCAGCGCCAAGAGTGATGACGAGAAGGTCTTCAAGGCTCTTGAACTGGGAGCGGTCGATTTCGTCGCCAAGCCGAGCCAGGGGATTTCCGAGGAACTCCTTACCATAACCGACGATATCCAGCAGAAGGTGCGGGGCGTCTTTTCCCTGAACATGAAGGAGATCATCCGCCGTGAGAAAGTGGAGGTTTTGGCTCCCCCTCCTGTCGCCCCGAAAAAGGCGGAAGCGGAGCCGCGACGTGTGGTGCCGTGCCGTCTCGATGTGGTGGCCATCGGTTCTTCCACCGGCGGCCCCCCCGCCATCCAGCGGATTCTCTCTTCGTTCCGCGAGGCCCTTCCCCTGGCGATCGTTATTTCTCAACACATGCCCGCCGGTTTCACGCGAACCTTCGCGGAGCGCCTCAACCGCCTCTCCGTTTTCGAGGTCAAGGAAGCGGCCGACGGCGATACGGTGTGGCCGGGGCGGGTGCTGATTGCTCCCGGCGGCCACAACATGGTGTTCGAGAAGAGTTCCGGCTCAGTGGTGGTGAGGGTGCGCAAACCATCTCCCGAGGATCGCTACATCCCATCGGTCGACGCCATGCTTGCCTCCTGTGCGGAAGTCTTTGGACCGCGGACCCTTGGCGTAGTGCTTACGGGCATGGGGAACGATGGGAGCCGGGGGGTGCGGGCCATCAAAGGCGCGGGAGGACAAGCCCTTGCCGAAGCCGAGAGTTCGGCAGTGGTGTTTGGAATGCCGAGGGAGGCCATCGCCACGGGTGTGGTTGATAAGGTGGTACCCCTCGATCTGATTGCGCGGGAAATCCGTATGCGTTGCGGAGTGGCCACCGACCTTGATTAGCAGGCCGAGGGTCCGCTGCGTAACCGCCGCGCCGTATAAACAAGTGTGGTGCTGGGAGCAAGTCATGTCGATGGATGACAAGAGTGATGAAAAAGGGATGCATGTGCGGGCCGACGAATTCCTCCAGCTCTTCAAGAAGGGCGCGGAATTTACCCAGGATCTCCTCAAGGAGAACGAGCGGCTTCGATATCGGATTTTTCAGCTGGAGGAACACCAGCGCAAGGGAGGGGCTCCGGCTTCCCTTGTCGAGGAAAACCGGCTTCTCGCCGCCCGCATCGAGGAGTTGGAGCGGGAGAAGGACGAGATTCTCGGCCGCATCAGGCAGATTGAGGCTGAGAACAATGATTTCGCCACCCGCTATGTGGAAATCGAAGAGGAAAACAACAATCTGGCAAACCTCTACATAGCCAGCTACCAACTCCACTCCATTCTCGATTTTGATGACGTTCTCAAGGTCATCACCGAGATCATCATCAACCTGATCGGGGCCGAGGAATTCGCCGTCATGCTCATCGACGAGAAGGCCGGCCTGCTGGGCGCCGTTGCCGCCGAGGGCATTTCCCTTGATGATGTGCCGAAGGTGCGGCCCGGCGAGGGGACCATCGGGGCCATCGCCGCTACCGGCGAGAGCCACTTCCTCGAGGATCCGGCGGGATACGTGCGAGACCTCTCGAATCCCATGGTCTGCATACCCCTCAAGATCAAGGATCAAGTGATCGGAGTCATCGTCATTTACAAGCTCCTGATCCAGAAAAAAGCCTTTGTGCCGGTGGACTATGAACTGTTCACACTCCTTGCCGGCCATGCGGCAACCGCCATATTCAGTTCCAGGCTTTACTCGGATTCGGAGCGCAAGCGCTCCACCATGCAGGGATTCATCAATCTCCTGACGAAGTAGCCTATTGCACCGGAGATCCATGACTATGTCCGATAAGAGGATACTTGTCGTAGAAGACTCGCCCACCATGCGGCAGCTTATCTCCTTCACGCTGCGGCGGCTCCCTGGCGTTGCGCTGGTGGAGGCGACCGACGGCGTTGATGCCCTGAAAAAGCTGGGAGGGGATAGTTTTGACTTGATATTTACCGATATCAATATGCCGATCATGGATGGCCTGAAGCTCGTGAGCCTTGTCCGCAACGATCCGTCCCTGAGGCACATCCCTGTCGTGATCATTACCACCGAGGGGGCTGCCGAGGACCGCCAGCGCGGCCTTGCCCTCGGGGCCAACGACTATCTCACGAAACCGATTCAGGCCGGCAAAATCCTTGCCGTGGCAAGGGAATTGCTACGAATCGGCTAAAAATTGTTCGGAGTTCCCGTGAAACGCCTGTTCATTCCCGCCATGCTGCTCCTCCTTCTGCCGGTGCTCCTCTTTGCCAAGGATTACCAGGTTGTTACCTTCAAGACCGACACCGCCGGTGCCATTAACTTCAGCCATCCCGTCCACCTGAAGGCCCTCGGCAACAACTGCACCCTCTGCCACAACAAGATCTTCACGATCGGCACCAAGTCGGCGCCGGTGACCATGAAGGAGATGGAGGCGGGCAAGTCCTGCGGCGCCTGCCACAATGCGAAGCGAGCCTTCGCCCTCGGCGAGTGCACCCGCTGCCACGTGACAAAGGAGGTGCCGGTCGATATCCCCAATTTCGGCGCCGTCATTTTTAGTCACAAATTCCACCTGGGGCTCGGCGCCTACGGTTGCGCCGACTGCCACAACGCCATCTTCGGCGCCCGTACCGATAACCCCCACATTACCATGAAGGAGATGGAAGGGGGACGTTCGTGCGGTGCCTGCCACGACGGCAAAACCGCCTTCTCGGTCAAGGGGGACTGCACCAAGTGCCACACGGTGCGGGATATCCCTTTTGCTGCCGACGCCACCTTCAGCCACGCTGCCCACTTGGGATTCGGCCATGTCTGTGGCGACTGCCACAGCAAGCTCTTTGTGGCCGGCCCCAAAAGCAAGCGCTACACCATGCTGGAGATGGAGACCCAGCAGTCGTGCGGCGGTTGTCACAACGGCAGTACCGCCTTCTCGGTCAAGGGGGACTGCGGCCGGTGTCATACGGCTGTCAGGGATGTGACCTTCGCGAAAAGCGATGCATTCTTCAGCCATAAGATCCATACAGCTCTGCTGGGGTGTGGCAGCTGCCACAGCGGTATCTTCGTCGGTGGCGTCAACAGCCGCCGCTACACCATGGCCGAAATGGAGAAGGGACTCTCCTGCGGGGTCTGCCACGAGGACAAGACCGTCTTCGGCGTCCGGGGCAACTGTGACCGCTGCCACGTGAAGACGCGGAATGTGAGCTTCAAGACGGGGGCTGCCGGCACGGTTGCCTTCCGGCACGATTTCCACCGCCAGATGTATGGCTGCGGAGACTGTCACAACGGCATCTTCACCGCCGGTGCGGGGCGCAAGAGCTTCACCATGGCCGAGATGGGGCAGGGAAAATCGTGCGGCGCCTGCCATGACGGCAAGACCGCCTTTGCCGCCACTACTGCCGCCAACTGTGGCAAATGCCATCCCCTGCGGGATGTGATCCTTCCCCACGATGCCCGTTTCCCCCACGTGAAGCACCTGGAATCCCAAACCTGCAGCGACTGCCATAACGGGCTCTTCCTCTCCGGTCCCGGAAACAAGCGCTGGACCATGGCGCAGATGGAGCAGGGCAATTCCTGTGGCGCCTGCCATGACGGCTCGATCGCCTTCACCGTCAAGGGATCGTGCGGCACCTGCCATACCTCCACCGTGGAGGTGGCGATTCCGGTCCGCCAGACGGGAGTCACCCGCTTCAGCCACACGTTCCACGCAGGCCTCCATGGCTGCACCGATTGCCATAACGGGATCTTCGGAGCCGGCGCATCGGCCAGGCGCCACACCATGGCCGACATGGAGAAAGGGGGCTCGTGCGGCGCCTGCCACGATGGGAAAAGCGCCTTCACCGTGAAGGATAACTGTACCAAATGCCATCCGGTGAAGGAGATCTCCTTCAAGGAACCGGGCGCTCTCTTCAGCCATACCTTCCACCTCAACGCCTATTCGTGCGCCGACTGCCACGATGCCCTCTTTAAGCCTGATTCCGAGAACCGGCGCTGGACCATGGCCGACATGGAGAAGGGCAAATCGTGCGGCGCCTGCCATGACGGCAAGAGTGCCTTTGGCGTCGCCGGTGCCTGCGAGAAGTGCCATCCGGCCACCAAGGGGATCAAGTACGAGCTTCCCGGCGATGTGGGGAGCGTCCTCTTCAGCCATAAATCCCACTCCGCCAAGGGATACGGTTGCGTTGACTGCCACAGCAAGATTATCGTGGCCGGCGCCGGGAGGAAATCCCATACCATGAAGGAGATGGAGCAGGGACAGTCGTGCGGCGCCTGCCACGGTTTCAGCATGGCCTTCAGTGTTAAGGATCCCATCCACTGCGAGAAGTGTCACCAGAGGCTCTATTGATGCATCCCTGAACCAGCCTCCATCACCTTTCGTCGCCCCCGCCGGCCCTGTGAACATGTTTGCATGGCCGGCGTTTTTATGCTAAAAACAAACCTTTGATTTTAATCCCTTACTGACCCGCCAACCGGAGGTAGCACGTCGTGGAAGAGAAATACATCCCCCGAAACGTCGAAGAGAAGTGGCAGAAAATCTGGGAGGAGAATAAGACCTACAAGGTCACAGAAGATCCTTCCAAGCCCAAGTACTATCTCCTCGAAATGTTCCCCTATCCTTCGGGGCGCATCCACATGGGGCACGTGCGCAACTACTCCATCGGCGACGTGGTGGGTCGCTTCAAGCGGCTGCGCGGCTTCAATGTCCTCCATCCCATGGGGTGGGACGCGTTCGGCATGCCGGCGGAGAATGCAGCCATTCAGCATAAGAGCCACCCGGCCAAGTGGACCTACGAGAACATCGCCTACATGCGGAGCCAGCTCAAGAAGATGGGTCTTTCGTATGATTGGGACCGGGAGCTGGCCACCTGTGACCTTGACTACTACAAGTGGGAACAGAAGGTGTTCCTTGAGATGTATGAGAAGGGGCTAGCCTACAAGAAGACCTCCTACGTCAACTGGTGCCCCAAGTGCGAGACGGTTCTGGCCAACGAGCAGGTGGAGGACGGAGCCTGCTGGCGCTGCGACAGCGAGGTGACCCAGAAGGAGCTGGAGCAGTGGTTCTTCCGGATCACCGACTACGCCGAGGAACTTCTGGAGTATACCGAGAAGCTCCCCGGCTGGCCCGAGCGGGTGCTGACTATGCAGCGCAACTGGATCGGCAAGAGCTACGGCTGCGAAATCGATTTTCCCGTGGAGGGGAGCCTCGCCAAGATAAAGGTGTTCACCACCCGCCAGGACACTCTCTACGGCGCAACCTTCATGTCCCTGGCCCCCGAGCACCCCATGGCCCTGGAGCTGACAACCCCTGACCGCCGGGCCGAGGTTGAGGCCTTCATCGACAAGGTGAAGAAGACCGACAAGATCAAGCGGACCGCCGAGGACTTCGAGAAGGAGGGGGTCTTTACGGGCTCCTACTGCATCAACCCGGTGACCAACCGGCGGATGCCGGTCTTTCTTGCCAACTTCGTCCTTCTCGACTACGGCACCGGCGCGGTCATGGCCGTGCCGACCCATGACCAGCGCGACTTCGAGTTTGCAAGGAAGTACGATCTGCCGCTCCAGGTAGTCATCCAACCGGAGGGCGAAACCCTCGATCCCGCCGCAATGGCCACCGCCTACACCGAGGTGGGGACGATGGTCAACTCTGGCACCTTTGACGGACTGCGGAGCGACGAGGCGAAGGAGAAGATCGCCGATTACCTGGCAAAGGAGGGGATCGGCACCAAGACCGTCAACTTCCGGCTGCGGGACTGGGGCATCTCCCGCCAGCGCTACTGGGGGAACCCGATCCCGGTCATCTACTGCGATATCTGCGGCGTGGTGCCGGTGCCGGAAAAGGACCTGCCAGTGGTGCTCCCCATGGATGTGGAGTTCACCGGAGAGGGGGGGAGCCCCCTCAAGAAGCTCGACTCCTTCGTGAATGTTCCCTGCCCCCAGTGCGGCCAGATGGCGCGCCGGGAGACCGATACCATGGACACTTTCGTCCAGTCCTCCTGGTACTTCCTCCGCTACTGCTGCCCCGATTTCGCCGCCGGCCCCATCGACAAGGCCCGGGCCGAGTACTGGATGTCCGTTGACCAGTACATCGGCGGCATCGAGCACGCGGTGCTCCATCTCCTCTACGCCCGCTTCTTTACCAAGGCCCTGCGGGATTTGGGGTATGTGACCGTTGACGAGCCGTTCACGAACCTCCTCACCCAGGGGATGGTCATCAAGGACGGCGCCAAGATGAGCAAGTCCAAGGGGAACGTGGTGGATCCCGATGCCCTCATTAACCGGTACGGGGCCGACACGGCACGACTTTTCTCCCTCTTTGCCGCGCCGCCGGAGAAGGATCTGGACTGGAGTGACCAGGGGGTCGACGGGAGTTACCGCTTCCTCAGCCGGGTCTGGCGTCTTGTCTGCGATCTTCTCCCCTTTGTCGGTAAGGGGGGAGCCGTTGATTCGGCTTCCCTCTCCGACGATGCCCGGGGGCTCCGCCGTGCCGTCCACAAAACAATCCGCAAGGTCACCGACGATATCGACGAGCGGTTCCACTTCAACACCGCCATTGCCGCGATCATGGAACTGGTGAACGCCATCTACGCCTTCGAGCCCAAGAATGCGCCGGAAAACGGGCCGGTCCTCACGGAAGCCATCGAGAGTGTCGTCATCATGCTTTCCCCCTTTGTTCCCCATGTGACGGAGGAACTCTGGGAGGCCCTTGGCCACCAAGGAGGGGTGGAGGCGGCCGGTTGGCCCTCCTTTGATCCGTCAGCCGCTGTGGACGAGGAATTCCTCATCGTGGTCCAGGTGAACGGCAAGCTCCGTGGCAAGGTGACGGTTGCCACTGACGCTACCGAGGAGCAGGTCAAGGCCGCTGCCTTCGCCGACGAGAAGGTGAAGCCGTGGATAGAAGGGAAGCAGCTCAGGAAGGCGATTTATGTGCCGGGTAAGCTTCTCAACATCGTGGTGGGGTGACGGGTCTATGTCGACCCTGAAGGGGAGCATTGTGCGTCTTGTGGTGGCAATCGTGACCATGCTGGTTATTGCCGGGTGCGGCTACCACATCATGAGACCGGCGCGGGGCGGGGCTGAGCTCGAAGGCAAGACCCTGCAGGTTTCCATCTTTACCAACCGGAGCTTCAGGCCAAACATCGAAGCAACCCTTACCGATATTATCGTAGATGAGTTGGCCAAGAGGGAGGGTACCCGGCTTGTGGAGAGAGGAGGCGATCTCGTTCTCTCGGGAACTGTCCTCACCTATGGCACCTCCCACGCCTCCTATACCGCCAAGGACGAGGTGAAGGAATACCGCGCCACGGTTACTGCGGAGGTAGCGCTGCGTCGGAACGACACCGGCCAGGTGGTCTGGAAGGGTGTCATCACGTCTACTCAGGATTTTCCCGCCCTGACCGATCTGGTTGTCCAGCAGAACAGCGAGGATGCCGCGATTCGGGAGATCTGCCGCAAGATGGCGCGGGAAGTCTATATTCACCTTACGGAAGATTTCTGATGTCCATGGAGTCCCTGTTCCGACTTCTTCGAGCCCATGAAAATCGACGAATTCAATAAAGCCTTGGACCGGGGAGAGATTTCTCCCCTTTATTATTTCCATGGGGACGAGCCGCACCTCATGGAACGGGCCGTGAAGCGGCTCATGGATAGTGCTGTCCCCCCCGATTTCCGCGATTTCAATCTGGATGTCTTCTACGGCAACGAGTGCAAGGGGGACGAGGTTGCCTCGGTTGCCCAGACGCTCCCCATGTTCGCCGATCGACGGATGGTCCTCGTGAAGCGGGCCGGAGATCTCTCCGCTGCCGCCCTGGAGATTCTCGCCTCCTGTGTCGCCGACCCTCCGCCAACCACCTGTCTCGTCTTCATGGGGGAGAAGGTGGACCAGCGGAAGAAGTTTTTCCAGGAGATGAAGAAGAAGGGGGAGCTTGTGGAGTGCAAGCGCCCCTATGAGAATCAGCTTGGCGCCTTCATCCGTGAGGAGGCAAAGGGGCTCGGCAAGCGGGTCGAACCGGCGGCGGCCGAGATGCTGGTCTATCTGGTGGGGAACAACCTGGGCGAACTCTCCACCCAGTTGGAAAAAGTAGCCCTGTACGTGGGGCAGCGTGAGACGATCTCTGTGGAGGATGTGCGGGGAATTGTCTCCGACACGAAGGTGGAGAGTGTTTTCGATCTTACGAATGCCCTCGGGGAGCGAAACGTGGTAAAGGCGCTCCGAAGCCTGGCCACCATACTCAGGGACGGGGAGGCGCCGCTTATGCTTCTAGCCATGATCGCGCGGCACTTTCGGCAGCTCTGGCGAGTGCGTGATCTGATGGCGCAGAAAGTCCCCCAGCAGGACATTTCCCGCCTTGCCGGGATCAATCCCTACTTCATCAAGGGAGTCATGGCACAGGCGCGGAACTTTTCCGCCTCAGAATTGAAAAAAGTTTTTGAGGGCCTCTATGCTACCGACCTTGCCTTGAAGGGGGGAGGGGCGAAACGGCCGACCCTGACTTTGGAAAAGCTTGTGATGGACGTCTGTGGGATGGGCTCCCGGTAGCAAGAGGGAGGAAATTATCTCATGCAGCAAGGCATTTGACCGTGCAGCGTCACAGAAAAAGGGACCCCTGTCGGGAGTCCCTTTTAGTAGTGCATATAGAAAAAATGGTTACCCGAGGGTATTCACCAGTTTGGTGAGACGGGAAACGTTGCGGGATGCGGCATTGGCGTGGATGATCCCCTTGGTGGCCGCCTTGTCGATGACCGGGATCGCTGCCTGGAGGGCTTCTTTGGCCTTGGCTGCATCCTTGGCCTCGACTGCCTCACGCACATTCTTTATGAAAGTCCGCAGACCGGAGCGGATGGACTTGTTTCTGAACTGCTTTCTCTTGTTTTGCTTGATTCTTTTCAGGGCCGACTTGTGATGAGCCAAACTACACCTCCAGTATGTATTACGAGTGGATTCAGATAATTTTGAAAGTCAATTAGTTAGCATTGAATGGAGTGGCAAGTCAAGCTAAAAATCTCGTGGCCTATGGTGGCAAGAGAGAAGGGGATATGGGGCAATCTTCGTCCCGCACATATTGGGTGCTGGAAGCCATTGCCGGACTTTATCCCGCTTGTGCGGTATACGGCAAATACGCAGTTGACGGGACGCGGCGTAATTTCGTAATATCTATCGAATTATCCGCAGGAAAGAGGACCCGTGACCGGCGAAAAACTTCTGTATATCGAAACCTTTGGTTGCCAGATGAACGTGAGCGATTCCGAGAAGGTGGCGTCGCTCCTGAGGGGGGAGGGGTACTCCCAGACTCCCGATTCATCGGAGGCGGACCTGATTATTGTGAACACCTGCAGCGTGCGGGCAAAGGCCGAGCACAAGGTCTACAGCTACCTGGGCCGCTTTCGGAAGCTTAAGCGTGACAGACGGTTGCTTCTGGGCGTGGGGGGGTGCGTGGCGCAGCAGGAGGGGGAACGGCTCCTGAAGCGGGTGCCGTGGCTCGATCTCGTCTTCGGAACGCACAACCTCCATCTTTTGCCGGAGATGGTCAGGGCCGCGGAGCAGGGAGAGCGCAGGGCCGCGGTGGATTTCATCGACAACGAGGCAAGGCTCGACTTGTTCCCGCAAGCCGACGAAGGGGGGGGCGTAACCCGCTTCGTGACGGTCATGCAGGGGTGCGACAACTTCTGCTCCTACTGCATCGTCCCTTACGTGCGGGGAAGAGAGATCAGCCGCCGTTCCGTCGAGATCATCGGAGAGATTCGCAGCGCCGTGGCTGGTGGCGTGCGGGAGGTGACGCTTCTGGGCCAGAATGTCAACTCCTACGGGCTGAAGACGCCGGGTGAGCTGAGTTTTGCGGGGCTCCTGCGGGAAATTTCGGCCATCGACGGCCTGGAGCGGATCCGCTTCACCACCTCCCACCCGAAGGATATCTCACCGGAGCTCATTGCCTGCTTCGCCGAGCTTCCCAAGCTCTGCGGACACATCCATCTGCCGGCCCAGGCGGGGAGCGATTCGATTCTGGCACGCATGAACAGGGGCTATACGCGGCAGGAATACCTGGAAAAGGTGGCAGCGCTCAGGGCGGCTCGCCCGGAGATCCTCATAACCGGGGACATCATCGTCGGCTTCCCCGGTGAGACGGAGGCCGATTTTCTCCAGACCCTCTCCCTCATGGAGGAGGTCCGCTATACCGACATCTTTTCCTTTGCCTATTCCCCCCGCCCCGAGACCGCCGCCGCGTCCCTCGGCGACAGGATTATGCGCAAGGAGACCACGGAGCGCCTGGAACGGGTTCAGGGGCTCCAGCGGGACATGACCATTGAGAGGCATGCCGGCTTTGTCGGCACCTGCCAGGCGGTCCTCGTGGAAGGGATGAGCAAGCGGGGAGACCAGCTCTACGGCCGCACCGACGGCAACCTGATCGTGAACTTTGCCGGCAATCCCTCCCTCGCAGGTTCCCTCGTCGACGTGCGCATCACTCGCGGCTACCCGAATTCGCTCCTGGGCGAACTCGCAGTTTTTCAATAAGAAAACGGAGCACCCATGTACCTGAAGATGAACATCCACGGCTTTGCCCTCGACTCCATCGCCCAGAGGCCGGTCGTCCTCCTCAAGGATGCCGATGAGGCGAATACCATCCCCATCTGGATCAACAGCAGCGACACCCTGTACATCGTGGCCGAACTCGTCCGCCATGACGCCGCGGCCAAGAGCGACCGCAAGGATCTCCTCTCGGCGCTGCTCGGTCATTTGGACGCAGAAGTGGCGGAGATTGTCATCGAGGACATGAAGGACGGCCTCTTCGACGCTTCAGTGGGGGTTTTGCTGGACGGCGAGACGGTGCTGCTCCCGGTGCGGATCCCCGAGGCCCTGGTGTTGGCCCTCAAGCACTCCCTGCCGGTCATGGTGGCGGACCACCTACTCAACAAGATTGCAAAGAGCAACGGTGACACCGACGAACGCTTCACCGACGCCGATGCGCGCCGCTTTGTGGATTTTCTCGAAAACCTCGATCCCGCCGATCTCGGCAAATATCCCATGTGAATTGATGGGGCGACAGCCCCGTCGTGACAGATTTTGGAGAGGAGCCATCAATGCGTCAGGAGTCCCTCGATTTTTTCAAACAGCTGGTCGAAGCCCCAAGCCCCTCCGGCTACGAACAGCCGGCCCAGCGGGTCTTTCGCGATTACATCGCCCCCTTTGCCGAAGTGACCACCGATGTCATGGGGAACGTGTTCGGCCTCATCCGCGGCGAGGGTGAAGACCTTCCGCGGGTCATGATCGTGGGGCACTCGGACGAGATCGGCTTCCAGGTGAAGTACATCGACGACAACGGTTTCATCTTCTTCGCTCCCATCGGCGGGGTGGATGCCCATCTGACGCCGGGGAAGCGAGTCCGCATCCACACGGCCAAGGGAGAGGTGGCGGGCGTCATCGGCAAGAAGCCGATCCACCTCATGGATGAAGAGGACCGGAAAAAGGTGGTCCGCCTTGACGCCCAGTACATCGACATCGGCGCGGCCGACAAGAATGATGCCCAGGAGGCCGTACGGGTCGGCGATCCGGTTACCTTCGCCGTCGGCTTCGAGTCGCTCCTGGGGGACCGGGTCGCTTCCCGGGCCTTTGATGACAAAGCCGGGAGCTTCGTGGTGGCCGAGGTGCTCCGAACCGTGGCCGAATCGGGGGTGAAGCTTCCGGTGGACCTCTACGGTGTCTCGTCCGTGCAGGAGGAAATCGGGCTCCGCGGCGGCACCACCAGCTCCTACAGCGTTAACCCCCATGTGGGGATCTGCGTGGAGGTGGATTTTGCCACGGATCAGCCCGACGTGGAGAAGAAGCACAACGGCGAGGTGAAGCTCGGCAAAGGGCCGATTCTCCCCCGGGGGGCCAACATCAACCACCCCCTCTTTGACCTCCTCTCGGCCACGGCGGATCGGGAGGGGATTGCGGTCCAGTACACCGGCATTGCCCGGGCCACAGGTACCGACGCCAACGTGATGCAGATATCCCGGGGTGGCGTTGCCACAGCCCTGGTGAAGCTGCCGCTCCGCTACATGCACACGCCGGTGGAGGTCATCTCCCTCTCCGATCTGGAGAACGCCGTTCGACTTATCGTCGCTGCGCTGCCGGGTATGGGGAAAAAAGAGGCGTTCATTCTGCGCTGACGAAGAGGGCTCGGAGTGAAACGGTTTTTCTCTTCGAGCCCTCCCTGATTTTCTCTTTGATTTTAACCCCTTTTAACTTGACTCACCTTTTTGCCTCGACTATCTTTTTCGGTTAATACTTTGAGACCCACCACAAAGGAGTCCGCGATGTTAGACGAAACGATTCAGGAAGGCCTGACCTTCGACGACGTTCTGCTCGTCCCTGCCCATTCTCAAGTTCTCCCCCGCGATGTCTCCCTCAATACCCGCCTGACCCGAAATATCCACCTCAATATTCCGCTCGTTTCCGCTGCCATGGATACGGTCACCGAGGCCCGGACCGCCATCTGCATGGCCCGCGAGGGGGGAATCGGCATCATCCACAAGAACCTCACCATCGAGGAACAGGCCATGGAGGTGGACAAGGTCAAGAAAAGCGAATCGGGCATGATCGTGGACCCCATCACCATGCGCCCCAACCAGAAGATCCACGAGGCCCTGGCCATCATGGAGAAGTACCGGATCTCCGGGGTTCCGGTTACCAACGCCAAGGGGAAGCTGGTCGGCATCCTCACCAACCGCGACCTCCGTTTCGAGACGGATCTGAACCTTCCCATATCCGCCCGCATGACCAAGAAGCGGCTCGTGACCGTGGCGGTGGGCACCACCCTCGAAGAGGCCAAGGAGCATCTGAAGCAGACCCGGGTGGAGAAACTCCTGGTTGTGGACGACGATAAGAACCTCAAGGGGCTCATCACCATCAAGGATATCGAGAAGGTCAGGAAATACCCCAATGCCTGCAAGGACGGCCTGGGGCGCCTGCGGGTCGGCGCTGCCGTCGGTCCGACCGCTGACATGCTGGTCCGTGCCGATGCCCTCGTGAAGGCCGGTGTTGATGTGATTGCCATCGACACGGCCCACGGTCATTCCCAGGGGGTTCTGGACGCAATACGCTCCTTGAAGTCAGCGTTTCCGGGGGTTGAACTCATCGCCGGCAACATCGCCACTGCCGAGGCCGCCGAGGCTCTCATCAAGGCAGGGGTCGACGCCATCAAGGTGGGGATCGGTCCCGGCTCCATCTGCACCACCCGCGTGGTGGCCGGGGTCGGCGTGCCCCAGATCAGCGCCATCGCCCAATGCGCAAAAGTCGCCCGCAAATACGACATCCCCCTCATCGCCGATGGCGGGGTCAAATACTCCGGCGACGTCACCAAGGCAGTGGCCGCCGGCGCCGACGTCATCATGATCGGGTCGCTCTTCGCCGGCACCGAGGAGTCCCCCGGCGACACCATCCTCTATCAGGGCCGCGCCTACAAGAGCTACCGCGGCATGGGCTCCATCGGCGCCATGAAGGAGGGGAGTAAGGACCGCTACTTCCAGAGCGACGTGGAGAGCGAGGTGAAGCTGGTTCCCGAAGGGATTGAGGGGATGGTTCCCCTGCGTGGACCGCTGGGTGCCAACGTCCACCAGCTCATGGGGGGGCTCAGGGCCGGCATGGGCTACACCGGCTGCCACACCGTCAGCGAACTCCAGCAGAAGGGGCGCTTCATCCGGATCACCGGCGCCGGGCTCAAGGAGTCCCACGTCCACGACGTCATGATTACCAAGGAAGCTCCCAACTACCGGGTTGAGAACGTACGATGAGCAGTGATATCCACAGCGAGAAAATCCTGATCCTGGACTTCGGTTCACAGTACACCCAACTCATCGCCCGGCGAGTGCGGGAGGCCCACGTCTACTGCGAACTCCATCCCTTCGATATGGACCTGGCGGCGATCCGCGCCTTTG